>JBDZVU010000007.1:0-69415 GCA_040255845.1 Nitrospiraceae bacterium | reverse complement strand
GAGGTGGCTCAGCCGGAGCGACCTTCCCGGCCGGAGGACGTCTTCGTCCGCATGTTTCCAGGTCTGCCCGCCTTTGCCCCACCGACAAATAATGAGGTGCGTGAGCAAGTGAAGAAGTTTGGCCAGAAGGGCGGCGCCCTGGATGCCAAGGATCTGCTCACCGATCCGGTGCAATCAGTGCTCAACCCGTCGGTGCACAGCCCGCAGAATCCCGACAATCCCGCCATGACGGCCGGGATGACGTTTCTCGGCCAATTCATCGATCACGATCTGACGTTTGATTTGAAGTCGGCGCTTCAGCAACAGACGGAACCTCGCGCGACGACCAATTTCCGCACCGCCGCGTTCGATCTCGACAGCGTGTACGGGAACGGGCCGCAGGAGTCGCCCCGCCTCTACGACACGAGCTCGGGCTACATCAAACTGCGCGTCGACCCCATTCCAGGCTCCGAAGCGGTCTCGCGCAAGGGGGCGCAGCGGTTCGATGTGCCGCGCGATGCGGGCCTGCAAGCCATCGTCGGAGATCCTCGCAACGATGAAAACGTGATCATCAGCCAGCTCCATGTTGCGATGCTCCGCTTTCACAATGCGGTCACCGACCACCTGGTGGCGCAGCCGTCGTTTTCGACCATGAGCCCCGCCGAAATCTTCGAGCGCGCGCAGCGTCTGGTGCGCTGGCACTACCAGTGGATCGTCTTGAACGAATTTCTGCCCATCACGATCGGGCAGGAGCGCGTCGAGGACATCCTGCGCCGGGGCGCGCGATTCTATAACTTGGACGATCCGGCGACGGCCGGTCATCTGCGCAATGCCAAGCGCAATCCGATGATTCCGATCGAATTCTCGGTCGCGGCGTACCGATTCGGCCACTCTCAGGTGCGGCCGAGCTATCGGCTGAATTTCGGGCCGAACGAGGGATCGCCGGTCTTTGTCTTCGCGTTCGACGACACGGCCGATCCGAATGATCCTGATCCCAGCGATCTGCGGGGAGGGAAACGCGCGCCGCGCCGCTTTGTGGACTGGCAGACGTTCTTCGATTTCAGCGACGGGAACGTGCGCCCCAACAAGATGATCGACGGCAAGCTGTCGAGCGTCCTTATGGATCTGCCGGGCTCGCGCGGACCGTCGCCCGGTCTGCCGCCTGACGGCATCCAGTCACTGGCGTCGCGAAACCTCATGCGCCACGTGAACTTCGGCCTCCCATCGGGCCAGGCGTTCGCCCGCGTGCTGGGGGCTCCGATCTTGAGTGCGGAACAGCTGGCGGACATCCAACCCTTCGGTTTCGAGCGCAGCACCCCGCTGTGGTATTACATCCTCAAAGAAGCCGAAGTGCTTGAAGGGGGGAGGCGACTGGGACCGGTTGGAAGCCGGATCGTGGGAGAGGTGATCATCAGCCTGCTGAAGGCCGACTCGTCGTCGTTCCTCGCCAGGGAACCCAATTGGCGCCCGACGCTCCCGTCGGCCACGCCAGGTCAATTCCGCATGACGGATCTCCTGACGTTCGCGGGAGTCGTCCCCCCGCTCTAGCTCGATGGTGGCGGCCCGCCGTGCGCGACCGGTTCCCGCCTGGGGACCGGTCGCCGTTCCTCGAGATCCTGAAGGTCGGCCCAGGTTGTGACGTCGGTGCGCGTGGGATCGACCGCGTCACGATACTGCTTGAACCGCTCGGCGCTTTCAGGAGAACTCGGCCTGCGCTGCAACAGCGCTTGATTCCATGCCTCACGTTCCGCCGCGGTATGCGGTTTGGCGGCGCCGAGAAACCAGTCGACGACCCCTTGGTCGTCAGGATGCGCTTTCACCGCCTCGGTGAAGTCTGCGCTTGCGATCCCGGCAAACTCCAGGAGTGCTTCATCGAGGGGGCAGGGGTAGATGTACTCGCCCTCGGTGCCCGAAAGCACCGCCCTGCACTTGTCGATCATCCGTGCCAGATGCGCGTATCCGCCCAATTGGTGCCGCATGCTCCTCGGAAATGACGTGCGCAGATCCATGGGCACGACGAGCCGTCAGAGCAGCCGATGGTTGGAGAACGTCAGATGCTTCACGACCACCGCGCCGTGCTCGAAGCTGATGATGCGGCGCGTGGCCGGCAGATCCGACGCGCCGACGCGGACATGGGTGTCGGTGAAGCTTTCCACGTTGTTCAATTTCCCGTCCGCGGGCGAGTAGTAGTACACAGTGTAGCGGGTCGTGAGGTTTTTCCCCTCCTGCGTCAGGGCGCTTTCCTCGACGTTGATCGTGAAGGCGAAGGGAGCCATTCCGGGATGGGCCATTTTCCGGTTGATCTGCGTGATCCGCTTGTCCTTGATGCGATAGTAGGAGTTCGATCCATGGATATCGAGCCGGGTGCCGAAAGGATGGCCGTCCTCCTCCATCGTGAGGGTGTATTTGCCGTCCGACTCTTCAAAGGTGCGCGGGCCGCGATGGACCGCGATCATCCCTAGCTGCTCCTGCGCCCACTTCTGCACTTCCGCATTATCCAGCTGCACGGTGACCTCGCGAGGTCCCTTGACCATGACGGGGCCGCTGGTGGTCTTTCCGTTGATATTGACGGTCAAGTCGGCGGTAAAGCCTTTGAAATCCTTTTGCCAGCGGGCCGTCTGCTCGAATGCCTGGCGAAGCAATTCGCGCGCATTGGGGTCGTCGACGACGGGTGACTGAGCGGGCGCATGATGTTCCACGGTACCGGTCCTCCTCAGGAGAAATGGATTGGACAACGAATGTTTGCCAGGATTATACGCGGGCGCGCTCCGGCCGCTCAACGGCGGAACCCCCGGTTGGAGGGCTCACATGCCCTGTCTGCACGAGTGGCTGCTGCCGGCGGGACGCAGGTGGAGAATATTTAAAATTCCTTTTTATTCTGATATACTTCGCCGATTTTTCCGGGCCTGATTTTCGCCGTGATGGGGCCCGGATGCGCTCTGGGCAGTCTGAAGAAAGGACCGGCATGGAACGACGCGCTGCCTCCCACACGGAAGAAGAGGAGATGAACCAGCGCCGCCGTTTGCTCAACGCGGCGCGCAAGGGCGATGCCAAGGCCATCAGCAAGCTCTTCGAACTCTATCAAGTTCGCGTGCTGAGCGGGGAGCAGTTGGCCAAGGTAAACCGTACCTCCACGTACATGGTCCCGGTCAAGCCTGGAAAAGGGGGCAAGTCGAGCGCTTCCTCGAAGTCCGGCGCGAAAGCAGGGGCTAAGGCGGGGAAATCACGCACGGTGTCGCACGCGAAGCCTTCCCGGTCAACTGCCAAATCCTCGAAAGGCAAAGCCAAGCATAAGTAGGCCACGCGGCTACTGGACGGCGACGCGCAAGCCTCCGGCGGCCAGCTTGGCCGCGATGTCCTCCGCTTGCTCCGATCCGCCCGCAAACACGACCGCTTCTCCTTCGTGGTCGATGCGATACGCCAGTTCAAAGGCCTTCGAGGACGTCATCCCGGGAATGAACCGGCAAAAGAGATCGATGACCTGCTGGTATGTGTGGCAGTCACAGTTGAAGACGATCACCCGGGCTTCGAATCCGTCGCCGGCACCAACTCGGCTCTCTTCGGTAATGTCTGGGATTGTTTGAGGCGTGGCTGGTGTGGGCATAGGCTCGCAACAAAGGCAGGTGCCAATACATACCCGATGCTCCCTGCCGGTCTCAACTCAATAATGCCCGTCCGTTCAAGGTCGATCTCTATACCGCAACGCCCGCTCACGCTCAGCAAGGTAAATCCATAGATTGTCGGAGCTTGCGCTCGATTCCGGCGCCCGGGCATGAACTCCCTTGCCGGCGGCACGTTCATCGACAAATCGACGTTGCCGTGATACCGTCCCGCCTCGTGCGATACCTTTTTGTGTCCCGTCTCGACTGGCTCCTGCTGTTCGTCCCTTTCACGGTCGCCCTTGCGCTGCTCGGTGCCGATCCGTTGTACATCTTTCTCTCCAGCGCTCTGGCCATCATTCCATTGGCCGGATTGTTGGGCCGCGCCACCGAACATTTGACGTGCCACGCGGGCGCCGCCGCCGGGAGCCTGCTGAATGCCTCGCTGGGGAACGCCGCCGAACTGATCATCGCGCTCGTGGCCCTGCGCGAGGGATTGCACGACGTGGTCAAGGCCTCGCTCACCGGATCCATCATCGGGAACATTCTGCTGGTCCTGGGAGCGTCCATGGTGGCGGGCGGCATCAAATACGAGCGGCAGCGGTTCAATCAGACCGCGGCGGGCGTCGGCTCCAGTCTCTTGGTCCTGGCCGCGGTCAGTTTGGTCATTCCGGCCCTGTTCCATTTTACCGCCGCCGACCGCGGCGTGAGGATCGAGCATGAGCTGAGCTTGCTCATTTCCGTCGTCTTGTTCGTCATCTATTGTCTCAGCCTCGCGTTTTCCCTCAAGACGCACCGCCATCTCGTGTCGGCCGGGTCCCACGACGCGGAAGACCTCGGCGAGCGGCCTTGGAGTTATCCGCTCTCGGTGGGCGTGCTTGCCGGTGTGACCGTGCTGATTGCGGTGATGAGCGAACTGCTGGTCGGCGCCATCGAGCCAACGGCCCATCGGCTGGGGTTGACGCAGATTTTCGTGGGGGTGATCCTCGTCGCGCTGGTCGGCAATGCCGCGGAGCATTCCACGGCCGTGCTAATGGCCATGAAGAACAAGATGGATCTGGCGCTCGGCATTGCCGTGGGGTCCAGCATGCAGATCGCGCTCTTCGTCGCGCCGGTCCTGGTGTTTGCCAGCTACGTCATCGGAGATCACCCGCTCGACCTGATTTTCACCCCCTTCGAGGTGGCGGCTGTCGCGATGTCCGTCCTGATCTTAGGATTCGTGGCGGTGGACGGGGAGTCTCACTGGATGGAAGGCGTCATGCTGCTGGGGGTCTATGCGATGCTGGCGGTGGCGTTCTTCTTCCTGCCCGGCTAGCGGCTGTGAGCGCCGGCCAATCGGGCCGCGCTCAGACCTTGTCCATGTCGATCACTTCAGTGGCGTCCCAGAGGTTCTTCCATTCGGCGTCGGCGAGATCTTTTTCGCGATCCGCCGCGGTTTCTTCACCGAAGGCATGAGTGGGAGCCTGCTCGGGACCGGCCCCAGCTGCCTCGCCTGCCTGCGTCCGCTGGCGTCGTCGCTTTTTGGATGGATCCATGTTGACTGGCATGGCAGATAGTCTCCTCCTCACGGAGGGCTATTGTCAACGGCGGCCCGGCTCATTGACCGTTCTGCAAGGGGCTGCTACAGTCGCCACCCATGCTCGATGGCAGAGTGTGGTGGCCCCTCTTTCCGTTGCTGTTGTTGGTGGTCATCGTGTGCCTGACGGCGGCGCTGGTCTTTGTCGTGAGGCGGGGGGAACAGGGCAGAGGCCGATGGCTCCAGATCGGTGCGTTCACGTGCTATTTCCTGGCGGCTGCGTCCGCCATCGCCAGCGAGCGCGGGGTCGTGTCGGCGCATCTGCACCGGCCTTTTTCCTTGCTCACGCAGGTCTGCCTCGTGCTCGCGGTCATCCATTTCTGGAAGCAAGGGAACCGGTCCCTGGTCCGACTTAACGCACTCGCGTGGGGCGGCATACTGGCGGATGCGGTGCTCCATGTGCTCGTCGTCCGCCACTGAGCGGCCGTCCGCGAGGAATCCAAGGGTCAAAAAAGATCCCTTGCCACGGTGTCGGCGTACTGCCGGCCCAGCGTCGTCAGGCTCACGCGATCGCCGTCGGACGCAAGGAGGCCCCGGGCGATCAGTCGCTCGAGCTTGGCCGGAACCTCCTGCGCGGCACCGTCGACGATCCGAAGCGGCACCCCGTCCGTCAAGCGGAGGCCGAACACCAGGGCGTCCGTACGTTGGTCTTCCAAAGACAATGGCCGGCAGTCCACCGTGGGCAAGCGCCCCTGCGCCAACTCGTCCAGATACGCCGTCAAATCGTCGACGACTCCGAAGCGCACGCCATCGACGTACGATTGGGCGCTCGGGCCGAGGCCCAGATAGTCTTGGTTCGTCCAGTACCGGAGATTGTGTCGGCACTCCCAACCCGGTTTGGCGTAGTTCGAGATTTCGTATCGCCGGTACCCCGCCCAGGCCAGCAGGTCTTCCGCGGCGGCGTCCATGGCGATTTGCAGGGCCTCGTCGGGAGCGGGGACGTCGCCGCGGGCGATCTGCTGCGCGAGCGTCGTCCCTTCCTCGATCGTCAGCGCATAGCACGAGACGTGCGTCGGTTCCAGATCGAGCACGGCACGCAGTGATTCGGTCCATGCCTCCAGGCGTTGTCCGGGGAGGCCGTACATCAAGTCGAGATTGACGTTGACCATATCGGCGGCGCGCGCCGCAGCGACGGCGGCCCTGGTGTCCGCCACCGTTCCCGGCCGTCCCAGCGGTGGGAAGTCCTGCTGCAGCATCGATTCTGCTCCCATGCTCACGCGCGTCACCCCCGCCTCTCGGAGCCTGTGCAGATCCTGGGCCGTCACCGTGGAGGGATGCGCCTCTACCGTGATTTCGGCCCCCGGATCGACCGCCCACGTGGCGCGGGCGGCGGACAAGAACCCGATCAGCGTTTCCGCGGGAAGGACCGTCGGCGTGCCGCCTCCGATGTAGATGGTGCGCACGGGCCGTTCAGCCACTCCATCCACTTGCCGGTACAGGCGCAGTTCCTGCTCCATGGCCGTGCGGAAGCGGGCGATTCGCTCGTCGCGCGCGGTCTCGAGATAGAAGGCGCAGAAATGGCAGCGTTGTCGGCAGAAGGGCACGTGGAGATAGAGGCCCAGGTCTCGGGATGCCGCCTGTTTCATAGCCGAAAAGGGCGGGGCTTGGAGAAATCCCGCGCCAGCACGACCTCGATCTCATCGGATGGGGACATTCCCCGGTTCCGAACGTGCGAGGTCCAGCCCGGTTGACGCCGCAGCGTCTGGAAGACGGTCTTCAGCACTTCGGGCTTGATCAAGGCTTCCCATTCGCTGGCCCATGCCCGATTGTCCTCGTCGCCGTCGTAGTCGTCGGGGAACGACGCCTCCAGCGTGAATCGAAGCGTGAATACTTTCTCTTCCTGATACATTGCGTCTCCTCTCATTGCGAAGAGGCGTCCCGGATCCTATAATACCGCCTACGAAAAGGAGCCTCTCCATGCCTATCTTCGAGTATGTGTGCGGTGAATGCAATCATCGCTTCGAGTTGCTCGTGCAGGGATCAACGGAGGCGGCCTGTCCGAAATGCAGCGCCACCAAACTCCACAAGCAGTTTTCGCCGTTCGGCGTGGGTGCGACGGGCGGCTGGGCTCCGTCGGGAGGAGGGCCGTGCGGGACCTGCGGCGACCCGCGGGGGCCGGGCGCTTGCTCGATGAACTGAGCCATGTCGGAAGCTGAGGAGGCGGCGCTCCGTCAGGCCATCGCGACGATTTCGCAGTCCGATCCCATCGTCAAGCTGCTTGCACAGGTGGCGCTCGGTCGGATGAAGGCCGGGGATGCCGGGCTCCGAGCCGTCACGGAATCGTGGCTGAAGACTTATCAAAAGGCCGTGGAAACGGCCCCGGGTTCGCGGGCCATGCTGGCTCGCCTCGACCCCGCGCCGCGGCTCGAGGTGCTGGTGCACGCCGGCGTGGTAGAGGATACGAACGAAGCCGTGCAATCGCTTCGACGTGCGTTTGATCTCCGGTTCTCACAATCCGAGTAGTCTCTCCTCGCGTAGGCGCAGCCTGTTGCGGGCGCTCATACTCGTGTGTGCCGTGACCCACGGTTCGGCCTCGTCCGCGGAAGAGGTCGGCGTGGGTCCGCTCCTTCCCATTCGGCTGGAGGCCGTCGGGTCCCTCCTGCCCCCCGACACGCTGCTCCTCCATGAATCGGCATCCATCGAGGGCTTTCTCGAAGCGCTGGACGGCCGCCCTCCGGACTGGCCGGTCGTGTATGGGCATGGGCATCACGATCCGAGCCAGGGCGAGCGCCTGTTTGAGCTCAATCGCGAGCGGGACGCGAAGCGCGCCGGCAAGGTTGCGTTGTCCCGATCCGTCGCCTTCCTCTGGGATGGGGAGCTGTCGGCCTTCGATGCAGAGGCCGGCGGATTCCGAGTGGCCTTGGGACCGTTGTTCACCCAGACGAGGTGGGGGATGGTCCGCTTCAAGTACGAGGATTTGCCGAGCACGCTCATCGCAGTGCCGTCCCCGGAGCAGCGGTCCCACCTGCTGGCCCTTCTGCAGCAAGGAAGCCGCGTGACCATCGATGTCGTCATGGCCGGCGTGCTGGTTCCCGACGAATCCATCGTCTACGATTTTTCCCACGATCAAGACGGCATGGGCCTCGTCATGCCGGTCGTGCGGGTCGAGCGACTTCTCTACCTGTATCCTCACATTCGGTAGGGCGGGGGGCCTCGTCCTCAGTCCCCCCTTTCGGGGTACCCACTTTGTAGGCTGACGAGGCTTCTGCCGTGCACTAGACTCGTTCCCAGAGGAGAGCAACGTCAGGCGGGGAGGGCCTATGATCAGCATGATCGAAATAGCGGGTCTGCTGGGCATCGCGCTCGTCGGGGCTGCAGGGTGTGCGCACCTTGTGCAACGGATCGCGCCTTCTTCAGATGCAGTCCGAGCTCCGTCCGGAGCAAGAAGGCCGGCGCGATGGGGCGAGGTGGATGAGCGGTTCCGTTACGTACGCAGGCCTCAGCGCTTTCAGGTGAGTTGTCCCGTGGAGTATGAAACCACACAAGAGGCGGGGAGGGGTTGCGTAACCGATATGTCGCGGGATGGGTGGCGGATTCAGGGGAAGACCGCCCTGACCGTCGGCACCAGCCTGATTCTACACATCACCCTTCCCGGAGAGCAGGCTCCGGTCATCATCTCAGAGGCGGTCGTCCGGTGGGTCGGGCCTGAAGAATTTGGGATCAGCCTGACAGCTCTCGATCCCGACTCGGCCGCGCGGCTGTCCGATTTTTTCCGGCTTCTGCAGGCCCCGCTTCCGGTCGGGTATCACGCACCCGCAGCGGCTTAGAACGCGTCTTTCGCACAGCGGATTCCCGTTCCGCTGGGTTTGCTGTCCATCACGCCCCAATCGCGATCCGACCCTCGCAAGCTGACCGCCGGTTTCAGCCAAGACCCGCCGCGCATTCCTTTGATGGCCCCGCGCGCCGGACCGGGTGGATCCGTGAGCGGCGCCGACCGGTAGTAGTTTGGGTCGTACCAATCCGCGACCCATTCGGCCACATTGCCCGCCATGTCCAGCGCGCCGTAGGGGCTCGCGCCTTCGGGAAAACTGCCGACGGGCATAGTCAGGACTTCGCCTTTGAGTCCTTTCTCCCGCGCCAGCCGCGCGCCGTCCCCTTTGATCCAGAACGCTTCCCAATCGGCCGCGCCTTGAAAGTCCACCGTCCGTCCCGCCCAATAGCTGGCGCTGTTCGCTTTGGTAATATCCCAGTCGTTGCCCCATGGATAGCGGCGGCCGTCGGTCCCTCGCGCCGCCTTTTCCCACTCGGCCTCCGTCGGCAGCCGCTTGCCCGACCATCGGCAAAAGGCATCCGCATCGGACCAGTCGACGTTGACGACCGGATGATCGTCCGTTCCCTGGAGGGGGCGGCCCTGCTCCCACAGGGTGACGGCGCGATTCCGGTTGGCCGGCGGCGGATGCCCCGTCGCGGACACGAAGGCCGCGTACGCCCGATTCGTGACTTCGAGACGATCGATCCAAAAGGCGCTCAGATAGACGCGCCGTTCCGGCCGTTCGTCCGGCAAGCCGCCGAGCGCTTCGGACATGCCCATGGTGAACTCTCCCGCCGGCACGAAGAGCATGTCGGGCACGGCGTCGGAGGCGGCCAGGGGCCGACACAGCAGCACGGCGGCGAATAGAGAGACGTGAAGGAGGAGCCAGGCGCGGTTACGCGCGGGCAATACGGCAGGCTTTCGCGACCGCATCGCGGTAGGCACTCCACAAAACCAGGCTGTGCGTGAGCGCGGCCAAAACCGACCGCTGGAGGCGAGGGGGCGTATGGTGAACGACCATGTCGTACGCATCGTGACGATGACCCGCTTCGACTCGCTGATGGGCCCGGATCAAATCCATGCACCGGGGCGAGGCGCCATGATGGGCGACCAGTGGATGGCGCCGTATCAGCTCCTCTATCTCTTCTGCGCTTTTCGGCTTGGACGGTTCAAGTATTTCTTTTCGGTCCTTGACGCTGCCTTCGACGAAGATGGCCAGGACGGCGGCCCCCATGACCCACTGCCGGTGCTGGGACATCGTTTCGAGCCAGGCTCGATAGGTTCGGCTGGCCGGCAGGGGACGCACCCGCTCGAACGCGCTGCGCGAGAAGCCCAAACCTTCCATCATCGTGAGAAACAACTCGGGATGGGACTTGCCGAACGACTGCCCGCCCGTATCTTCCTCGTAGATGTTCTCGGCCAACATGCGCCTGACGGACGGCGGCGGATTCCGCCCATGGATGCGGGAGAGAAATACGGGGAAGTCCCTCACGTAGACGGCATATTCCTGTTGGAAATGGATTTTCAACTGCGGTTTCGTCAGGCGCCCGGATGCAAAATGGTCCCAGGCCCAATGGTGTTTGCGGTCCATGATCTTCAGCAGGGCCTCGAGAAAGCGGGACGTCGTCTTGCGAGATGCCATGTTCTTGCCTTCCTCAGGCGGCCGTCGTTATCATCTGCCGCATGAATCCCATTACCGTGCAGGACCCGGACGAGATCCTCAACGTGCTGGCCGAGGTGAGCCTCCGCGGGAGCGGCTTCACGGCCGAGTCGCTCCTCGACTACGTGCTGGAGGAAGGCTTCACCGAACCGATCTTCCTGAATGCCAGCGGGGAAGATCCCACCGCCTACTACAAGGGGCAGCCCAATGCCTGGGCGATCTACCAGGTGCGCGAATGGAAGCGAGTGCTTACGATCTCAGGTGGACCGGGCCAGGAGCGGCGCGCCCGCATCACCGAGACGCCGTAGCCCGGCCGGCGCATCCCGGATCCACGGACATGCTGAAACATTTGACGCACGCGCAGGACGTCGGCGAACTCGCGCTGATCAAAAGCCTATTGGATGGCAACGGCATCGCCTATGTCATCCACGGAGAGCATGTCAGCAGCCTCTACCCCGGAGTGGCCTGTCTGGTGTCGCGCGTGCTCGTCCAGTCGTCGGATCATGCGCGGGCCGAGACGTTGTTGAGTCGACTGCGCCTGTCGGTCCGGGAGGCGCCGCGCTAGCGGACGTCCGTCGCTAGCGCGATAGCTTGGGGTGCGGCTTGTCGGCCGGCACCTCGGGAATGCGCCGTTCGCCCGAGCCTTGGTACCACCCGCCCGCAAGGATCCCTTCTTCGAAGTACAAGTAGCGGTGCTTGACGACGGCGCTGCTTTCCCAATCTTCGTAAATCCATTCCTCCCGCCGCACGCCGTCCTTCGTAAAGGTCGTATTGATCGTCTGCGGCCCTCCCCAGGCCTGCAGCACCTGTTCCTTCGACATGCCCACCATCACGCGATGCTGCTCGATATGCTTCTGGAAATCCGGATCGCGAAGGTGCGTGATCATCGGCCAGACTATGGTCAACAAGACGAAGATCCCCAGGCCGGCGTAAATCGCCATGCGGACCGGGCGTTGGCGGATAAAGGACGGTTCTTCGGCCTCAGCCGGGCTGTGCGTGTCCGGTTCTTGGATCATAGCAGTGTCCAAAGCGCGCGCATGCTAACAGCGGGAAAAAGGGGAGTCAAGGAACGTGAAAAATCACTATTCTATCCGCCTCGAGGCGATGAACGGCTATACTCGGAAGAGAAAGGCGGACCCCATGGAAACAGCCGTCACAATTCGCCGTGCGCCGACCGCGCCGCTGCTCTGCCTCGGGGTGCTGATGTTCTTCGGGGCCGATCCCCTCCACGCCGCCACGTCCTATTCCTACATCGACGACCGTGGAACGCCGGTGTATACCGACGCGCTCGAGACCATTCCTGAAAAATATCGCGCCAAGGTGAAGACCCACGAGCGGCCCGACCCGCCCCCGCCGACGGCGCTTCAGTCGATGCAGGCGCAGGTCAAAGAACAGGCGCGGAATCTCGAACAACAGGCGCAGCAGCTTGGCGAACGGCTCCAGTTGAAAGACAAGGTCCCGTCCCTCTGGGTACCCCTGGAGGGAATGAATCCGGCCCAATCCCGCATCGTGACCTATTCCGCCGCGGCGGCCGTCGTGCTTCTGTTGATGATGTACCTCAGCAAGAGCCAGCTCGTTCGCATGTTGGGCTTCTGTCTCCTCATCGCGTTGGCCATTGGGGCCCCGGTCCTGATGTACGTGAGCGAGGACGGCCCGATGGACAGGCTGAAACAGAAGGCAACGGCGGCGGGCCAGGCGCAGCACAACCGCGCTGACCAAATTCCCCGCTGAGCGTCCTGTTCCCAGACAACGGGCCTATTCTGCGTACTTCGGCATGGGAATCGGCTTGGTTTTCTTTGCGGGCGCAGCCGGCTGCTGCGCGAATTCAGGGGAGTACGGGTTCATGATCGCTTCGTGAGTGTGGCGTTGCCGCTGCGTCACGAGCTGGAGGCTCTGCGCACTGATTTCCATGCGGTCGATCGGCGCGGAGGTCGTCAGCCGATCGGGGAGGCCCTGCAGAGAAAACAGCTGGTAGGTCAGCGACCAGTCGAGCTGCTCTTTGCCCTTTTCCCGTATGATGAAGCGGGCGTCCGGCGACGGGCCACCTTTGAACAGCAGGATCCAGATATTCGAGCGGAACGCGGGCCCCGCCGGGTCGGTCGACGGCCGGAATTCGGGCACAAGCGACGGGATCTGGGACAGCGGCACAGGTGGAGAAAATTCGATGTCTACGAGCTTCACGAACAGCGGACGCGTTTCGCTTTCATCCGTGGGATCCACCGTGTAGCTGAACGAGTACCGCACGTCGATGTTGTCGCGTTTGTAGGTGTATACATCTTCGCCGTTTTCCGGCGACACCAATTTGCTGAAATAGCGGGACCAGTCGCTGATGGGATAGTACGTGAACACGCGCAGCGCTGACTTGCGGTCGCGCACGGCCTGCGGCATCCCCAGCTTGGCATGGAGTTCCTGTTGAGTGAGGCCCAAAAATCCGTCTTCGAAGTAAGGACCCGCGGCCGCGGAGGAAGGAAAGACCGCAACGGCTACGAGGAGCAGGGCGGTTCGGCAGGCCGTCTGGAGATGGAACATCAGCTCTCCTTCTCCTCGGTGCATCGTATCGACGCCCAGAAACGATGTCAAGGAACAGCGGCCGCGCTTGTGCGTCCGAAATCCCTTCCAGTATGATCGCCCGAAGGGACGCGTAACAATCCGAGTCGAAAAGGACACTATGCCCAACAATCCGACATCCGAGCTCGAAGCGTTGTTGCGGGAACGCATTGTGGTTCTCGACGGCGCGATGGGCACGATGATTCAACAGCGCCGGCTGGACGAGGCGGCGTTCCGCGGTCAACGGTTTGCCGAGTGGCCCAAGGATCTCAAAGGCCATAACGATTTGCTGAACCTCACGCAGCCGGAGATCGTGGAAGCCATTCATCGCGACTATCTCCTGGCCGGCGCGGACATCGTCGAAACGAATACCTTCAACTCACAGGCCATCTCGCTGGCTGATTATCAGATGGAAGCCCTGGGTTACGAGCTCTCCAAAGCCGGTGCAGAGTGCGCGCGGCGCGCGGTGGTCTCCGTGCAGGCGGCGCAGCCTAGCCGGCGCTGCTTCGTGGCGGGCGCCATCGGTCCCACGACCAAGACCGCTTCGATTTCGACCGACGTGAACAATCCGGCCGCCAGGGGAACGACCTACGAGGCGCTGGTGGCCGCCTATGCCGACCAGGTGCGCGGCCTGCTGGACGGCGGAGTCGATGTGCTGCTGGTCGAAACGATCTTCGACACCTTGAACGCCAAAGCGGCCCTCTTCGCGATCCAGCAGATCTTCGACCAAGGCTACCGGCGGGTGCCCATCATGGCTTCGGTGACGTTCATACAGGCCGGCAGCAACCGGGGCGTAACCGGACAGACGGTCGAAGCCTTCTGGAATTCCATTTCGCACGCGACGCTCCTCAGCGTCGGGATGAATTGCGCCCTGGGGCCCAAGGAAATGCGGCCGCTGATCGAAGAGTTGTCCGGCATCGCGCCGGTGTATTTGAGCGCCCACCCCAATGCGGGCTTGCCCAATCCCTTGCTGCCGACGGGCTTTCCCGAAACGCCTGAGTCGCTGGCGCCTCAACTCCGGGAGTGGGCGGACAACGGATGGCTGAACATCGTTGGAGGGTGCTGCGGCACGACCCCGGCGCATATCCGCCTCATTGCTGACGCGGTTCGCGGGCTCGCGCCGAGGCGGATTCCCACCGTGGAGCCCTACACGCGCCTGAGCGGGCTGGAGGCCCTGACGATCCGCCCCGATTCCAACTTCGTCAACATTGGCGAGCGGACCAACGTCACCGGTTCTCCCGCGTTTGCCAAGCTGATTTTGGCGGGCGATTACGAGAATGCCTTGTCCGTGGCGCGGCAGCAGGTGGAAGGCGGAGCCCAAATCATCGACGTCAACATGGACGAGGGCCTGCTGGACAGCAAGGCGGCCATGGAGCGGTTTCTGCGGCTCGTCGCCTCCGAACCCGACATCTGCAAAGTACCCATCATGGTGGACAGCTCGCGGTGGGAAGTGCTGGAAACCGGCCTGCGGAACATTCAGGGCAAGGCGATCGTCAACAGCATCAGCCTCAAGGAAGGGGAGGCGAAATTCGTGGAGCAGGCCTCCCTCATCCGCCGGTACGGCGCAGCCGTGGTCGTCATGGCCTTCGACGAACAAGGCCAGGCCGACACCCTGGCCCGGAAGACGGAGATCTGCGCCAGGTCGTACAAGATCCTCACCGAGCGGGTCGGATTCCCTCCGCAGGATATCGTTTTCGATCCGAACGTGCTGACCGTGGCGACCGGTATCGAAGAGCACAATAATTACGCCGTGGACTTCATCGAAGCCACCCGCTGGATCAAGCAGCACCTGCCCGGGGCGAAGGTCAGCGGCGGCATCAGCAACATTTCATTCTCGTTCCGTGGCAATAACGTCGTTCGCGAGGCGATGCATGCCGCGTTCCTGTACCACGCCATCAAGGCGGGGCTCGACATGGGCATCGTCAACGCCGGGCAGTTGGCCGTCTACGAAGAGATCCCGAAGGATCTGCTGGAACTCGTGGAAGACGTGCTGCTCAATCGACGCCCCGACGCCACCGAGCGGCTGGTGGCATTTGCGGAGACGGTCAAGCAGAAGGGAAAGGCCGCGGTCAAGGATGACGCCTGGCGCGACGCCCCGGTCGAGGAGCGCCTCTCACACGCGCTCGTCAAGGGCATTACGGATTACGTCGAGCAGGACACGGAGGAAGCACGGAGGAAGTACCCGACGCCGCTGGCCGTGATCGAAGGCCCCCTGATGGCCGGCATGAGCGTGGTCGGCGACCTGTTCGGTTCCGGCAAGATGTTTCTGCCGCAGGTGGTGAAGAGCGCGCGCGTGATGAAGAAGGCCGTCGCCTATCTCATGCCGTTCATGGAGGAGGAGAAGAAGCGGGTGGGAGGGGTCCGATCGCAGGGCAAGATCCTGCTGGCGACCGTCAAGGGAGACGTGCACGACATCGGCAAGAACATTGTCGGCGTGGTGCTCGGATGCAACAACTACGATGTGATCGATTTGGGCGTCATGGTGCCCTGCGAGAAGATCCTCTCGACCGCCCGGGAGCAGAAGGCCGACATCATCGGCCTCAGCGGTCTGATTACGCCCTCGCTCGACGAAATGGTCCACGTTGCCAAGGAAATGACGCGCGAAGGCTTCGATGTGCCGCTGCTCATCGGCGGCGCCACGACGAGCAAAGCTCATACCGCGGTGAAGATCGCGCCGGCGTACGAGCCGTCGGTCGTGCACGTGCTGGATGCCTCGCGAGCCGTCGGGGTCGTGGGCACCCTGATGAATGCCGCCCAAAAGCCCGCCTTCGTCCAGCAGGTCCGAGAGGATTATGCGTCCATGCAACGGGCACATCAGGACAAAGGCCAGAGGACGCTGGTCCCGATTGCCCAGGCCCGGGCCAACCGGCTGGCCACCGACTGGGCGTCGGTGGACATCCCCGTGCCGTCGTTTTTGGGCGTCCGGGAAATCTCGGACCAGCCGTTGGTTGAATTGGTGCCGTATATCGACTGGTCCCCGTTCTTCCACACCTGGGAATTGAAGGGCCGGTATCCCGGGATTCTCGACGACCCGGCGGTCGGACCCAAGGCCAAAGAGTTGTTCGACGACGCCCGGCGCCTGCTCGACGAAATCGTCGGCCAACGGTGGCTCAGGGCCCGCGGGGTCTATGGATTCTTTCCCGCTGCCGCGGTGGATGACGACATCGAACTCTATCGCGACGGCTCCCGTCAGGCGGTGGCGGCCGTCCTGCACACCCTGCGGCAACAGTCCGAAAAGCCTGCGGGACACCCCCATCTGGCGCTGGCGGACTACGTGGCCCCGAAGGGATCGGCCCGGCAAGATTACATGGGCGCGTTTGCCGTCACGGCAGGCCTCGGCCTCGATGAGCTATGCCGCCGCTTCGAGCGGGATCACGACGACTACAATTCGATCATGGCCAAAGCGCTGGCGGACCGGCTGGCGGAGGCTTTTGCCGAGCATCTGCACAAAATCGCCCGGCGTGAATGGGGTTACGGAACGGGAGAGCAATTGAGCAACGAGGATCTCATCCGGGAGCGGTATCGAGGCATTCGGCCGGCTCCCGGCTACCCCGCCTGCCCCGACCATACCGAGAAGCGTACCCTCTTCGATCTCCTGGAGGTCGAGCGGCGTACCGACATCACCCTGACGGAGAGTTTCGCCATGATGCCGGCCGCGTCCGTGAGCGGCTTGTACTTCGCGCACCCCGAGGCCCGGTATTTCGCGGTCGGCAGGATCGGCAAGGACCAAGTCGAAGAGTATGCCCGGCGGAAAGGCATGGCCGTGGAGACGGTGGAGCGATGGCTGTCGCCGAACTTGAACTACGACCCTGCGTAACGGCGGCTTAGATCGCTGACGTCAGGAGCATGTCGTCGCATTCCAGGACGGCGTCGCGCAGCGCCTGCACGATACAGCGGTAACGCGCTTCCGCCCAGGCATTGAACGACTCGGCGTCCGGGAACACCAGATCCCACGCTTTGACCGCGTCGAGCAGCAGCAGGTGCTGCGGCTTGTGCTGCCCGGGAAAGAACACCACGAGCACGCCCGAATTGCCGGTCAAGCTCACGTCCGTGAAGATGTGAAGCATCGAGGACGACGGGAGCGCGACCTCCCGCGAAGCCGCTTCCGCGATCGGATGATAGAGCCTGCGCAGGAACTGGCCCGTCACCTCGTACGGGTTGGAGGGGCCCAACAGTCTCGGATTGGGTCGCTCGCCGAACAGGTTTTCCGTCAGATACGTCGCGGCCTCCCAGGTCGGCATCGCCCCCGACGTGACCAGCGATTCGCACAGATACGCAATCCAGTTTCGGCTTGCAGCCCGCTTGCGGACCGCAGGTGATTTCTTCGCCATAACAGCAGCCTTTCTCTCCATATCAATGAGTGATCCGGTGATCGAGGAGCGCCGAAAGCGATGCGCGGGCTCTACCGGCAGGTTGAACCCACTATAACCGGCGGGCTAAAAGCGGTCAATGAATTGCTGATTTTGGCTGCCGCGCATCAGAGGATGCTGCGGAGCGAGCGATCGGCATATTGGCTGTGGATGCTGGCAATTTCGTCCTGGGAGGCGATGAACACGTCGAGCAGGTCGGGATCGAAATGCTGGCCGCGGTGCTTGAGCATCAACTCCACGGCATGGCTCAACTCGAAGGCCGGCTTGTAGACCCGCTGGGTGGTCAATGCGTCGAACGCGTCGGCGATGGAGGCGATCCGGCCTTCGATGGGAATGGCCTCTCCTTTGAGGCCGCGGGGATAGCCGGTGCCGTCGTAGCGCTCATGGTGCGTGTACGCGATGACGGCTGCGACGTTCAGCAATTCCGCGTCGGATCCGCTGAGAATCCGGTAGCCGATTTCCGCGTGCTGGGCGATGACGCTGAACTCCTCCTGCGTGAACTTTCCCGGCTTTAGCAGCACATGATCGGGTGTGCCGATCTTGCCGATATCGTGCATCGGGCTCGCCGTCCGGATGAGGTCGCACCGTTCGGGGGACAGGCCGGCCTTTCTCGCCAGCAGCTCGCAATAATGGCTCATCCGCTGGATGTGCTGCGCCGTTGAGTTGTCTCGGAACTCGGCTGCGATGGCGAGGCGTTGGATGGTTTCCTCCCGCGACAAGCGCAGTTCCTTTTCGCTTCGCTCGAGCCATTCCAGAGCCTGCTGCAGCGCCATGGTCCTCGTCCGCACGATGTCTTCGAGATTCTCCCGGTGCAGGCGGTTTTCCATCTCCAGGCGGCGGCGGCGGAGGGCGTTGGCCACGTCAATCAGGACTTCGTTGGACTCGAAGGGCTTGATGATGTAGCCGAAGGCCCCCATCTCGAGGGCCGCGTTGGCCAGCACCGAGCTGTCTAGGCCGGTGACCATGATCGCGGCGGTATACGGATGTTCCTCCAAGATATTGCGGACCAAATCCATCCCGGATTCGCCCGGCATGTTCACGTCGCAGAGCATCAGCGCGAACGGCTGCTCCTCCAGACGTTGGCGCGCTTCACGGGCGTCCGCTGCAAGGGCCACGGGGTAGCCGTGCGACTGGAGCAAGTAGCCGAGAAGCCGCCGGACGGGCTCCTCGTCGTCAACCACCAGGATGCTGCGATTGTCGAGGAGGGCTTGCTGCTGAGTCCGGTCCGGTAATGTGGGCATGCTCGCTGGCTTCTCGCTGAGGGCGGTCAGATATTCATCGCTCTATCGGTTGCCGAACCGCCGGACTGAAGAGACAAAGACCGAGTTTCCGGCTGCACCTTTCATGCCATTGCGGTCGCGGCCATTTGGCGGGGCACGGCCTCTTCCACCGGGATGGTTGGGCGACTGCAGGATGCCACGACTGCCCGCTTCTGGCGAGGCTTTTGGAAGTTTCCGACAGTTGATCGGCAAAAGCCTGGCAATGCCGCTCCCTGTGCGCCAAGCCGTACCGCCGTACACATTTCGTAAATCGTGAGAGCCGTTTTTGTACAGCCAGTCTGCGTTTGCGATTTGCATCGACGCTTCACTATAATTCGCTCTCACCTTCAGGAAAGGGAGACACGGATGAGCGCGATTGCGGGATTGGTCCGATTTGACGGCAGGCGGAAAGATCAAGTGCGTCCCGTCAAGGTCACGCGGAACTTCATCAAGCATGCGGAAGGAGCCGTGCTGATCGAGATGGGCGACACCAAGGTAATCTGCACTGCCTCCGTCGAAGAAAAAGTGCCGCCGTTCCTCAAAGGCAAGGGGGCCGGCTGGGTCACGGCCGAGTATGCCATGCTTCCACGGTCCACGCACGAGCGGTCTCCCCGCGAAGCGGTGAAGGGCAAGCAGGGCGGCCGGACGTTGGAGATTCAACGGCTTGTCGGCCGTGCCTTGCGAGCCGTGACGGACATGAGTCAAATGGGTGAGCGGACCATCTGGATCGATTGCGACGTCATCCAGGCCGACGGCGGCACGAGGACGGCGTCCATCACCGGCGCCTTCATCGCGCTGGCCGACGCCTTCACGGTCTTGAAGAAGAAGGACATCATCAAAAAGCTCCCGCTCACCGACTATCTGGCCGCCGTCAGCGTCGGCAAGGTGGGCGGCGAAGTGATGGTCGATCTGGCCTATACCGAGGATTCGATGGCGGAAGTGGACATGAATCTCGTCATGACGGGTCGCGGCCGCTATGTCGAAGTGCAAGGGACCGCGGAGCGGACGCCGTTCGCCAAGCAGGACATGGACGAGTTTCTCGCGCTCGGCTGGCAGGCCATCCAGCGATTGACGGCTCTCCAAAAGGATCTCATCGGCGCGTTGGACTGAGCGCGTGACGGAACTGGTCCTGGCTACCCGCAACCGGCACAAAGGAGAGGAACTCTCCGCCCTTCTGGCCGATCTTCACATCCGCATCCGCACCCTCGAGGAGTTCCCCGCCGCGCCTGACGTCGTAGAGGACGGAGCGACCTGCCGTGCCAATGCCGTCAAGAAGGCCGTCGCCATCGCACAAGCCACGGGGCTGCCGGCGGTCGCGGACGATACCGGATTGGAAGTGGACGCCCTTGGCGGGAGGCCGGGGGTGCACGCCGCACGCTACGCCGGCGAGGGCGCGACCTACGAGGACAATTGCCGGAAGCTGCTCCGTGAGCTGGAGGGGGTCGCTCTCGGCGAGCGTTCCGCCACTTTCCTGACGGTGGCCGCGCTGGCCATGCCCGACGGGACCGTGGAAGTGACGGAAGGGAGTCTGAAGGGAGTGATCACCACGTCATCGGAGGGCACACGAGGGTTCGGATACGACCCGGTGTTTTTCGTGCCGGAGCTCGGACGGACGCTTGCCCAACTGCAGCCCGAGGAGAAGAATCGCATCAGCCACCGTGCGGAGGCGTTCCGCAGGATGAAGGACATCCTCCGGCGCCTCTAGAGCGCCCTCATGACGATTTGGGAATGATCGAAATCCCGCCGCTGGTCTCGAGCACGGCATACTTGATCTGTTCCATCCGCTCGAGGCCATGCGACTGTCTGGCCGACATCATGATGTCATCCTCGTCCACGCGGGCCTTGTCCATCAGATCCTTCAGCGGCCTGCCGTTCTCCACGATGATCATCGGCACCCCGTCCAGCCACTTCTCCAGCCACGTCGACCGCTGCTTTAAGTGCGAGAAGGCGATGTCCAGGCCCGCCAGCGTCATGATCACCATGAACGCATTGGTGACGGAATAGTCGTCTCCGATCATCGCGTTCTGCGTCGCCTCGCTGACGATCAGCAGCAAGATCAAATCGAAGCTCGTCAGCTGCATCAAGGCTCTCCGGCCCGCGATCCGAAACAGCAACATGAGGAAGAGGTACACCGCGACTGCTCGCAGCACGACGTCCATAGGGCCTCCTTCATTACGGGTAGATCCACTGCGCGATCCGGACGGTGTGAGTGGGATCGTGGCCGATGGACCCGGTCAAGAGGCCGACGATCTCTGCCTCGAAGTGAAGGATGATGTGGCCGTCCGCCGAAGGGTCGATGCTGAAGCGGTAGGAGCGTCCGCCGCCGTCCAGATGGACGCCGACAGGATCCGGCGAGGCGGATGCGATCCTGATGCGCGCCGCATAGTCGTCCGACACCCAGACGGTGAACGGTTCCGCGGCGACCGCGCTGCGCTTCAGGTGCAGCCTAAGAGTCTGCGGGCTGTGGTAGCGGCCCAGCCGCTCATACTCGATTGTGAAGGGAAGCGCGGGGTCGTCGGCGAGGGACCGGCTCAGCGGTCCGCCGCCGAAAAGCCCTGACGCGGCGCCAACGATCATCATTGCCAGCACCGCCCAGCCAATGCGCTGGACCTTCCAGGTCCGGCGCTGAAAGCGCATGTCCTGGTTGATGTCCAGGTCGCCGACACGTATCAGATTGGAAGCCATGGCTCACGCCCTTGGCGGCATCGCTAGGGCAGAACGCGCAAGCGATGGGGGACGAGCTTCGCGAGGCGCTAGATTTCCTCACGGTCTTCCCGCCGCTCGATCTGCTCCAATAACTCCGCCTTTTCTTGGCAGGCGATGCAGCGGCGGGCGAAGGGAAGAGCTTTGAGGCGCCCCTCTCCGATCGGTGCGCCGCATTCTTCGCACAGGCCATACAGCCCCTCGTCTAGCCGACGAAGCGCCTCATCCAGTTGATCACGCAGTGTGTTGCGCGATTCCAGGAGGGAAATCCGCTGTTCGGCCGTGCTGGCCTGGAGGGACATGTCTTCCGGGTCGGGAACCGATTCTTCGCGCATCCGATGCTGCCCCGCGCGATAGGCGGCCAGCGATTCGTCGATGTCGCGCTGCACCTCGCGCCGCCGCTCGAGGAGCATGCGGCGCAAGGATTCTCTCCGCTGGGAATTTCCGGTCTGCTCGTTCATCACAGGTGCGACAGCGCGTGCCGCCGCTCCCTTTGCTCCGGATGCCGCGTCCTGGCACCGGCACGTCCGATTGGCGTGTATCGAGTGGGGGCACGCTTGAGCATGGCGTGAGCGGTCATGTCATCCGGTGAACCTTCGATGGCTGCCAGGATCCTCTGCCGGCTGCGCCGCACCAGTCTCCGGTGCGTTTCCGATGCGTGCAACGGACGGCAGAGGATGTCCGGCCGGCAGCCTACCGGCCATTGTCTGGGGCGTTGCGCCGGCAAGGCTCGTTCGAACGCCGTTCAGGCCGCCATGGACGACGCAAGATCCGAACGCCGTTTTACGATGTCGGCGCCCAGTTTCTTGGTGTCCAGCTTCAGTTTGGCTTCGGGGAAGAGGACTTCCTCTTCTTCGCCTACGTGGTCCGTCACCGCCTCCCGCAGCTCGGCGAAGCGATCGCGATACTGGTCGCTGGTCGGCTCCAGGCGGCGCAGTTCGCTGATGAGCTCCTTGACGGCTTTGTGGTCCTCGTACGCCAAAGTAATCAGGTCTTCCCCTTCTTCCTCGGACTCGGACTCGAGGATCACGTCTTGGGCTTCTGCCTCTTCCTCCTCTTCGTCCTGCTCCGTTTCTTCTTCCTCCGTCAGTTCGGCCGCATCCAGCGTTTCGGCGTCATCGCCCTCCAGTTCGGCCATGTCCTTGAGATCGCCCTGTTCGCGCAGGGCGGGATAAAAAATCTCCTCTTCCACCGCCGAGTGGATCTCCAGTTCGTTGAAGATCTGCTTAGCCAAGGAATCTTGTTCGTCCGAAGCGGCGGATTGATGTTGTTTGAACAACCCCAGGACCTTCTCATGGTCCGCCTTCAGAATCTCTACGGCATCCGGCTCCTTCCGCGGCGTTGCTTTCTTCCGCGATTTCGGTTCGCCGGATTTCTTCTGTGACGATTGTCTCGGCATGCCTCCTCCTTGCTCTGTGGCTGAAAAGGGAGCGGCTCCGGCATGGTGCACCCGCGCTATCCGTTCACCACCGTGCCGCCGTTTGGATGCAGGACTTGACCCGTCATGTAGGACGAGTCGTCCGATGCGAGAAAAACATAACAGGGCGCCACTTCTTCTGGTTCTCCCGGCCGCCCCAGCGGGACATCGGCTCCGAAGGACTTCACTTTCTCCTCGGGAAACGTGGAGGGAATCAAGGGCGTCCAGATCGGCCCAGGAGCGACGGCATTGACGCGAATGCCTTTCTCCGCCAGCGACAGCGCCAGGGAGCGGGTAAACGACACGATCGCCCCCTTGGTCGAAGAGTAGTCGAGTAGTTGAGGACTGCCCTTGTAGGCCGTGACGGATGTCGTGTTGATGAGTGCGGCGCCTTCCTGAAAATGTGGAAGCGCCGCTTTCGTCATGAAAAAGTACGAAAAGATGTTGGTCCTGAACGTTCGCTCGAGCTGATCCGCCGTAATCTTCTCGATGGTGTCCTGCGGGTGCTGCTCGGCCGCATTGTTGACGAGCACGTCCAGGCGCCCGAGATCCCGCACGGTGCGTTCGACGACTTCGCGGCACACGCGCTCGTCTCCGACATCGCCTGACATCATCACGCAGCGCCGCCCTTCCTGCTCCACGATCCGCTTCGTCTCCTGGGCGTCCTTGTGTTCGTTCAGATAGACAAAGGCAATGTCCGCTCCTTCCCTGGCGAACAGGAGGGCGACGGCCCGGCCGATGCCGCTGTCGCCGCCGGTGATGAGCGCCGCTTTGCCGTTCAGCTTGCCGCTCCCCCGGTAAGGTCTTGCAGCCGCCTTCGGCGCGGGCTTCATTTCGGATTCGATTCCCGGCCGACGCTCCTGATGCTGAGGGGGCTTGGTTGCTTTGTCCGGCATGAATGTCTCGCTCCTGTCGTTCGGTCTTTCTGTTTTTTTATAGATACGCTGCTTGTTGGGTGCGTGGATCAGCGCCCGCCTCCGGATCCTGAACCGCCTCCCATTCCCGACCCGCCTCCCATTCCCGACCCGCCGCCCATCCCCGGCCCGCCGGCCATGCCGCCGCTTCCGGAGGAGCGCGTACCGCCGCCCGAGCCACCAGGCGCTGTCCCGCCGCTCGGACCGCCGGATCCCATGGACCCGGACCCAACGCTGCCTGCGGTCGGGGCGTTGCCGCTTCCGGTGCCGCTCGAACCCATGGATCCCGTACCGCCTGTTGTGCCGCCGCCGGTCGATCCGCCCGGCAAGGTGCCGCCAGGCCGGGAGCGTTGCCCGCCGGATTCGGTCATGCCCGAGGAACCTTGCTGTCCGCCTTGGCTCGCACCGCCTGACGCCAGCGTCACTTCGGCGGGAGCGGACTCGGGCGCCGCGTGTGCGGCAGATGCCATGCCTATCCCGGCGCCGGCGAGGACGGTTGAAAGCAGAACAAGTTTCTTGCGCGTCATGTCGGTCCTCCTTCGTCGAATGTCTGTGAGCAAGGCTGCAAGAGGCAGACCGATATGCCGGCCGTCCTGTGGAGTGGGCGATCACTCCGCCGGGCGGCACATCATCCTCCGCCGTGATCCTCACGGAGCGACGTGTCCGGACATTGTATCTTGGGATCGGGACATGTGGTTCCGCGAGGCGCGGTGTCATGGCGAGGATACGCCGCGTGAAGTCAATGACGGGCGCATTTCATGAGCATCCCGTCATCGCGATGCGTTCAACAGCACTTGATCAGCGCGCCATGCCGATCGTAGCCGATACCGGCTGGATCGGCATACCGCCCACGTCTTCAGGAGGAGGCGGCAGGAATTCCGCGACCGACGCGTCGATGGCTTTGTTAGCCCGTCCCTCAGCATCGATTTCCACGGTGACTCGGGTGCCGACCGAGAGGTTCTGAAACAAATGCGGCTTCGTAACATCGAAAAAAATCGGCTTTCCCAGATCGGTCGTCACCAGCCCTTTTCCCCCTTCCAAGTCAAGCTTCGTCAATGTCCCGGTGATCACTTGAACTTCGAGATCCTGTTCGGCTTGCTGCGCCGAAGCCGGAAGGCCGATGGACATCAAGGGCGTTCCCGCGAGGATGATTCCCAGGCAAACCGCTTTCAACTGTGTCATGGCATCCTCCTTTCTGAGGCAGGCGCCTTCGCCCGCTGCCGGATAGCCCTCACCACCCGGTGTGATGCAATCCCCGAAAGATGGATGGATCTGCTGATCACTCCATCATGCCCCTCACGGTGGTGCCACTGCCGGATTCCCTAGTGACGCTGGCTCACGAAGGCGGCATCCCCGGTGGAGGCGGCGTCGACGCCGGTGGCGGTATCGGCCCGGGCGGCGAACTGGGATCAGGGGGACTGGGAGGCGGATTGGTCGGTTTGGGCGTCGGATCGGTCGGTCCCGGCCCCGGATTGGGGCGCGGGTCGGCGGCCGCCGCGTCTGACGCCGGCGACGAGAACAACAACCAGCCTTGAAGCAAACTGCTGAGCACAATGGCGAGGATCATCGTCCAGCCTCGAAGTACCCGCTAAGAGGCGATACTGCTGCAAAGACTGGACCTCCTGCCGTCATGCCGCCAGGCGAACATGATCTAGCATCGGACACGGAGTGTGATGACGGCTATGGAAGAGTTGTTCTGGATGTGGACAACATGCCCAACATGCCCCAACACAGGGTGTTCAACGTCGGGCACTCGATTCAACGATGCTCTTCCAACAACTCAAGCGATCGCTCGATCTCCGATGGGACGACTCGGCGGCGCTTGAGCACCCATGGAAGCCCGCAGACGATGTCCTGCAGCATCCCTCTTTGGATCTGTTCTTGGGCCGAAGGAGCGAGGAGGGAAATTGTCCTCCGTGCAGCACTCGGCAGAGGCCTTCTTAACCATGACGTCCAGACGGCGTTGCGCAACAGGAGATGGCCCCGTCGGGACTTCTCGCGCTCGGCGGACGGGTAGTGATGGACGATGATGTGGGGAAAGAAGGCAAGGGTCCATCCGCGGGCGGCGAGGTCCAGCGCCACCAAGTCTTCCTCTCCTCCGATGAAATAGCGTGATTCGAATCCCCCGACTTCAACAAAGGCCGTTCTGCGGATCACCGACGCTCCGGCGAGGAATCCTAGAATGGGTACGCCGGGACAGTCGGACCGCCGGGGCAGGGGGCTTGCAGCCATCACACGGCTCGCCGGATCCAATTGCTGTCTCTGTCCGACGAGAACCGCTCCGTTGACGACCGCCAGCCGCGGACAGTGGTCCAGCAGGCCGCAGGCTAGCGAGAGGGATCCGGCCTCCCACCAGGTATCGTCGTCGCACAGCGCGACATACGGTGTCGTCGAGCGTGCGATGCCGGCATTGCGCGCGGCCGCTCCGATATTCCAGGGCAGACGGATGATCTCGACGAGCGGAAACGAGGCCGTGACGCTGTCTGCGGTCCAATCCGACGACCCATTATCCACCACGATGACGTGCGGACGTTCCGGCAAGGTCGTGAGGTGGTCCAGCGTCCGTAAGACGTCGGCCTTCCGGTTATACGTCAAGACCACCGCGGTGACACGCGGATGATGCTGCAACCGGCACGGCGCGGCGCAATGAAAATGCGGGGTCTCGATGGATGCTGGCATGTCCCAAGGAAGCAGGGTTAAAGGCTGGATGCGACTTGCGCGCGTCATCGCACACGCCAATAGCGCTCGGAGGCGAAGGCGTCCGTGTGTCCAGGACGGCCTTGGGTGGCCAGGGCCTGTAATTGAGAAACGTAGGCATGAACGGCCGCCATCTTGCGCCCTGATGATCGGCGAGCCGGAAACGAAGCCTCGTCGACCGCCCATCCTTCCGCACGCAGCTCTTCCAGCCGCTGAGCGGTCAGCCCAGGGATAAGCCGGTAGTTCACGTCTTCGTACAGGAACAAGATCGGGGCGGCCTGTTGACGAGCCACTCCGAGCGCAGCCAAATGAACTGCCCGGTGATCGCTGTGGAACAGTCCCAGCGGCGCCATAACGATGCTCGGCCGACAGGCCTCGATCAGCCGGTTCATGGCCATGTAAAGATCCTCCTCCGCATGAGGCGGCCGGTACTGACTATCGAGAAAGTCCAGCCACAAGGGAACCGCCCCCAGCAACGACACGGCTGCGCGGTCCTCCTCGCGGCGCACCGCCATGACATCGTCGCCGGACGAAAACCCGCCGGCACGGTCCCACTCGGTGAGGGGCAGGTGTCTGGGCGGATGCCCGGCGAACACGGTCGCCACGACCGTACCGGGATGGGCCTCCATCAGCTCTCCGCAGGCGAAGACCGCATCGTCGCAATGCGGAGACAGGATAAGGATGTTGCGCAAGGTGCCGGGCAGCATGCCGGGGCCTAGCGGACAGCTTCGACATAGAGGCTCTCTCTGACGCGGTTGTCCAGCGATACGATTTCCGGATACGGACCGTAGGTTTGACGGCACTCGCACCGACGAACCGCACGGAAACCGGCGCGGAACAGCTGCTCCTTCACGAAGCCGTACGTCATCGGCGTCCGCACGGACCCATACCAGGTGACTTGCGCCACCAGTTTGGCCCCGATGTCAGCGGCGTCTTCATCGGGCACATAGAAGTACCGATCATCGCCGCGCAAGTACGCGTGCACCGCCTTCTCGAGATCGGGCAGGCCGAGCCGAAGGATGCCGCCGTCCGTCAGTACACGTCTCACTTCCGTGAGGCACGGGATGATGTCGCAGTAGGCCAGGTCCTGCAGGACATGCATGGCGACGGCATACTCGCAGGTCGCGGGCGGCAAGGGGAGGGCCTGTCTGATATCGCAGGCAACGTTCACGCCGGGCACCTCCAACCGATCGACATTGATCCAACCGGGTTCCGCACAGGAGCCGCAGCCGATGTGGAGACGGTTCGATCTTCGCGAAGCGAGGGAGGCTGCATGGGTGGTTGTGTGGACTGCGTTCGTCATATCCATGCTTCAGAGGAACAGGACGCGGTATCGCAGCGCTCCCAGAATCCGCCAGTACACGGCGACGGGAGGGATCACTGCGGACGTCAGCAGCATTTCGGCCACGTGTCGTGTCCGGCGGGACGTATGCCGTAGCCGCTGGACGGTGAATCGGCAGACATCCACGACCCAGAGGGTCAACAAAGGGCCGACCAGCCAGAGCGATTCAAGCGACCACCCCACTGCAGTTCCCGTCAACGCCATGGCGTTCGCGTAGTAGTGCCAAGGGGCCGACGCTTGTATGAACTCCCGGTACAGGAACGGATGTTTCTTGAACAGCAACGCATTGAACATGTTGTTCCGCTGCTGCCGAACGCTGATGCCCCACGGCGCGGGACGGACAGGATGCACGACCACCGCCTCCGGGACCGGCACAAGCATCGCCCCCTGTTCCAGCAAGGCGAACTGAACGTCGCTATCCTCCCGCCAGGCGGTGGTAAAGCGCTGATCGAATCCGCCGACCGCTTGAAGAGCCTGCTTGCGGTAGAAACAGTTGGCCGTTGCGCAGGGGGCATGTTGAAGGCCGGCCGTAGTGAATTCGTAGTCCGTCGGGTCGGCTGTCAGGGGCACGATAATGCGGCCCCACGCTCCGGCAACAGCGGCGAGGCGAAAGGGCTCGAGGCCCCGTTCGAGCCAGTGAACCGCCGGTTCGCAGTCGTCGTCGGTGAATGCGATTACGGCACCGCTGGCCCCCCGCCAACCGATGTTGCGCGCCGCGGCTGGACCGCTTCGCGGCCGAGGCGTTCGGAGGTAACGGAGGGGAGGGCAGGCAGCGCTCCGCAATGCTTCTTTAAAGATCTCCTCATCGTGGCCGTCGTCCACAATGATGATTTCATACCGTGTCGGATCAAGCGATTGTTCGCGCAGGGCCTGTATGCAGCGCCGCAGCAGCAAGGGGCGCTGATAGGTCGGCACGACGACGGATACCAGACAGGCGGAGCCGCTCTCGGCACGGTGCCCTTGCGGGATAGGGCGGTCCGTCATCATCGCTCCTTGCTCAGGAGAAACGACCCGATCACCAGCGCGTCGAGTGGAGACGTCCAGAACGCTTCCACCGCATCGCGCGGGGTGCAGACGATCGGTGCCCCACAGGTATTAAACGAGGTATTGATCAGGACCGGGACGCCCGTGCGGCGTTCGAAGGCATGCAGCAGATCGTAGTAACGGGGCTGCCGGTCTCGCGTCACCGTCTGAACCCGGGCCGTGCCGTCCACGTGCCGCACCGCCGGTATGCGATGCGCCTGTTCGGGGAGTACATCGTAGACGAACAGCATGAACGGGGAGCGGCC
The DNA here is from genome assembly GCA_040255845.1 of Nitrospiraceae bacterium. Taxonomy (GTDB): domain Bacteria; phylum Nitrospirota; class Nitrospiria; order Nitrospirales; family Nitrospiraceae; genus Nitrospira_D. The sequence goes on along the minus strand of JBDZVU010000007.1, from coordinate 40,312 downwards.
GCCCTTCACGAACCAGTCGGCCGCCCGCTCCTCGGGCAGCACCGGCGCCACCGGTCTGAAGTCTTCGCGGTCTTTGAGGTCGTTCATCCGGTCTTGCATATCGGGCGACAGGGGCGAGGCCAAGATCGAGCGCGCTCCCAACGCGCGAGGCCCCCATTCCATGCGGTCCTGGAACCAGCCCACGATTTGCCCTTCCGCCAGCAGGGCAGCAGTCTCCTCCGGGACATTCGCCATGCGTCGATAGGGCAGCTTCCACCGACGAAGCGCGGCCTCCACGGTCGGATCGTCGTAGGCCGGTCCCAGCAGCACGTCTTCCATGGCGTAGGGACGGGTGGCGGGAAAGCCGCGCTGGCACGCGTCAATCCACATGGCCGCTCCCAACGCCGTCCCGGCATCGCCGGCGGCCGGCTGCACCCAGATATCGGCAAACGGACTCAAGTCCCGCACGCGGGCGTTCATCACGCAGTTGAGAGCCACGCCGCCGGCCAGGCACAGGCTGGGCTCGCGCGTCTGCTCGTAGAGCCACTGGGCGAGCTGCAGCACGGTGTACTCCAGCACGACTTGAAGGGAGCGCGCCAAATCATAATGCCGCTGGTCAATGGCGGAGCCGGGTGAGCGTGCGGGACCGAACCGCTCGGTCCAATCCACCGCCAGCACCCGGTACCGGCCTTCTCCGTCATAGCGGATCATGTCCTGGAATTCGTCGAGGTACACGGGTTTTCCGTACGAAGCCAGCGCCATGACTTTGTATTCGTCGGAGGAATGAAGAAAACCCAGGTGCTCCGTGAGCGATTCATAGACCAGCCCGAGCGAGTGCGGCATGTCGACGGTGCCGAGCGGCGTGAGGCGGGAGCCGCTTCCGGACCAATAGCTGGTCGTCGCCTTCTCGCCGCGGCCGTCCAGTGTCAGCACGGCGGCACGCGGAAACGGCGAGGGAAGGAACGCGCTTGCGGCATGCGCGAGATGATGCGGAACGAAATGCCAGCGGTAAGGACCGTCGGCGCGTACGTCTCCCAACCTGGCTCGAAGATGATGGGGAGCGCCATCCGCCAGATGCCGGGGTGCGTTGACGATATAGGAGAGAAAGAGCGGCTCCCACGGCGACTCCCATCCGTCTCCCGGGGCAACGGCACTCGGCTCCAGTGGCAACGTCACCGTGGCATCGCGCCGCCCGGCCAGTTGGATGAATGGATCGAACCCATAGGCAACGTGGTCCACGTCCTCCAACTGGATGCCGGCGTGCCGAAGGCAATAGTCGATCGCGTGAAACGGCAGTTCGTACGCACTGAAGGGAACGGGCCGCTTGGCGTGCTTGACACGGGTAAACCGTTCTTCCTCGGCAGCGGCCAGGACGACCCCGTCCTTCACGAGACAAGCTGCGGAGTCATGAAACGCCGCGTTAATGCCCAAGGTATACACAAGGGTTCTCCCTCGATGGAGCGGCCGGAGGATGCGCCTCGAACAATGCCCGCGCGGCGTCCACGACTTGCTGCGGTGTGACGAGCCGCAAACAGTGGTGATGGCCTTCGGGGCAGGTGCTTTTGTGACAGAACCTGCATGGGACGTCGTGAAACAGGACTCGATGCGGCACCATCCAGGGCTGATGCTGCGGATTCGTCAGGGCATACAGATCCACCACCGGTGTGCCGACCGCCGCCGCGACGTGGACCGCCCCCGTGTTGTTGGAGACGAGTAACGGCGCGCGGGCCAGGATCGCCGCCAATTCGGCGAGCGACAGATCGCCAGCGAGTGAGCGGGACGGGCGCTCCATGAGAGTTTGGATAAACCCGATCAGGTCGCGCTCCGACGCCGTTCCGGTAAACACCACTCGCCAGCCGTCCTCGTCGACCAGCGTGCGGGCCACCGCGGCGAACGCCTCAGCCGGATACCGGCGCGACGGGGCCGTGGCGCCGGGATGGATGACGACCCAGGGCCGGCTGTCGTCCACGACGCGTTCGAGGATCGCCTCGGCTCTGCGGGCGGCTTCCGGCGGCACCCTCAACGAGAGCCGCCGATCTTCGGATATCGCGCCGATGGTGCCGATGAGCGCAAGTTGCCGCTCCACTTCGTGCCGGACACCGGACTCGGGCTCCGTTTCTTTGACCCAATGGGTGAGCAGTTGATAGGGGTTTTCACGGCAATGGGCCAGCCGGAGGGGAATCTCGGCATAGTAGCAGAGGAGGGCGGCGGGGAGCGGGTTTTGGCTGTACACCGTGAAGATCACCGCCGCGTCGAATCCCCGGCTCCGCAGCGAGTGGATAAAGCGGACATCCGGCGCGCTGCTCGTACGAACGGGCGTGGCTTTCATCCAGGGCGCCTCATAGACAAGCACCTCGTCGACCTGGGGGAGCAAACGCGCGGCCTCGGCGCCGGAGGGTGACGTGAGCAACGTGATATGGCGTCCGTGCGAGGCCTCGCTCAAGGCACGGATCGCCGGACCCGTCATCACCACGTCGCCGAGCGTATCGAGGCGCACGCACAGGAGCCGTTCCGCACGCGACCATTCGCAGTTCGTGCGGCTGCCTGTGACCGGTTCACTCATCCTGCTCCTCCTGCGGTGCCGACATGCGGAAGGAGGCTGAGGACGAACACTCGACGATGAGGCGGGAGGCGGCAAGCACTCCGTCGGCGATATAGTCGGGCCAGCGGTGCTCGTTCATGTCCCATTCCGTCTCATTGCCGTTGTCGAGCAGGATCGTGCGGCAGCCTGCCCATCGGCCCGCTTCGACGTCGTGGAGGATGTCCCCCACCATCCAGGACCGCTCCAGATCGATGCTCAAATCGGACGCGGCTCTGAGCAGCAGGCCAGGCTTGGGTTTGCGGCAGAGGCACTGGACGGCATAGTCGGGTACGGTTCCCTCCGGATCATGCGGGCAGTAGTAGAAGCCGGCGAGCGGAACGTCAAACGTGGCGAAGACGATGCGCAATCCGCCTTCCATGTGCTTGACGTGGTCCTCGGTGAACAGACCCCGAGCCACGCCGCCTTGATTCGTCACGACCGCCAAGAGAAACCCGGCCCGGTGCAGGAGGCGCAGGCCTTCCAAGACTCCGGGCAGCACATGAATCGTGACCGTGTCACGGACAACAGGAAGGTTTTCAATCAACGTTCCGTCTTTGTCCAAAAAGACGGCCGGCCGCTTGTCGTTTTTCTGCGGCATGATTTCCTCCCTCGAGGTGGTCGCTCAGGCTGCCGGCAGCGCGCGTGGAACATGCGCGTCACGGCCAACTGGTCTCCCGCATTGGGAGGACCATCACTTCCGGCACGACGCTCTCCGGCGGCAACTGCAGCAAACAGCGGATGGTGTCTGCGACGTTCCGCGGGTCTTGCAAGAGCCCCGGGTCAAGCTCCGGAAACCGATCCAAGAGAAACGGCGTTCTCATGCCTCCGCTGACCACGGCCAGCACCTTGACCTGGTGTGGGCGCGCCTCGACGTGCAAGGCATGGCTGAACCCGAGGAGCCCCCACTTGCTGGCATGATAGGCGGACGCGTTGGCCCAAGCCCGCTTCGACGCGGTGGAAACGATGTTGACGATGTGGCCCGACCGGCGCCGCTTCATCGACGGCAGCACCAACTTCGCCAACAGGAAGGGCCCCGTGAGATTGGTGGCGATGATGCGCTGCCATTGTTCGGAGGCGAGTTCCTCTATCGGCACCGTCCGGTCGATGGCCGCGTTGTTGACCAAAATATCGATGCGCCCGTAGTGATCCGTCGCGTGCCGGACGGCGGCTTCAGCGGCTTGGGGATCGGCAACGTCACAGGAAGCCGCCAGCGCCTCGACGCCTTCGTGCCGCAGTTTCTCGGCCGTCGCTGCGGCTCGGTCACCCTGCAGGTCGGCCACCACGATACGCGCTCCCGCTTCACCGAGGGATCGGCACACGGCCTCTCCCAGTCCCTGGGCCCCCCCGGTGACGAACGCGACCGCTTCAGCGAGCTGGTTTTTGTGCATGGACGATCATTTCCGGCCGCTCTTGGATATGGCCACTCGATCGCGTCTGATCGGCCGCTGTTTGGTTCGGCGCGGCAACTCCCAAATTCGCTCGATGCCGCGCAGGGGGCCTGGCGCCGCCGTCTGGCTCTCGACGTGGCGTTCCACCAACGCCGCCAATACGTGCGTGAGGAATACGTGATGCTCTTCCAGGGAAAGGCCCGGTTCCTTGGACACGGACAGGACTACGTCGGCTTTCTGCGAGAGATCGTTGCCGCCTCGCCGGACCACGGCCACGGAACGGAGGCCCAGCTTTCGAGCGGCGCTCAGCCACTGAAGCAGGGAACCGGGGTGTTCTTCCACGTCGATTGCCCAGAGCACGTCCCCCGGTGATCCGAACAGGCGCAGGTGCCTGACCACGGTGTCGTCGCTCACTGGGGGGCCTGCCGCTCCGGTGGCCTTTGCACTGACCGACAGAGCGGGAAGCCCAGGCCGCCCGTCGTCTGGCACGATCCGAAGCAGTGCGGCGGCCAGGTAGTCGGCGGCCGACGAAGCCTCTCCGGTCCCGCATGCCAGGAGCTTGCCTCCCGCGGCAAAACACTCCGCGAGGAGACGGGCGGCTCCGAGCAGCGGCGTTCTCAGGTGGCGGCGGCTGTCTTGCAGGGCATCGATCACGGCATCGAAATGGCGGTCCAGGACACTGGCATGATCCGGCCCAGCAGCTCCGTCGGGCTGGTGCGCCATCAGCACTTGCTCGTAGAGGGCCGCCAGGCGCGTGGCCACCTTGTTCCAAGTGAAGAGATCGTTGACTCGCTGGACGGCTTGGCGGCCGAACACGGTCAGCAATTTGGGATGGCTGTACAGATGCGCGAGCTTGTCGGCCAGAGCCTCCGGATCCTTCGGCGCTACCAGATATCCGGTTTCGCTGTCGCGGACCGTGAATTTGATTCCACCTACGTTGCTGCCGATGACCGGCGTGCCACAGGCCATGGCCTCCAGCGGCGTAATCCCGAACGGCTCGTACCACGGCGTGGTGACAAAGATGTCGGCTCCACTGTAGTAGTACTTCAGTCGATCACGACCTCGGCGCCCCACGAACGTGATGGAGTCTTCGACTCCTTCCTGGACGGCGACCTGCCGCAACCGGCCGATCTCAGGCGTGGCGGCCGGATCGGGGTCGTCGGATTCGCCCCCCACGATCAACAACCGGGCCGGCGTACGGTGACGGTGGACAAGGCCGGCAAAGCCTTGGATGACCGTATCGATCCCTTTACGGGGCACGATGCGGCCGACATGGAGGATGACCCGTTCTTCCGGACGGAGGCCCAGCGACAGCCGCGCGATCGGCTTACTGATCGGCCAGAGTTCGGTCGGATCGAACCCGCACGGCACGATGGTGATTTTCCCCGGATCAGCGTTGTACAGCCGAATCAGATCCTCTTCGTCTTGAGGCGCCTCGGCGATGATGTGATCGGCCTCCGCGATGATGCGATCTTCGACGGCAAAGCGGGCGTCCGGGAACTCGTCCGCCTGGCGCTGATGCTGCCGCCGAACACGCCCGAGCGCGTGAAAGGTGATGACGAACGGAATGCCGAGCCGCTGCTTCATCTCGGCGGCTACCAAGCCCGACATCCAGAAATTGGCGTGCAGGATGTCGTAGCTCCGGCGCTGCCACTTGCAGAAGCGCATGACGTAGTCGGTAAAGTCCTGCATGTAGGGCAGCAGCTCCTCTTTGCGCACGAAGCGCGCCGGCCCGGCCGGGACGTGGACGATGCGCACCCCCTCCACCCAGTCGGCCGTTTCCGGCAGCACGTCGCTGTCCCGCCGCGTGAAGACGTCCACTTCGCAGCCCAGCTCCGCCAGAGCCTTCGCCACTTGGCCGACGTACAGATTCTGGCCCCCGCAATCGACTCCGCCCAGCACGCTGAGCGGTGACGCATGCTCGCTGATCAGGGCGACGTGCCGGTTCACGAGAAGGCCTCCGTCTGGTGCGCCGGCGTCCACGTGACCGATGCCTGCGCCCGGCTCGTTCGGTGCCGCACGAACTCCGTCAGCGTCTGGTCCCAGTCCCGGGTGAACCGGTCGATGGCGAAGCGCGTTCGGGCCACCCCTCGGGCACCGGCCCCTAGGCGTCTGGCCTCATCCAGATCGGTGAGCAGACGCTCCATGCAGCGGACGAGGCCGTCCACGCTCGTGTCCAGGTAGCCGGACACGTTGTGTTGGATGACGGTGGGCGCTTCGGTCGTCGCGAGGGCCACCGGTGGGACACCGAGCGACATGGCTTCACACAAGGCGAGACCCAAGCTGGTGTAACGGATCGGATGAAACACGAAGCGATACCGGCACATCAGTTCGGGCAGCCGATCATGCCCCACATCGCCCAATCCTCCTGCGCCGGCCGAGTCCATGCCGGCCAGGTCTAATGGCAGGCGGTGTCGAATCTGCTCGAAAATGTCTGCCCCCAGCCTCCGCCCCCTGCGCTCCAAGTGGTTGACGACGACCAATCCCTTTTCCCATTCACCCGAATACGTCAGATGCGGGGGAACGAGTACCCCATGTTCGATGACGCGCGTCGGCGTGCGTCGGCTGTTCCACATCAACCGGTTGAAGTGTGTGACGTGAATCAACAGCATGTCGGGATCATCGACGGGATGAAACGTATCGGTGGGGTGCTCCTGCGGAGGATCGTGTTCGAGATAGATTTTCGGCAAGGCGCGTTGTTCGGGAGTGAGCAACTCGTACTGATCGGCCATGTACGCGGTCGCGGATTGGAACAGGATGCAGTCGAAGTCGGTTCCGGGCAACTCGCTGACGGCCACTTCTTGAATGTTGGCGGGCCAGGGGAAACCCGGAGGACAGCCGGCATACCCCGGACTCGGCCGACCCACCGGGACCAAAAACTCATGGGGCGTCTGACTGAGGTAGTAGAGGTAGTTCCCGTGGACATGCCATGTCAGCACCCTCAGACGACGTGTGCGACGGTCCCCCCTGCGTGCCAGGGCGCTCGCTTTCCGCGTCCGTTGCGGATCAGCATGTGTTTGTCGACGAAGGCAGGGCTCGATCTCCGCGATGACGCTGGCCGCAGTCGTGTCATGGCCGACGAGCACCCGGTGAAGCCGCCGATTCAACGGGCTCCATCGCCCGGGATCGGAGTTGATACAGATGATGACGCTGGGGACCTCCAAGGCGGCGGTTACATGGGAGATACCGGTATCGTTGGACACCACCATCCTGGCATGTTTGACCAACATGCCGAGCGAGCCGAGCGTGGTCCGTCCAATGAGATTGACGGGATGGCTCTGCATCGATCGCTCGACTGCCTCGCCCAACGCCTGTTCGGAGCCCGTACCCGTCAACACGACTGTGACGCCCTCCGCGGCGAGCCGATCTGCCACGCGCCCGAACTGCTCGGGCGACCATCGGTTCTGTGGCCGCCGCCCTCCCGGATGGATGCAGACATACGAGGTGTTGACCAACAGCGCCGACTCAGGAAACCCGTGCCACTCTGTCTCATCCTGTTTAGTCAGTGGAAATTCCAGCGCCTCTCCGGCTGTCGGGACACCAAGAAATTCCATCAGCGCAAGGTGCCTTCTGACTTCCGCGATGCCTTCGGGGTACGGCATGAACAGGTTTGGGTCCGGGCAGTAATCAGGCGGACGATAGAACCCCGCCATTTGACTCGCACCGCCTAAGGAGACGATTTCATTGGCGTAATGGCCGCTGCCCTGCATCTGAAGCAGGCAGTCGAATCGGCGCGCCTGCAGGCGCTCAAAGAAGGCGGGCAGCGACGCGATGTCGGGCTGTCGCTCGGGCAGACCCGGGTAACCTGGAAGCTCCACAAACTCGTCGAGGTAACGGTGAAACCGGGAAACGAACTCCCGGGCCCAGGGCAATCCGATCAGGACGATGTGGGCGCGAGGGTAGGCTAGTCGAAGCGCGCGCCAGGCGGGCACGGCGCAAAGCAGGTCGCCAAGCTGCAACGCCCGCAATGTGGCGATGCTGCGGAGTTCTTCGCCCAGACGTCTGACCCCAGCGGACCTTCCCACGGTTTCAAGGCCTTTAATAATAAGAGGTTTGGGCTCGGAGCTTTGGGCACGGCGTCGGCACCTGGTGCAGGGAAATGGCGCCTCCCGTGACCGACGATTCGATCCTCGGTCGACGCGGTTCCTCGTGCCGTCTACCGCTCAACCAAGGGGCATGACGATCTGGTGTGACGCGTTGTTCTTCGTCACCTGGTGAGAAAGGCATGAACGACCTGAATCATGGTTGTCATTGCGCACGCGGCTTTCGCCGCCGGCTGTGTCCGGACGGTGAAGATGCGCGCGACCTTGTCTTGCGGGGCTTGGGCTTTGGCGCGGCACCCGTGGGCGGGGCTTCACTCGCCGGCTCCGCCGGAGCGCTGGACCGCTGGTCGTAGTCTTCGGACGACGCAGGATCGAGCTCCCACCGATCAGCGTCGCGCCCGGCCATCTTGTCTCCAAATTTGAGCGGTTCGTTGTCCTGGTACTCGATCCCTACCGCCTTGCCGATTTCGTCGACGATATCCTGATCCGGCGTGGGATTGGATCCGGTCGGTGTCTCGGCTCCCACTCCTCCATGGTCAACTGCGTCGGGATCACCCCCGGATAATTCCCCTAATTGCTCTTGAGTCGCCCCCTGGTCGCGGATCGTCGACACCGGCTCGGTCGCGTCCGCACGAAAGGCGGCTTCGGGGTGCTGCTCGTAGTACTCGCGGATCACGTCGTCCGCGTCGCGGACTTGTTTTTTTTCACCTTCCATGGCTCATCGCCGCCTAAAAGCGTTGTGCTCAGGTTCTGCAAGGGATGGACCGGTGCAGTCACATCATTGGAGAGGGTCCAACTGTGCTTAAACCGCTGCGATTGCAGGAAGGCGGGTGTGATGTCGTCCGGGCAGGGATCGGACAGCCTGTCCGAGGTCAGACAAGCTGTCGTCGTGACGGTTGACTTGAACAATGCTTCGCGCCGGTTTGCTCGATGTCCTAGGCGCCGTGCAAAGGGCAAAGCCGTGATCGCCTGGACTCCCCCTACCGGTTGCGGTATAAGGAGATCGAACTACCGTGCCGGGGCGTAGCGCAGCCTGGTAGCGCGCCTGCTTTGGGAGCAGGATGTCGGAGGTTCAAATCCTCTCGCCCCGACCATCCGACAATCCGATCCATGTCGAGAAGAACGGATGCGGCTTGGCGCCGCGTCCGTTCGGCGGGTCCTCGCAGCGCCCCAGCGTTCTTTCGTTCCACAAACGCCAGTGCTCGATCGGGTATGAAGAGCCCGGCGTGCGTAAGGAGGGTTCGGCGGAGCGCCTGCCCGCTGGGTATGAACCGGGGCTCTGCAGCGGCCGCTGTGCCGGTTCAGCGCGGTGCCAGTCTAGGAGGGGCGTGGTCCTGAGTCACCGCTCGGGGTGTGGTGGCGCTTGCATCCTCCGCCCTGGGTCCGGCACGAGGCGGAACCGCCGGTCGCTGCGCTCACGGTCATCACACTGCAGGCGCTCAAAATAGCTTGCTCCGGATTCAGTTCGATCCGGAAGACTTGCGGCGGTGAATATGGCTTTTTCCCCTTTTTCTCCATCGCGCAGATCCCATGCTTGCCCGGCGAGACCATACCATAACCAGGACACGTCATCCGAGCGGAAATTTCAGGCCGAAATCTTTGCGCTTCACGACCGTGGAGGGGGTCAAGCTTGCTGCGAGAGAGCCGGTCGGCCCGCTGCTGTGTTGCGAGAACATGGTGCGAGTTGACCGGGTGGGTCAGATCATGGCAGAAATCATCCTCTGGTCATGCTTGTAGGCAGCGCAATGGCCCGTGAAATCACGATGTGCGCCCGTAGCTCAGTTGGATAGAGCATCAGCCTTCTAAGCTGAGGGTCGCTGGTTCGATTCCAGCCGGGCGCACCACGGGATGTGATGCGGCGAGTGTCGCAGGCGGATCCGGTTTCGCAAAGCCCCCGTTATCCGGGCCTGCCGTACCGCATCCTCGTCCCATGCAGCAACGAGAGTTCGATCTCCGACGCGGTCAATTCCGGTGGAAAGAGGACGCCGGAAATCTTACAGGCATTAATGCTGGCGCCCTTCAGCACGGCCTTGCTGAAGTCGACGCCGCGCAAGTCGCTTTGCCGGAAGTAGCAGTCGCTGAGATCAAGCCCTTCGGCATCCCACCCGCGCAGATCGAGGCCGCGCAAGTCGCAGGCCCTCACGTCGCACGTATCTCCCGCTGCTTTCTTGGCGTTGAATTCCTTGATACACCCCTCGCGCAAGAGCAGATACATGGGATCGTTCGAGATGCGGAGCTTTGGAACCTGTTCTGTGGCCATCACACGTCTCTCCGAGGGGCCCTGTATGTTTTCGGCCGATGCCCGCTGAATCTTGAGACTCCCTCTTGCACTGGCTCCGGCTCACACAGTATCGTACCCCACGCATCTTTGTTTATTCGTTCCTTTTTCACCTGATAAGAACGGAGGACGCCATGGCATTGCGGTTGGGAGATGAAGCGCCGAATTTCACCGCCGAGACGACCGAGGGCACCATCAATTTCCACGAGTGGCTCGGCAACAGCTGGGGCATCTTGTTTTCGCATCCGAAGGATTACACGCCGGTGTGCACGACCGAACTGGGGACCGTCGCCAAGATTACCCCGGAATTTCAGAAGCGGGGAGTCAAAGTCATTGCCATCAGCGTGGATCCGCTGGATTCGCACAAGGGGTGGATCAAGGACATCAACGAGACCCAGAAGACGACCATGAACTACCCGATCATCGCGGATCCGGACCGGAAGGTGGCGAACCTGTACGACATGATTCACCCGAACGCCATCGACAATATGACCGTGCGCTCGGTGTTCGTGATCGGACCCGACAAGAAGATCAAGCTGACTTTGACCTATCCCGCTTCCTGCGGGCGCAACTTCGACGAACTGCTGCGGGTGGTGGACTCGCTGCAGCTGACCTCGAAGTATAAAGTGGCGACACCGGCCAACTGGAAGGACGGAGAAGACTGCATCATTACGCCGGCGGTCAACGACGACGAAGCGAAGAGCCTTTTCCCCAAAGGCTTCAAGACCGTGAAGCCCTACCTTCGGTACACCCCGCAGCCGAATAAGTAGTCTGGACGACGGGCGGGAGCCACGGTCGGCTCCCGCTCGCTGTTCAGACAAGCAGCAGCCCCGCTCGACGGACCTCCTGCCAGACCCTACCCCTGACGAACGAATCAAAAGCTCGGCGGCCTCCCGGGAAGGCCACGATGGTATCCTGAAAGCGCGGATACACGCCGGCTCTGTCCTTGGTCGGCCGCGACGCGTCTAAGACTTCGGCAAGCCAGGTCGCCGCTTCACCGCGGACCGCTACCGGCCGCGGAAGGTCGGACGTGAAGATGCTGAGCCGCGCCTGCCGACCTGCTTTAGATCCTTTCTGGTAGACGGGAGACGTTCCCAGCCACACCAGGCGCCGCTCGGCGGCGGGGTCGTCCTGAACCCTCGCTTGTCGGCGGAGGACGTGGTGCAGCCATCCGGCCGGGACTCGAGGTTTTGGAAGGGGCTCGTCGAACCATTCCCGGACATCCATTGTCAACCCTCGACCCTCGATAAAATTCCACATCGAGCGCCGAAGGCCCGCGCCGATCCAATCCGGGGTGCTTCCCGCGTCGTCGCGGTGCTCCAGATCGTTTTCCGCGAAGCCCTGGAAGCGAGGCCCAATGATGCGTATGCCGTGCCGTGAGGGATCGAGTCCGATGGGACTGTGGGCCGTGGCGGTAAAGCGATGCCAAAAGGCGGATTGCAAAAGATCGGCGGCGAACAGTCGGCGGACCCGTTCCAATGCGTCGACCGTCTCCTGGAGCGTTTCGGATGGAAAGCCGTACATCAGGTAGGCGTGAACCAGGATGCCGGCCCGGCGGAAGGACGCCGTGACCCAGGCGGTTTGATCCAGGCTGATGCCTTTCTTCATCTTTTCGAGCAGGCGATCCGAAGCGGTTTCCAGCCCGGCGCTGACGGCGATGCAGCCGGACGCGGCCAAGAGGCGGCAGAGATCCGCCGAGAATGCCTCTTCAAAGCGGATGTTTCCCCACCACCGAATTGCGATGTCGCGCTCCAGCAGCGCCAGGGCCATGGCCTTGAGCCCGGCGGGCGGAGCGGCTTCATCCACGAAGTGAAATCCGTTGCGCCCGGTTTCGCGGATCAACTGTTCGATGTGCCCGACCAGCCGGTCGGTCGGTGTGGGCTCATAGCGCGCGATGTAATCCAAGCCTACGTCGCAGAACGTGCACTGCTTCCAGTAACAGCCGTGCGCCACCGTCAGTTTATTCCAATGGCCTTCACTCCAAAGACGATGCATTGGATTGGTGGTGTCGAGGATGGTGAGATATCGAGTTAGGTGCAAACCACGATAAGTCGGGCAAGCCGCGGGGGCGACGACACGCTTCTCTCCGGCGCCGTCGATGAATCGAACCCTGCCGTCGATGCGGCAAAACGTGCGCCGCAATGAAGCCAGGGAGCGTCCGCCGGCCACGCGCTCGACGAGAGCCAGCAGCGGTGCTTCGCCGTCGTCCAAGGTGATGAAGTCGACATAATCGAACACGCGGGGATCCGCTACTCTGCGCAGTTCGGTGTTCACGTACCCGCCCCCGAGCGCGACAGCGATGCCGGGCCATTGCTTCTTGAGTTCCTGCGCGATGCGGAATGCGCCAAACAGGTTTCCGGGGAAGGGCACAGAGAGGCCGACCAGGTCGGGGTGGACGCGTGCAAGGTGCGCGTTCAAGGCGTCCAGCATGAAGCGATCGGTGATCGACAGGGGCTCGGCCAAGGCCTTCGCCAGCGGGTCGAACGAGGAGGCGGACCGTGCGAGATGTTCGCCGTAGCGGCTAAGGGCAAAATACGGCGACACGACGGCCTGGGTGAGGTCGGCCAAATCCTCCAAATAAAAGGTCGCCCATTGCCTGGCGCGATCCTCGACCGCGACCGAAGGGCGGAATCGCCCGCGCCCTTTGAAGCGCGGTCCTTTGGGAAGCGTATTGCGCCGGAGGATCTCGGTGGCGAAAGCGGGATTACCTCCTTGGAGGAACGCGACAACCCGATCGACGGTCTCGAGATATCGCTGCTCGTTGGCAAGCATGCCGCACGCCTCACGGGGCACCGGGGCGCGTGCTCGGACCGCTTCGAAGAGCGCCTGCAATCCGTCTCTGCTGAACAAGCGCAGGACCATCTCAATCCCGAGATCCGCCTGCTCGCACGAAACTCCCTGAGCGCGAAGAAATCCCGTCAAGTAGGCGACGGAAGGGTAGGGTGTGTTGAGCTGTGTGAGAGGCGGGATCAACAAGAGGACGCGAGGGCCGGCCATGTCTGGGACATAGCACAGCCCTCTGGAGCAAAGCTACGGTCAGCTATTTCCGGGTATCCAGGATAGTGCCGAGCATGTCGTCAGCGGTCTTCAGGGTGCGTAAGTTGGCTTCAAAGCCTCGCTGTGCGACGATCTGAGACGCGATCTCCTCTCCGAGATCCGTGTTTGACAGCTCGACCTGGGCCGGTCCTTGGCTAGTATCCCGGAGGACTGCCGGCCCCGCCGAGTCGTCCTTCTGCACCACCGGCAGGACTCCTCCGGTACCGGCTTCGACGAGATGGACATCCGACTTTTTGAATCCGTCCGTGTTGGCATTCGCCGTATTGTGCGCGCTCGCCTCCAATTGTTTGGCATAGGCGGTGAGCGCCGACAGCGCGGTGTGGATGGCTGAAATCATAGGTGCCTCCGCCCTGGCAATGCGTGAAGTCTAGCAGGGCGTGAGGCGGGCGGCCGCGAAAGCACAGCAACGCCCAGCAGCGAACAGAAACCCATGTTGTCCTAGCTGTATGGAATCTTGGGATGCTCGTTAAAGCTGGTTGGCGCAGGTTGCCGATCGCCTAGTGGATCCTGGGGGTCGCCCCGGACGTCAGCTGCGCCAACGCCGATGTGCCGCGATGCTCAGTGCAAATTGAGTTAGGCAGGGATGAATTTCAACGCGACGCCGTTAATGCAATAGCGCAATCCGGTCGGTTTGGGACCGTCGTTAAACACATGCCCTTGGTGTCCCCCGCAGCGCGCGCAATGGACCTCGATGCGCGTCATGAAAAAGCGGGAGTCCGTTCGGGTTTCAACAACCCGGGGATCGATCGGCTGCCAGAAACTCGGCCAGCCGGTGCCACTGTCGAATTTGTGCTCGGACGAGAACAAGGGCAAGTCGCAGCCCGCGCATTGATAGATTCCCGGCTGATGATTGTCATGCAGGGGGCTGGTGAAGGCGCGTTCCGTATCCTCATGCCTCAACACCCGATAGGCCGCGGCCGGCAGGAGTTTCTTCCATTCTTCGTCAGTCTTCGTAATTTTTGTAATCGGTCCGATCTGAACGTTCGGTGCCATGGTGTTCCTCGCGGGTGAAGGCGCCAAGCCCGCTAACCGAGCCGCGGATATCCTTACATAGGCCGGCAGGGGCCGGCAAGGCGGGGAGGGCGGCCCGGACGTTCTGTCCGGGCCGTCGGGTGTCAGTGCTGGGTCGCGGCGACCAAAGGCTCCGGGCGATCCCCCTCTGCCTCCGTGTTGAATGCCGCCGGAAGCACGTCCTCGATCCGCTCGACCGGGATGAAGGTGAGAGCCTCCCGCACCTCTGCGGGAACCTCCTTCAAATCCTTCTCGTTGGCCCGCGGCAGGATAATCCTCCGGATGCCGGCGCGGTGGGCTGCCAGTACCTTCTCTTTGATGCCGCCCACGGGCAGCACGAGTCCGCTCAAGCTGATTTCCCCCGTCATGGCGGTGTCGCTTCGGACCGCCTTGCCGGTGTAGGCCGACGCCAGCGCCGTCGCCATGGTGATGCCTGCCGAGGGGCCGTCCTTCGGGATGGCGCCGGAGGGCACGTGTATGTGCACCCCATTCCGTTTGAAGCGAGAGATGTCGAGCCCCATGCTTTCGGCGTGCGACCACAGATAGCTGCGGGCGGCTCGTGCCGACTCCTGCATCACGTCGCCCAATTGGCCGGTGAGGGTCAAGTCGTGACCTCCCGGCAGGAGCGTCGTCTCCACGTAGAGCACGTCGCCGCCGGTTGGTGTCCAAGCCAGCCCGGTTGCCACCCCCGGTGGCAGTTCCTTCCGGGCCTCCTCGGGCATGAACCGTTCAGCCCCCAGCCACTCCGTCAACATCTCGGGGGTGATGACTACGGGAGCCCGTTCCTCCCCCTCGGGTAAATCGGCGAATGTCAGCGCCACCTTTCTCGTGAGGCGCCCGAGCATTTGCTCCAGTTGCCGCACGCCGGCTTCCCTGGTGTACCGACTGATGACCAGGTCGAGCACGTCGTCGGGCAACAGGGCCTGCGAGGCATCCAAACCGGCCTCCTTGATCCGCCTCGGCCAGAGGTAGCGCTTCGCAATCTCTGCCTTCTCCCGTTCGCTGTATCCCTGGACCCGGATGACTTCCATCCGGTCGAGCAACGGCTGACTGATCGTATCCAGCGTATTGGCCGTTGTGATGAAAAACACCTTCGAAAGATCGAAGGGGAGATCCAGATAATGATCCCGGAACGTATGGTTCTGCGCGGGATCCAAGATTTCCAGGAGCGCCGCCGCCGGATCGCCGCGGAAGTCGCGCCCCATCTTGTCCACCTCATCCAGCATCAGCACGGGATTGTTGACCCCGGCCCGACGGATAGCCTGGATGATACGGCCAGGCAGCGCACCGACATAGGTTCGCCGGTGGCCCCGCAGTTCCGCTTCGTCATGCACCCCACCGAGGCTGAATCGCTCGAAGGTCCGCCCCATCGCCCGGGCGATGGACTGGCCTAAGCTCGTCTTCCCGACACCCGGAGGGCCGACCAAGCACAGGATGGGAGCTTTCGCCGTCGGATTGAGCTTTAGGACGGCAAGGTGCTCCACGATCCGTTCCTTGACCTCTTTGATGCCGTAGTGGTCCTCGTCGAGAACTTGACGCACATGCGCGAGGTTGAGGTGCTCTTCCGATGCTTTTTTCCACGGCAGTTCAAGCAGCAGCTCCAGATACGTCCTCAGTACCTGATGATCAGGGGACGATGGCGGCACTTTTCCAAGCCGGGCCACCTCGCGCTCGACTTCCTTGCGGACGTGCTCGGGCAGGTCGGCTTCTTCGATCTGCTTCTTGAGGTGCGCGATTTCGTTTTCCTCGCCGTCCCCCTCGCCCAACTCCTGTTGAATCGCCTTTAACTGCTCGCGCAGGATATATTCTCGCTGGCTTTTTCCGATCTTGGCCTGGGTATCGCTCGCAATCTTGTCCCGCAGTTGCAGGATTTGAATTTCCTTCGCCAGCGCTGCGTAGAGACCGCGCAGCAGGTCTACCGTTGAGGAGCATTCCAGCAGCTTTTGTTCCTCGGCCACCGTCAGATTGACGAGCGACGCCACTCGGTAGGCCAACGAGACCGGGTCCGTTTCGTTGCTGAAGGCCTCAGTGGCCTCCTGAATGCCGGGCGCCTGGATGAGGCGGGGGAGATCCACCGCAAGTTCCTGGATCGCCCTGTGCAGCGCCTGCACTTCGGTGCCCGTATCGCTGGGCCGATCCAGGATGCGGACGCGGGCGGTCTGGTACGGGGAGGTTTGCTCTTCCTTGATAATGGCGACCCGTTCCAGGCCCTGCGTCAGAGCATGGATCAAGCCTTCGGATCCCTGCCCGAGCTGCTTGATAATGGCCTTGGTTCCAATCGTATAGAGATCGGACAGGCTGGGTTCCTCCGTTTGAGGGTTTCGCTGGGCGACGACCACGATCATCTTTTCCTCGGTTCGCATGGCGGCGTTGACCGCGGCCATGGAACGAGCCCGGCCGATGGTCAACGGCATCATCACGCCCGGAAAGAGAACCGTGCGCTTTATCGGTAATATAGGAAGCGTCAGGACTCTCGCTTCATTGTCCATGAGGGCAATCCCTTCTGTGCGAAGTTTTCAATACACCGCTCGTGTTGGTGACGGTCTAAGCTCAGATAGGGCCGGTGGTGGGTAAGTCAAGCCTGGGCAGGGGGTGGACCTTCAGCGGGCCGAGATGAGGCATCCTGAACCCGCTTCCGCCGGCGCATGCCCCCTCGCACGATGGGAAATGCGTACAGCCGGCATTCGAGGCCACCGTTGAACAGCGGGGTGCGCTTGGCGGGATTCAAGCCGATCCGTTTGGGCGCGGTGAGGTCGGCCGTCAAAAGGCAGACGGTCCAGTCCGCGCAACGCTGCTTCATCCATTGCCCCAGCCGGCGATAGAAGGTGTCCAAGTCGCCCATACTTCCGAGCCGCACGCCGTAGGGCGGGTTCATCATGATGAGTCCGCTTCTCCCCGGGGGAGGAACGACAGAAAACAGGTCTTGCAGGCTCAGCTTGATGTCCGCCTCCACACCGGCCTGCCTGGCGTTCCTTCGCGCGGCGGCGATGGCCCGAGCATCCAGATCCGACGCCATAATAGGGGCGGGGGACTGTGCAAGCTGCTTTCGGAGCGACTCTTGGCGAATGGTGTCCCAGAGGGTCCGGTCAAATCCGTGAAGCTTTTCGAAGGCAAAGCGGCGACCAAGGCCGGGAGCGATATGCCGCGCGCGGAGTGCCGCCTCGATGGCAATCGTACCGCTGCCGCACAGTGGATCGATCAGCGGGACATCCCCGGTCCAGCCGGCCAAGTGCAGCAGTCCGGCTGCAAGATTTTCCCGGAGGGGGGCATCCACGGAAGACTGACGGAATCCCCTCTTGAACAGCGGTTCACCGGTCGTATCCAGATACAGGCTGACATGAGTCGTGTCCAGGAACGCGTCGATGCGGAAGTCGGGCCGTCGGGTATCGACGCTCGGGCGTCTGCCGGTCTCCTTCACGAACCGGTCACACACAGCGTCCTTGATACGCAACGTCAGGAAGTCCAGACTGGGAAGCCCGCACTGACGGGCGCTGACCTTGACTTTGATGGTGCCCGCCGCGGGAAGGAGTTGGGACCAGGCCACGTCGTAAGCCGCCTTGTAGACGTCCGTTTCGGAGCGATACGGCGCCGTGACAAGGTGCACCAAAATCCGGCTGGCAAGGCGGCTTTCAAGATTGGCGCGGTAGACGTCCGCCATTGATCCGGAAAAGGAGAGGCCTCCCTCGGTCCGGTTCAGCACCTGGACATCGAGCGCCTGCAACTCTTCCTGGAGCGCCGGCTCCAATCCGCGGGGGCAAGGTGCAAAACAACGATAGTTTGTGCTAATCATCCTCATCGCCATACCGCTCGCGGACGTCCATGAAGTTTTGCAGCCTCTGCGGCTCCTCCGTCACCCAGAAGATTCCAGCCGGCGACAATCTTCCGCGCCATGTCTGCGACCGCTGCGAACACATTCATTACCATAATCCGAAGATCGTTGCCGGCTGCATCCCGGAATGGGGACATCAAATTTTGCTCTGCCGGCGTGCGATCGAACCGCGGCTTGGCCTATGGACGTTCCCCGCCGGGTTCATGGAGATCGGCGAAAGCACCGAGGCAGCCGCCATGCGTGAGACGCGGGAGGAGGCGGAGGCGGACGTGACGATCACGTCCCTGCACGCCGTCTTGAGCCTGCCCCATATCGGCCAGGTGTACCTCGTGTTTCGGGGACGGATGATCTCGGACCGATACAAGGCGGGATCGGAAAGCCTTGAAGTCAGACTGTTCGACCTCTCCGACATCCCGTGGGACGAGATCGCGTTTCCCGTGGTGAAGGAAGCGCTGACCCGTTACGTAGACGACGTGCGCCGCGGCCAGCCCAGCCTGCATGTGGCCAGCTTGCCCGACCGATATTGAGATTTGAGGTTGGGGAAGAAGAGAAGAACCTGCGTGACGATTCCCGTCAGGCGTGTCCCGTCTGGCCCGAAATCTTCCGTATCAGCCGATTCAGCCGTTCCTGCTCCGCCGGATCGATGGTGAGGAATTCGATTCCGATTCCGCTCGAGCCGGTCCATCGCACGGCGGCCTTGGATACGGTCACGGGCGTCGCTTCACCGGGAAACTCCAAGCGGACCTCGAGCTGCATTCCGGTAAAGGGGCGAATCATGCTCTCTACACGGCACCCTTTAACGGAGAGATCACGGAGCGCGCCCGGATACCGGAGACGGTCTTGCTGCACCAGCGTACCGGCCATTGAAACCGGAAAGCGGGGATGTTTACGAACGACCATGGAAGCCCTCACCAGGACGGCTGCAAACGGCACCTGAAGCAGGCTAGTCGGCAAGCATAGTCTTGTCAATCAAAAGGCCGTTCCCGGCGGCGGCCGCCGGCCGAGCCTCATCGTCGGTTTGATTTTGCCGGTCGCCGCTCCTACAATGCCCGCCGGCTAGGGACCGGATCGTATGCCCCGACAGAAGCGGACTCGCCCTTCGGCGCCTCCCAAACGCACGGCCACACAGGTTCTCCTCGACCCGGCGGTGAAGCGGATGTTTCAACGGCGGCTCTTGAAGTGGTATCGGGAGCATGGACGAGACCTCCCCTGGCGGAAAACCTCTGATCCGTACCGCATTCTCGTTTCGGAGGTCATGCTGCAGCAGACCCAAGTGGAGCGCGTGATCCCGAAATATCATGAATTCTTGGAGCGGTACCCCAGCTTCTCGCACCTGGCGCAGGCACCGGTCGCAGACGTGAAGAAGACGTGGTACCCGCTCGGGTATAACATTCGTCCTGAACGGCTTCACAGCATCGCCCGCGAGACGGTGGCCCGGTATGGCGGCCAGTTGCCGAGCGATGCGGACGAGCTTCTGTCGTTCAAGGGCATCGGCCGCTATACCGCGGGGGCCATCCGGTCCTTCGCTTTCAACCAAGATGCTCCCATTCTGGATACGAACGTGATCCGGGTGCTCCATCGTGTCTTTATTGCAAAGGGCGATCCAAAAGCACAGAAATCCGGGTTGTGGAACCTGTCCGAAGCGCTCATCCCAAGGGGGAAGGGATACGACTTCAACCAGGCCATCATGGATTTTGGCGCAACGGTGTGCACGGCGCGGGATCCCTATTGCCTACTGTGCCCGATGAAATCCTTTTGTAAGACGTACCCGTACGACGGACGAGGCAACGGGAGCCCAGGATGAACGTCATCGAGGTAGCCGCCGGACTCATCGAGCGCGGCGGCCGTTACTTGATCGCCAGACGGAAGCCGGGCGTTCATTTGGCGGGCTACTGGGAGTTCCCTGGGGGCAAGCGCGAGGTCGACGAATCACTCGAAGAGTGCCTTCGCCGGGAGCTGTTCGAGGAACTCAGCATCCGGGTGGACGTTCCGGTGCCCTATCGGGTGGTTCGGCACGATTACACCGACAAGACCGTCGAGCTGCACTTTTTCCGGTGCCGCATCGAGGAAGGGCACGAGACTCCGCTCGATTCGGTTGAAATCCGGTGGGTCTTGCCCGAAGAGCTGTCCCAGTATCGGTTTCCGCCTGCCGATCGGGTCATCATTGAAGCGCTGCAGCAGGGGATTTGAGAGATGAAGGTCGTTCTTGACATTGAAACCATTCAGGCTCCCAGGCAGGAGTGGGCGCGGCTGGCCGGCAAGACCGGGCTTGTCGAACCCTTGGTCGTGGACGATCGGGCGGACTTGTTTTCGGCGGCGCTGGCCGAGGAACAGCGCCAGGCCGAAGACGAGCTTTATGCGAAGTCCGCCTTCGATGGGACGTTCAGCCGCATTGTCTGCATCGGGATGCTCGAATTCAGTGATCAAATGGAAGCGCGGAGCGCCATCGCCTGGTACGGAGGGAACGAGCGGGAGCTGCTGAGGCAGTTCTGGATCAGGGTGGGGCAGGACCGCCCGAGCCTGTTCATCACGCATAACGGTCTCGGATTCGATCTTCCCTTCATTAAGAAGAGATCCATCATTCACCAGGTCAAACCGAGCGTGGATATCACCCTGGCCAAGTTTCGGACGGAGCCGGTCTACGACACCATGGCGGTGTGGAGCAATTGGGACACCCGTGGATGGATCAAGCTGGACGTGCTTGCGCGCGCGCTTCAAGTCGAGACGAAGTCGGGAAGCGGAGAGCAGGTGGCTGGCATGTGGGAACAGGGAATGGGGAAGGAATTGGCCCTGTATTGCTTGCAGGACACCTACGTGACCTATGCTTGCTACTGCCGCATGAATTTCAGGCAGCCGCTTTCGCGCGAAGTGGTCCTCCTGCAGCCGGAACTGATCGACGTCAGCTAGGTCAGCGGTTGGGACGCGCTTCGGCGGTCCTCTTCTTGGCTGCCGGCGTGCTGGACACCTTGCTGGCTTTCAAGGCTTTGATTTCATCGCTTCGTTCGCGGAGCTCCCGCTTCATCCAGTCGATTTCTCTACGCAGGACCCGGATTTCCGTATCCTTCGCCTCGTTCATCTTCCGAAGCTCTTCCGGCGTTTTCACCGAGTCTTCGCCGGAGGCCGCGGCGCTTGCCATACTGACGGGCATCACGCGGCCCTGAGAGGCGGTGAGGTCTTGCTTAGGCTTCGCAGCAGCGGCCGTTATAGGTTGGGGCATCGGGCTTTTGGCCATCATTTGGTAATCCACCGCAAACGACACCGCATCGGAGGCGCCTGCCGAGGCATAGGACGGAGCCTTCTCGATGCGGGCTGCGCTTCCGGGCATGAATCCCAAGCTCTTGGAATGGCCTGCAACTGCGAAATGAATGGTACCGCCCTGTACGTAGACAGTGCCCGCCGTGGGGCCGGCGCCTGACCCTGCCGATGAAGACACCGTGAACCCGACGATCTGCTCGGGTTTCGCTTGTGACAAACCTTGGGCTAGCAGGGGAGCGAGAAACTCGGCATCCTCATCGCTGAACACTCTCATCGGCTTGGTGCCACCGGCGGGCAACTTCGATGCATGCTGGTCGTCCTGCACGATTCCCTTGACGATCTTCAGAAGGGTGAGTTGATCGATGACGGCCGGGTGAGAGGCCTCATACGACCAGTCCGCGACCTCTTGGAGTTGAACGGATCCTCTCGGGCTGGTATGGACCTTTGGTGCGCCGGAACATCCCACGGCCAACAGGCAGACTGCCATCAGCGTGCCGCTGCATTGCAGCGCGAAACGGGTCGGGGAGGGGCGCATAGTGGGTTCTCCTTTTTGTAGAGTGCCGGCGGCGGTGCGGAGCAGATCTCGTGCCTACCAGATGCCAAGGCCCATGAGGACCATGCCGATGGCCATCCAGCCGAGCACGCCGACAGAGATGATCGTTTCGAGCGTCATACCAGGCTCCGGAGAGTGGTGATCGTGCTGTGAATCACGTTGTTGCATGGCAGAGATTCTCTCCAATGACGCCCAGTCCGGAAGCAATCTATGTGCCCCTTTTATGACAAGTCTCTGAAGTCAGAACCGAATGAGCCGGAGGCTGCAGCAGAAAACACCGCTGTGCAGGACGTCAGTGGAACGGCGTTCAATCGTATCGCGAAATCAATAACTTGCAGATGGTCGATCAGGAAATAGGTTGAGCCTAGAAGGAGATTGGCCCTGTCACCGATGGGCCAGTCGTCCATCATCTTCCGACGGCCTTTTTGACGGAGGTCGTCAGAAAATGTTCATTGTGCAGGAAACGGCGTGCAGATTTGTTCTCTTGGAGTTGTTCTCTTTGGTAGGTTGCGTGGCCTGCTTGTCAATCCCCGTAAAGCGTCGCCGCATTGGCGTCCACGATTCGCTTCTCCAGCAATATTCCAGGCGTAAACGGGCGTGAGCCCTTGTCCCATACCACGGTGATGTTCCCGTCGGTCTTCCCCATCCCTTGCTTCGGGGAGCGGGCCGCATCGCCTTCGACAAGGACCGTCACGGTGCGACCGATAAATCGGCGGTGCCGTTCCAAGGTGATGGCCCTTTGCCGTTCCACCAGGGCGGACACACGGGCGCCTTTGACTTCATCCGGTACGTCATCCGCATATTTTCGGGCGGCGATGGTGTTCTTGCGCTCGGAATATTTGAAGATATACGCCGAGTCGAACCGCACGTCCTCCACGAGTCGGACTGTGTCTTGATATTCTTCGTGGCTCTCCGAACAGAACCCGCAAATGATGTCGGTTGTCAGCGCCACGTCCGGGATGGCGCTGCGGATACGCTGCACCAACGCGAGGTATTCGGCTCTCGTATAGGTTCGGCCCATGAGTTCCAGGATCCGATCATTGCCGGCTTGAACCGGAAGATGGATGTGCTTACAGATCTTTGGATGCGATGCGATGGCCTCGATGAGCGTTATAGGAAAATCCTTCGGATGCGGCGAGGTGAACCGCACGCGTTCGATCCCCGGCGTATCGGCGACGGCGGAGATCAGCTCGGCAAACCCCCACTCGCCGAAACGGTACGAATTCACGTTCTGCCCAAGGAGCGTCACCTGCGTAAAGCCCCGTGCGGCAGCGTCGCGCGCCTCGTTCAGCACACTGTGAGGGTCGCGCGACCGCTCGCGGCCTCGGGTGTACGGCACCACACAAAACGAGCAGAAGTTATCGCAGCCGCGCATCACGGTGATCCAGGCATTGACCCCGCTGTCCCGGTCGGGCAGCAGGCCCTCGTACGTTTCATATTCTGACAAATCGAGGGCGAACGCCTTTTGAGAGAAACCCTCCTCCTGCGAGCGAAGCGCCCTGGAGATCAAGGCCGGCAAATGGCGGTATGCATCGGGCCCGGCGAGCACATCCACCAGCGGTTCCTTCTGTGCCAGTTCCGCTTTGAGATTTTGGGCCATGCAGCCTAAGACGCCGACCACCAATGGACGCTGCCTCTTGAGGGACCGCAGGTCGGAGAGATGAGCGTAGATCTTGTTGTGCGCGTTTTCTCGGATGGCACAGGTATTGACGAGCACGACATCGGCCCGCTCGCGGTCCTGCGTAATGGCATACCCTTCGCGTTTCAGCAGAGAGCGGACGATCTCGCTGTCCGACTCGTTCATCTGACACCCGAAGGTTTCAATGTGCACGGTCGGCATGGGCGCCAGTGTCTTGAGAGCACTGAGTTGACTCATACGATCGAGAGGGTGCGACTGCGGGACGCACCGGCTACGAGATGGCCGAGCGCCCAGCGGTCGGTCGCGGCCGTGAGGCGAACAGAAGTCATCGCCCGCTCCAAGCCTTCCACGCCCGCGACGGCGACCTTCGTGAAGTTCGGAGTCGTCCCGCAACGGTATCCATCGTGGGTACCCTGCTCGAAGAGGACGGCCACCGTATCGCCGATCTGGCGGTTGTGAAACGCCAGCCGCGCACGCCTCGCGATGTCGAGCAGGGTGTCCGCGCGCTTCTTGACCACCGACGCTGACGGTTGGCCGCCGAGTTTGGCCGCCGCAGTGCCGGGCCGCCGGGAATAGGAGAACACGTGAAGAAATGCGAATGGCAGATCGGTCGCCAGGGCTTTGGTGTTGTTGAATGCCGCCTCGGTTTCTCCTGGAAACCCCACCATCAAGTCCGTCCCTAACCCCAGTCCTTTGATGTTGCGCGCCGCCCGTTTGACCAACGCGGCGTATTCGCCGGCGGAATACCGTCGATTCATGGCACGCAGGATGCCATCGTCGCCGCTTTGCAGCGGGATATGGAGATGGGGGCAGATTTTCGACGAGCCGGCCATCATCTCCAGCAGTTCATCCGTCACGGTCGTGGGTTCGATCGATGAGATCCTGAGGCGCTCCAACCCGCTTACCATCTCCAATCGCCGCAACAAGGCGCAAAAATTGCGGCCGCCATGCGCGTACTGTCCGATGTTGACCCCGGTCAGCACGACTTCCCGAAACCCTTCAGCGACGAAGGTTTCGACCTCACGAATCACGTCGTCAAACGCCCGGCTCCGCTCGTGCCCGCGGGCAAATGGAATGATGCAGAAGCTGCACATGTCCCCGCACCCGTCTTGAATCTTGACCAACGCGCGGGTCGAGCAGGGCGTGCCGTGCTCGGGCAGAAAAAAATCGTCCTTGGACATCGTCTGAGTATGGCGCACTTCCGGCGTCGATCGCTTGTCCAGGGCCTCCATAGGCGGCAGAAAAGACGGGAGGTCCATCTTGTACTGGTGGCCGACGATGAGATCGATGCCCGGTTGCTTCCGCAGGGAGTCAGCCGCCGTCTGGGCGTAACAACCCGTGACGGCGACAAAAGCCTGCGGCGAATGCTTCAGCGTCTTTCGGATGAGATAACGGGATGTGCGCTCGGCATCCTCGGTCACTGCGCAGGTATTCAGGACCAGCAGATCGGTCGGCTCGCCGAACTCGACCAATCGGTACCCTTGTCTACGCAGACCTTCCCCCAACAGAGCGGTTTCCGCCTGATTGAGGCGACATCCCAATGTATGCAGCGACGCGCGTTTCACGAGCATCGCGGCATTATAGGAACATCCTCGCTGGTCCGGCAAGGATCTTTCCCAGGGGCGGAGGATTTGATCAGCACGATCGAGCATGGTAGGATCGCGGCATCGCAGAACGCTCCTCCAACCAAAGCGAGCTCACTTTGGCGCTGCGTCTCATAGTCGTTTCCCTCTTCCTCGTCGTGCTCTTCCCGCATCCGCTTGCATGGACCAAAGAGTCGCTCCCCGTGGAGCCGGATGTCAGCACGCGTATCGATGAGCTGTATGATCACGAGGCGCGTCTCTTCCTGATGCTGTACTCCCTGGCAGGTAACGGGCAGGTTGACTATGTGACCGGACGCCTGGTTCAGGATTACAACCGGAGCAGTTACGGCAACCCTGTCTACCATACCGAGCTGCAACCGCTCTTCTACTGGTGGAACCATACGATGTGGAACGATCCCGAACAGGACGGCGTCAATGGAAACGAGCGGATCTATCAGGAAGGGGTGGAGTTCGATATCTCCCGATATAAACCGTGCGTGTTCAATGGGCAAACCTGCTGATCTCCTCCGCCGGCCTGCGTCGAAAATATCTTTCGCTCAGAAACCGTTCCGTTCCGGTGTATCCTAGCGGCGTGAACTGCACCGTCGTTTCCATGTCGGCATGGCAGGCCGCCTCCTGATGGGCTTCCTTACGCTCTTCCAACGGCGGCTGGCCGTCATGCTGCCATTGGGTTTTCTCTCCGGCCTCCCGCTCGCCCTCACCGCGGGCACCTTGCAGGCGTGGCTCACCGCGGAAGGCGTCGACCTAAAGACGATCGGCATTTTCACGTTGGTCGGGCTTCCGTACACGCTGAAATTTTTATGGGCGCCGCTCCTTGATCGGATCGTGCCCCCCTGGCTCGGCAGGAGGCGAGGGTGGATGTTCGTCACCCAAACCTGCGTCGCGCTCGGCCTTGTGCTGATGGCCGTCACCCACCCCCGCCAGGAACCGGAGCGGATGGCGGCATTCGCGTTGCTGGTCGCGTTTCTCTCGGCCTCCCTCGACATCGTCTTCGATGCCTATCGAACCGAAACACTGCACGCCAACGAGCGGGGACTCGGCGCCGCCGTGTGGGTCAACGGCTATCGCCTTGCGCTCTTGGTGGCTGGTGCCGGATCATTTTTGCTGGCTGATTTTGCAGGCTGGCCAATGACGTACCTCTCGATGGCAACCGTGATGGCCGCCGGGCTCCTGGCCGTGATCGTGAGTCCGGAACCCGAGGCTCCCGCCGCCCCACCCAAGACGTTTGCGGAAGCGGTGAG
Source organism: Nitrospiraceae bacterium (assembly GCA_040255845.1). Taxonomy (GTDB): domain Bacteria; phylum Nitrospirota; class Nitrospiria; order Nitrospirales; family Nitrospiraceae; genus Nitrospira_D. The sequence goes on along the minus strand of JBDZVU010000007.1, from coordinate 13,854 downwards.
CGCTCCCGTCAGCGAGTTCCTTTCCCGTCCTCAGGCATTGACGTTCCTTGCGGTGATCGTCTTGTACAAGCTGGGAGACGCATTTGCCGCCGCCCTGCAGACGACGTTCTTGATGGGAGGAATGGGGTTCTCAGCTACCGAAGTCGGCACCGCAAAGGGGTTCGGAATTGCGGCCACGCTCGCGGGGGCGCTCATCGGCGGCGCCATGATGCTCCGGAGGAGCCTGGTCGAATCGCTCTTGGTGTTTGGGTTTCTTCAAGCGCTGTCGAACTTGGGCTTCGTCGTGCTCGCATGGGCGGGAAAAAGCACCGCCGTGCTGCTGGGCGCCGTGGCCGTCGAGAACATCACCGGCGGCATGGGAACCGCCGCCTTCGTCGCCCTTGTCATGTCGCTGTGCGACCCCCGCTATACGGCCACACAGTTCGCCCTGTTATCCTCGTTGGAGGCATTGGGACGTGTCTTCGCCGGACGGCCGTCAGCCGAGCTTGTCCAGTTGTTGGGATGGACGCATTTCTTTGCCGTCACGTTCTTGGCGGCCCTTCCTGGACTGGGCGCCGTGTGGGTCCTGCGGCGAAAAATTTCTCTCCGCGGTGAAGACGTCGTCGCCGTCCATCAGTCGGCCTAGCGGCCCTAGGCAAGTCGCCGCTGGAGAAAGAGGACGAAGAGCATCAGCGTGGGCAGCGGTGCCACGATGAATGGGACGAGCCAAATCCACACGTTTTTCCCCCGAACCCGCGCCTGGTCGATCATCCAGACGAAGAGCCAGACCAGGAGGCCGACATAGTTCAAGGCCATCCATCGCGTGGTGTGGATTTTTAACCCGCTGGTGTTATCAGGGGCGCCTTGAAAAAGGAACAGACCGAGAAGCAATATGAACGCCGTCAGCAGCACCGCAACCAGTTTTTTGCTCCACACGAACATAAGCCGCCTCCTCACTCGATCGATAGCCGCCCGAAGATCAGGGGCGCATGGCGGCCGCTAGGCTAATCGCGTGCTGACGGATTGTCAAACTCGCCGGCCTCGTCCTACTGAAGAAAGGCCTCGATGACCCTCCTGCGACTGACCATCCTCGTTGTCGTCCTCGGCGCGTCCGTGGCGCTCGCCCTTACCAATCCGACCATGGACGACTATCTGCGTTTCGTCGAACAGGAACTCGGGCGGGCGCTCGACAGGATGGATCAACAGTCATCCAAGCGGGAAGAACAATTCATTCGAAACGTCTTCCGCGTGCAAACCCAGTCATTGGTGCAAAGCGTCGTGCGTCCCCAAACCATACGGCGCAACTGGGGATTGTTGAGCCGCTATGAAACCACGGTGTCCGGCGTACGGGTCGTGGTGATCGGCGTCGGCGGACGCTTTGTTCCGATTCGGGGCATCGAAGAAGCCACCGTCACGATCGGGCGGATGGCCTTCTAGACCCACCCCCTCGCTCCCTTGTTTCCCCAGCTGTGGATAAGCGGCTTCAGACGGACGCGGTCCGGCTACTGGATTGTGTCGGGCGCTATTCACAGGTTTTCCTCTCATTCCCCAGACAACCCACAACATTTGGTGTTGACAAAAAACATGGATAGCTATATGTAGTCTCCCCGCGGCGAGACGACACCTCGACCTCGATACAACAAGACAGCGACTAGCAAAGCACGGTTCACACCGCCTCTGGAAGGAGGATCACTGTGAGAATTGAGCGGAGATTCACCCGGCGCGGCCAGGGTCCCTACGATGGTCTCACGTTCGTCAAGCGTTCGTCGGAGATCAAAAATCCGGACGGATCGACGGTGTTCAAGCTTGAGAACATCGACGTCCCGGAGCAGTGGAGCCAGCTGGCGACGGACATTCTCGCGCAAAAATATTTTCGCAAGGCCGGTGTCCCGCAGAAGGACTCCAACGGGAATCCTGTTCTCGGACCGGACGGAAAGCCGGTCCTCGCGGGTGAGCGCGACGCCCGCCAGGTGTTCGAACGCATGGCCGGCTGTTGGACCCATTGGGGCAAGGCCTATGGGTATTTCAAGACGCCGGAGGACGCGGAGGCCTTTCACGACGAAATGTGCTTCATGCTGGCCCGCCAGATGGCCGCGCCCAATTCCCCACAGTGGTTCAACACCGGTCTCCACTATGCGTATGGATTGTCGGGACCTGCCCAGGGGCACTACTACGTGGATCCAAAGACGCGAGAAGTCGTCAAGGCGACCAATGCCTTCGAACATCCGCAGCCCCATGCGTGCTTCATCCAGGCCGTCGATGACGACCTGGTGAACGAGAACGGGATTATGGACCTCTGGGTGCGCGAAGCCCGTCTGTTCAAATACGGATCCGGGACGGGAACCAACTTTTCGAAGCTCCGCGGGGATGGTGAACCGCTGTCGGGCGGGGGGCGGTCTTCCGGCCTGATGTCATTTTTGAAGATCGGCGATCGGGCCGCCGGAGCCATCAAGTCGGGCGGTACCACGCGCCGCGCGGCGAAAATGGTCTGTCTGGACCTCGACCATCCGGACATCGAGGAGTTCATCGACTGGAAGGTGATCGAAGAGCAGAAAGTCGCGGCCATGGTCACGGGCTCCAAGATCTGCGCGCAGCGGTTGAACGCCGTACTGAAGGCCTGCCATGTGGTGGATTCCGAAGGGCGCCGGAAAGCGGATGTGGATCCGAAGACCAACCCGGTCCTGCGGGAGGCATTGGCTGCGGCTCGGCGCGACATGGTGCCGGAGGCGTACATCCAGCGGATGTTCTCGTACGCGCAACAGGGGTACACCCACTTTGTCTTCCACGAATACGATACGAATTGGGACGGCAAGGCGTACCAAACCGTCTCGGGCCAGAATTCGAACAACAGCGTGAGGATTCCCAATGAGTTCTTCGCCGCGTTGGAGGTCGACGGGGATTGGCACTTGAAGCGCCGGACGAATGGGACGGTTTGCAAGACCGTCAAGGCCCGCGACCTGTGGGACCGTATCGCATGGGCGGCTTGGATCTGTGCTGATCCAGGCACTCAATACGATACAACGATCAACGAATGGCATACCTGTCCGGAAGACGGTCGGATCAATGCCTCGAACCCCTGCTCCGAATACATGTTCCTTGACGATACGGCCTGTAACCTGGCGTCGCTGAACCTCGCGGCCTTTTACACTCCGGAGGGGGAGTTCCAACTCGAAGATTTCCGCCACGCCGTTCGCTTGTGGACCATCACGCTGGAGATCAGCGTGCTGATGGCGTCGTTTCCCAGCCGGTCGATCGCGGAGAAGAGCTATCAATTCCGCACGCTGGGACTCGGCTATGCCAACCTCGGCACCGTCCTGATGCGCCAGGGGATCCCGTATGATTCCCCCAAAGCCCTGGCCATTGCCGGTGCGATCACCGCGATCATGACCGGCGAGGCCTACAGTGCCTCGGCGGAAATGGCGGCCGAGCTGTGGCCGTTCCCGGGGTATGCCAAGAACCGCGAAGCCATGCTGCGCGTCATCCGTAATCACCGGCGCGCCGCTTACAATGCCGCGCCCGAAGAGTACGAAGGTCTGTCCATATTGCCCGTGGGGATTCTCCCCGAACATTGCCCGCCAGACCTGCTGATCGCCGCCCGGCGCGCGTGGGACCGGGCGCTTGAGCTGGGCACCGCCTACGGCTTCAGGAATGCACAGGTGACCGTCATCGCACCGACCGGCACCATCGGGCTGGTCATGGATTGCGATACGACGGGCATCGAACCCGATTTTGCACTGGTGAAATTCAAGAAACTCGCCGGAGGCGGATACTTCAAGATCATCAACCAAAGTTTGCCCGCCGCGCTGAAGACGCTGGGGTACACCGAGGAGCAGGTGCAGGACATCGTCCGGTACTGCGTCGGCGCCCAGACTCTGAAAGGCGCGCCGTTCATCAACCACGATACGTTGCGCCAGAAGGGGTTCGATGGCGCCGCACTCGATCGACTGGAATCCAGCCTCGCTCAAGCCTTCGAAATTCAATTTGCCTTTAACAAATTCACGCTCGGAGAAGCCTTCTGTCTCGAAAAGCTGCATTTGACCGAGAGCCAATTGAACGATCCTCAGTTCAACATGCTGAAGACGCTCGGCTTTACCCAGGAAGAGGTGGCCGCCGCGAACGACTATTGCTGCGGCACCATGACGGTAGAGGGAGCGCCCCATCTGAAAGCCGAACACCTGCCCGTGTTTGACTGTGCCAATCGCTGCGGACGGATCGGCCAACGCTATATTCCCGTCGAGGCCCATATCCGTATGATGGCGGCGGCGCAGCCCTTTATCAGCGGCGCGATCAGCAAGACCATCAACATGCCGGCCGATGCCACGTTGGAAGACGTAAAGGCCGCCTATCTCATGGCCTGGAAGAGCATGGTGAAGGCCGTCGCGCTCTACCGCGACGGATCCAAGTTGAGCCAACCCTTGAGCGCCTCGACCGACAGCGGCAAGGCCGTGGAAGCCCAGACCGACGTCATGAGCGTGGCGGAAAAGGTCACCGAGCGCGTGCTGGTACGGTATCTCGCGAAACGGCGCCCATTGCCGACTCGGCGCAACGGCTATACGCAAAAGGCAATCGTCGGCGGGCACAAGCTCTACCTGCGCACCGGCGAGTACGAGGACGGAACGGTCGGCGAAATCTTCCTGGACATGCACAAGGAAGGGGCCGCCTTCCGCAGCTTGATGAACTGCTTTGCCATCGCGATTTCGCTGGGCTTGCAGCATGGCGTACCGCTGGAGGAATTCGTCGAGGCCTTCGTCTTCACCCGTTTCGAGCCGAACGGTCCCGTGAAGCTCAACGACCGCATCAAAATGTCCACCTCTATCATCGACTATATTTTCCGCGAGTTGGCGATCACCTATTTGGACCGCTACGACTTAGCGCAGGTCAAGGAGGAGGATCTGCGCATGGATTCCGTGAAGAAAGACGACATGGACCCCGAGTGCGTGGAGGAAGAAGCGGACATGGACGCCTTGGCCAGGTCCTCCGTGCTTACGGAGCACTTACCCATCCGGCGGAACGGGGGTAAAGGCAACGGTCACGGGAATGGGCACAATCTGGCGAGACAGGTCGAAATCATGCGGGAGACACTCACGCTCACGGAGGTGCAGAGCGCCAAGGTCAAAGGCTATGAAGGCGATCCCTGTCCGGAGTGCAAACAATTCACGATGGTCCGCAATGGGACCTGCCTGAAGTGCGTCAGCTGCGGAGCCACCAGCGGATGTTCCTAACAGGCATCTCGCACCATAGCTAGGAATCGGGCGTGGTTATGAGCTTCATGAGTCTATTGCCACAAATCAGCATTCCTCCCATGGAGACCCAGGGCGCGGCGGACCAATCGATGTCCCGCCGTTTCCCCGAGCGCCTCAAGAGTCGATTGATGGAGATGCAGAAGGAGCTGGAAGATGATGAACAATTGGAAGTCGTGGCTTTTCTGCCCTCGGGAACAGCGGTTTCTGTGGACGCGTTGGGATACGAGAATCCCTCTCTCCTTACGCTCACCGGGCGCGAACAGACGAGCGGAAAGCCTTGCACCATCCTGGTCCACCAGTCATCCCTGCAGATCCTGGTCTCCATTGAAAAGATCCCGTTCGGGCAGGCGCGCCAGGTAGTGGCATTCCACGGCCTCTGACGGTTGCCGCTGTCATTTCGCGGGAGCTTGATTCTAGCCTTGGAAATGGATAGGTATAGCCTTACGCGGATGCACGAAGGGATCAAATAGGAGCCTGCCATGCCTACCACGACACAGTTGGTGATAAGCGGTCAAAGTAAGCCGGGCGTCCTTGCAGACGTCGCGTCCGTCCTTGGCGAGGCAGGCGTCAACATCAAGGCCTTTTCCGCACCGGAAGTCACTGGGACCGGCAAGCTCCGGCTCTTGGTCGCCGATTTGGACGGAGCTCGCGCGGCCCTGAAGGCAGCCAAAATCAAATACAACGAAGAGACGGCGCTGATCCTCAGTTTGGAGAACAAGCCTGGAGCCTTGAAGGAGGTTGCTGACGTGTTGACCAAGAGTCGGATCAACATCAAATGCGGCTACTGCACCCCTTCCCGAGAAGGCAAGCGGGCCATCGTCGTCCTGACCGTTTCCAATACGGAAAAGGCGCTTGCCATACTGCGCACCCAGTCGCTGGACGAATTCTGATTTCATGGCCGCCAGGCCCTTTCCGCCCGGCGCTCTCCTCGCAGTCTCTCTCCTCGGGCTTTGTACCCTCATCTATGGGTGCGCCTCTCAATCCCGCTACAATGAACGTTTCCCCGGTTATCCGATCGGATATACGGAGCGGGGAGTGGCGTCCTGGTATGGACCGGGGTTCCATGGCAACAAGACGGCCAACGGCGAGCGGTTTGACATGCATCAGCTTACGGCCGCCCATCGGACCCTGCCCCTGGGCTCCGTGGCCGTGGTCCGGTCCATGCGCACAGGCCGGAGCGTCACCGTGCGGATCAACGATCGCGGCCCTTTTGCGCGCGGTCGAATCCTGGACCTGTCCTTTGCCGGCGCCAAGGCCTTGGGGATGACGGGCAATGGAACCGACGAAATCGAGTTGCGCGTCGTCAATTACGTCCCGCGGCCTGATGGGATGGGCTTTCTCCGCTTGCAGGTCGGCTCCTTTTCGGACCCGCAGAATGCCCGCATGCTGCTGGATCGCGTGAAAGGCGCGTACGCCGGTGGACGGATCGTGCAGGTCGAATTAGCCGAGGGGCGCCGGTTTCGCGTGCAGGTGGGACAATTTTTGACCGAGGCGGAAGCCCAGCAGGCCGCAAGCCGCCTCGAGCGAAGATACGACATACAGACCCTTATAATACGCGATGACACTAGCCAGTGATCGGAACTCATTGATTTCATTTTGTGTTTTTTCCAATTGCTTGCTCGGGATACCCGACTGTGATACATCTATTGCGCATGGATACTATTAGGCTCTGCCCGGTCGTCCTGTTCCGATGTGCCGTCCACGCATCCTCGGTGAGGCCCCTTGCCGGAGCCCAGCCTCTCTTCAAGCCGGCCTCGTTCACCATTCGTCCATAAAAATTGGCGGCCATGGACATCCTCATTCTTTTGGGGTTGATTGGGTTATCTGCCATTATTTCCACCGCCGAGATCGGGTTCTTCTCGGTGAACGAGACCCGCCTTCGTGCCCTGGCCATGAACGGCAGTGCCAGGGCCGCCAAGGCCCTTCAACTGCGAAGCGACCCTCAAAAGCTGCTTTCCACCATTCTCGTCGGCGACCGGTTGGTCGGGACCGCCATTCCCATGTATGCCACCTTTATCACCCTCAATACCTATGGGGGACAGACGTTCTTTGATGAAGCAATCGCCGTCATGGTCGGCATTTTGACGTTTGTGCTGCTGGTCTCCGTCGACGTCATACCCAAGACGCTGGCGGCCAAGTTCGCCGTGCCCGTAACCCTCAATATGGCCTACCCGGTCTATGGGGTGCAGGTCCTGCTCAAACCCATCTTGTTTCTCATGGTGCCGCTCATTTATCGGCTGACGGGAGGGAAAGGGCTCACCTTGCCGTTGGTGACCGAGGAGGAGCTGAAGATCATGCTCGAGGAGGGCAGGAAGACGGGCGCGCTCGAATCCGAAGAAGTGAAGATGATCAAGAACGTCTTCCAGTTGAAAGATATCACCGCCGAAGACGCCATGACTCCGAGGATCTACGTCTTCGCGCTGGACGGGAACCTCCGGCTCAAGGACGCACAGGAACTCTTGTACACCTCAAAGTATTCGCGGATCCCTGTGTATGACGGGACCCTCGACAACATCACGGGCATCCTGTACAAGACCAACGCCCTGACCGAATTGGCCAAAGGCCGGACGGAGATGCGGCTCAGAGACATTGCGCAGCCTCCTCTCTTCGTGCCGGCAGGCAAGACGGCCGACGACCTCATGAAGCAGTTCCAGCAGGAAAAGCGCCACATGGGGATCGTGGTTAACGAGTATGGCGGCGTGATGGGTCTCGTGACGCTGGAGGATCTGCTGGAAGAGGTGGTGGGGGAAATCGTCGACGAGACCGACATCAGTGAAGAGCTGATCAAGCGGATCGGCAAGAGCCAAATCCTGGTTCATGGGAGGACTGAGGTTCGCAAGGTCAACGACTTCCTCAAGGTGGAATTGGGGGAGGAGGCTTTGACGATCAGCGGACTCATTCAACAGGAACTGGGGCGCATCCCGAAGGCCGGCGAGGAAATCCGCATCGGCAACTGCCGGCTGGTGGTGCATGAGGCCGATCCGAGGTCCATCCGCAGCGTGCAAATCTTCAAGGACGAAAAAGTGGCGCCGGCCGTGGAAGCCGTAAGCCTCAGTTGAGCGCCGGCTTCACCAGTTCCTTGAAGGCCGCTTCGTCCAGCACGCGCACGCCTAACTTCTGCGCCTTCTCTAGCTTCGAACCTGCCTCGTCCCCGGCGACCAGGTAGGTCGTCTTCGAGCTGACGCTCGAGGACACGCTGCCTCCCAACCGTTCGACCAGCGCCTTCGCGTCCTCTCGGCTGAGGGATTCCAGCCCACCGGTAAAGACGAACACTGCTCCCGAAAGAGGGAGTGCCTCGCGATCTCTGCTCGGTTCGGCTGGTTCAACGGTCAACCCGAGGCTGAGCAACTGCTCGATGACCCGCCGATTCGACTCCTCCTGGAAAAACGATACCAAGCTGGCAGAAATTTCGGGACCGATTTCCTTGACGGAGTCAAAACGTTCCCGGTCAGCCGCCATGATCGCTTCGAGCGTACCGAATTCGGTGGCCAATACCTTGGCGATATGCCGGCCGACCTGTCTGATGCCCAAGGCCATCAGAAAACGATCCAGCGGCACCCGCTTGCTTCGCTCGATGGACTCAAGGAGGAGCGTCGACGACCGCTCGGCAAAACCATCGAGCGTCAGCAGCTGTTCCCGCGTCAGCCGATACAAATCCGCAAGGGTGGACACAAGCCCGCGATCGACCAATTGCGCCACCGTCTTCTTGCCGAGCCCCTCGATATTCATCGCTTGCTTGGAGGCGAAGTGTTCGATCGCGCCCTTCATCTGAGCCGGGCAGGCGGCCTGGCCCGTACAGTAGACGTAGGCCCCGTCCCGGGCCACCGCCGAGCCGCAGACCGGACAATGGTCCGGCATGCGAAAAGGCTCGGAGCGGGTTTCATCCGGCATGGGCACACGGCCGGCAATCGCCGGGATGACGTCGCCGGCCCGTTCGACCCGCACCGTGTCACCGACCCGAATGTCCTTCCGGGCCACTTCGTCGGCATTGTGCAGGGTGGCCCGGCTGATCGTGACGCCGCCCACTTCCACCGGACGAAGCAGGGCGAGAGGGGTCAGCGTGCCGGTGCGGCCGACGGACACGGCGATATCCTCCACCACCGTCACTTCCTTGCGGGGCGGGAATTTGAACGCGATGGCCCACCGCGGACTGCGGGACTTGGCCCCCAGCCGCTCTTGCCAATCCCGACGATTCACCTTGATCACGATCCCGTCGATTTCGAACGGGAGACGGTCACGCTGCTCCTCGATGTCATGATGAAACGCCATGGCGTCCTGAATCGACGGGCAGAGACGCCGGTACGCGGGCACGGGAAGCCCCCACCGTGCGAGGGCCTCAAGCTCCTCCCAGTGTGATCCGGGCAACGCCCCGTCGAGAGCGACCGCCTCATAGCAGGTGACGACGAGCGGGCGCGATGCCGTGATGCGTGAATCGAGCTGCCGCAGCGAGCCCGCCGCGGCGTTTCGCGGATTGGCAAAGGGCTCCTGCCCTCGCTCGGTCATGCGCCGGTTGAGCTGCTGGAAGTCCTCGAGCCGCATGTACACTTCGCCGCGGACCGCCAGACGGGCCGGGCGGTCCGGTTCTTCTTGAAGCGTAAGCGGGAGAGACCGGATGGTGCGAAGGTTCGCGGTAACGTCTTCACCGATGGTCCCGTCGCCTCTCGTAGATCCTTGGATGAAGCGGCCTCCGTCGTAGACGAGCTCGACCGACAATCCGTCGAACTTCGGCTCGGCCGTGTATTCCACTTCCTGAACTTGGAGCTCGCGCTTCATCCGTTGATCGAAGGCCTGCACCTCGGCAGGATCAACGATGGAATCGAGGCTGAGCATCGGACGCGCGTGGCGCACTTTGCCGAGCTCCGGCGACGGCGCACCGCCTACGCGCTGCGTGGGCGAATCGGGCGTGATGAGCTCCGGGTGGGCCGCTTCCAGCCGCTGCAGTTCCTGAAACAGACGGTCGTATTCGGCATCTGAAATTTCCGGCTGGTCCTTGACGTAATAGAGGTAATCGTGCCGCCGGATGGCCTCGCGCAACTCCTCGATCCGGCGTGCGAGCGCCTGATCCGCCGGATGGTCCGATGCCGGAGTGCTGAACAAGTTGGGCTGCGTCACCGCTCAACTCACATGGATCATGGCAGGGTGAATGACCGTAGCATTAGGGGGCTTGGACGGTCAAACCGCCGCTCGATGCTTTGACTTTCCGAGATTCGGCCTCTATTCTAAGTGACCCGCCGGCCGGGGATGAGTGCCGGAGGAGCGGTGCCGAACCACTCCCATGGTCCGTGCCGCTGCAAAGGAGGAGGGTATGCGCAAGGAGGAGCACGGGGTGAAACATCGGATGACGGGATGGGTTGCATTCGGTCTCATGGCGCTGGCGCTGAACGGCTGTGTCGTTTTGGAGGAGAAATATAACGCCGAGAAAGCGCGGAGCCTCAACTTTCAGCGTCTGCTCGCGCAGGAGGAAAAGCGGACCGCCGAGTTAGACAGCGAGGTGAAGCGCACGAAGAAAGAGTTGGCCGAGTTCGAGGCCCGGAACAGGGAGCTGACCGCGCAGGTGCAGGCGGCGCGCGAGCAGATGGCGCGGATGCAGGAAGAGGCGGAGGCCATCAAGGAATCGGCCTTATTGGAACGCAAGGCCATGGAAGACATGCGCAAGGGCGGAGCCAAGACCAAGAAAACTGCGCCGCCGCCGGACATCATGACGGATTTGAGCGGCGTCCAGGCGGATCTTCCCAAGGACTTGACGGCGAAGGATGCCCTGCCTCCTTCCGATTCGCTGACAAGCTCGCCAAAGGGCGAACCGATGATTCATGTGGTCAAACCCGGAGAAACGCTCTTCCGGATCAGCCGGCGCTACGGCGTCGACGTGGATAAGCTGAAGAAGATGAACAAGTTGCCCGACGACATCATCGAAGTGGGGCAAAAGCTGATTGTCGGCAACGAGTAACCGCCGTCCGATGGCTTCACCGAGCTATTCCCTCACGCTGGAAGAGTTCCGCTCTTATGCCAAGGAGGGGAACCTCATCCCGTTGTACCGGGAGATCCTTGCCGATCACGAAACCCCGGTGTCGGCCTTCGCCAAGATCGACCATGGGCCTTCGGCGTACTTGCTCGAAAGCGTGCAGGGCGGGGAGAAATGGGCGCGGTACTCGTTTCTGGGCAGCGGCTCGCCCATTCTCATGGTGGAAGACCGCGGAGATCTGCTCATCAAGCACGGTTCGCGGACCAAGCGAATTCCAAGCGAAGGGGCTCCGCTGGATCGTCTGCGGGAATTCATGGAAGCCTTTCGGCCGGTCACCGTTCCCGAGCTCCCGCGCTTTGTCGGCGGGGCCGTGGGCTACCTGGGCTATGACATGGTGAAGACGTTCGAGACCTTGCCGTCCCGCCGCAAGGACTCGCTCGGACTGCCGGACTTCGCCTTTTTGCTCACCGAGACGCTGCTGATTTTCGACAACGTGGCGCAGAAGATCAAGGTCGTGGCGAACGCGCACGTGGCGTCCCCGGCAGAGCGCGACGTCCGAGCCGCCTATCGCGACGCAACGGCGAGGATCGAGGAAATGATCGCCCGGCTCAAGCGTCCGCTCAGGAGGGCCAAGCCCAAGCGGCGGCGTTCGCCGATTCGCTTCACGGCGAACATGAGCAAGGCCGACTTCGAGAAGATGGTGACCCGGACGCAGGAGTACATCAAGGCCGGGGATATCTTCCAGTGCGTCCTGTCGCAGCGCTGGGAGACGAATCTTCACGCGCCGCCGTTTCAACTCTACCGCGCCCTGCGCGTCGTCAACCCGTCGCCGTACATGTACTATCTGCGGGTGGGCGGCGTGGAACTGGTTGGCTCTTCTCCGGAGATTCTGGTGCGATGTGAAGACGGCCTGGTCTCCGTGCGGCCGATCGCCGGGACGAGAAGACGGGGCGCCACGGCGGAAGAGGATGCCCAGTTGGAACGGCGCCTGCTGGCCGACACCAAGGAACGCGCCGAACACATCATGCTGGTGGACCTTGGGCGCAACGATGTCGGACGCGTCGCCGAGCGCGGTTCCGTCCAGGTCGAGTCGCTGATGAACGTCGAGCGCTACTCCCACGTCATGCATATCGTCTCCAACGTCACGGGAAAGCTTGAGCCGGGGAAGACGGTGTACGACGTGCTGAAGGCGTGCTTTCCGGCCGGCACGGTATCGGGCGCCCCGAAAATCCGCGCCATGGAGATCATCGAGGAACTCGAACCCACGAAGCGGGGCCCGTACGCCGGGGCCGTCGGCTACTTCAGCTTCTCCGGGAACATGGACATGTGCATCAACATTCGAACCGTGGTCGTCTCCCGGCACCGCGCTTTTATCCAAGCGGGCGCGGGCATCGTGGCCGATTCCAACCCCGAGCATGAATACGAAGAGACGTGCAACAAAGCCCGGGCCATGATGAAGGCCATCGAGTTGGCCGAACAGGGACTTGAGTAGGGCGGGGCACGCATTCGATGCTGCTGGTCATCGACAATTACGACTCCTTCACCTACAACCTGGTGCAGTACCTGGGCGAACTGGGCGCTGACGTGCGGGTGATCCGCAACGACAAGGCCACGGTGGATGAAATCGCCGCCATGGGCCCGAAGAAAATCGTCATTTCTCCGGGGCCCTGCACGCCGAACGAAGCCGGCGTATCCGTGGACGTGATCCGCCGGCTCGGAGGGACGATTCCCATCCTGGGCGTTTGTCTGGGGCACCAGTCCCTCGCCGTCGCCTACGGCGGGAAGGTCGTCAGGGCGCCGCGGTTGATGCATGGCAAAACCTCGCAGATCAAGCACGACGGCAAGACCATTTATCGCGCGCTGCCAAACCCGTTTGAAGCGACCCGCTATCACTCCCTCATCGTCGATCGCGCCACGCTGCCCGCCTGTTTCGAGATCTCGGCCGAGACCGACGAGGGGGAAATCATGGGCCTTCGTCACAAGACCCTTGGTGTGGAAGGCGTGCAGTTTCATCCCGAGTCCATCCTGACCGTGGTGGGCAAGGATCTGCTGCGCAACTTCCTGAGCCTCTAGCGCCACCGTGCCCACCGCTGCACCATGATACGAGACGCCCTCGCCAAACTGGCCGATCGCAACAACCTCTCAGCGCAGGAAGCCGAGCAGGCGATGTCGGAGATCATGGACGGACACGCCACCCCCGCGCAGATTGCAGCCTATTTGATGGGGCTGCGCCAAAAAGGGGAGACGGTCGAGGAAATCACGGGGTCGGTACGGGCCATGCGCCTCAGGGCCACGAAGATCCGGGTCGGCGCGCACGTGGTCGTCGATACCTGCGGTACGGGCGGCGACGGCGCCCACACGTTCAACATCTCGACGACCGCCGCGTTCGTCGTAGCCGGTGCCGGTGTCACCGTAGCCAAGCACGGCAATCGATCCGTGTCGTCCCGATGCGGAAGCGCGGACGTGCTCAAGGCGTTGGGAGTCGTCATCGACTTGCCTCCGGAGCGCGGGCGATGATCCACATCGACAAGCACGATCTTGACGCCCGACGCTTTCATCATCGCGGGGATGAAGCGGTGGATGTGGTCGAAGAAGGGAAGCTCGAGGAAGTCGTCGCGCCGGAACAGTTTCAGGCTGCATCCGGTGTCGCGCACCTCGTCATGGAGCATC
>JBDZVU010000053.1:16240-23433 GCA_040255845.1 Nitrospiraceae bacterium | reverse complement strand
GCCGCCGCAGGCGCAGTTGGAGCGGGCGGCCGCGTTGATCAACCAGGGGTCGAAGATCGCCATCCTGGCCGGGCGGGGTTGTCTCTCCGCGCGCCAAGAAGTGATCGCCTTGGCGGAGAAGATCGGCGCCCCGATCATCAAACCCCTGCTGGGCAAGGCGGTCGTGCCGGACGATCACCCGTACACCACGGGCGGGATCGGCCTGCTGGGAACGGCGCCGTCTCAGGACGCGCTCCAAGAGTGCGATACGCTCATCCTGGCCGGCACCAGCTTTCCGTACCTGGAGTTCTATCCCAAACCCGGACAGGTCCGTGCGGTTCAGATCGACCTGGATCCCGCCCGCATCGGACTTCGGTATCCCGTCGACATCGGCCTGGTCGGCCAATGTTGGGACGTGCTGCGGGCGCTGCTCCCGCTGGTGCATCGCAAGGAGAACAGGGAGTTTGTGCTTCGCATTCAAGAGAAGATGCGGAATTGGAACCGGCTGATGGAGGAGCGCGGCACGCGGTCCGACAAGCCGCTGAAGCCGCAGGTCGTCGCCCGCGGGTTGAACGAAGTCCTGCACGACGACGCCCTCATCTGTTGTGACACCGGTACCGTGACGACCTGGGCCGCCCGCCATATCACCATGCGTGGAACGATGCAATTTGCGGCGTCGGGCACGCTGGCGACCATGGCCTGCGGCCTGCCGTACGCCATCGGAGCGGCGTTCGCGCACCCGGGGCGGCAGGTCGTCTGCTTCACGGGAGACGGTGGGTTCACCATGCTGATGGGGGAACTGGCGACGATCGTGAAATATCGGCTGCCCGTCAAAATCATCGTCGTGAAGAACAACGTCCTGGGCATGATCAAATGGGAGCAACTCGCGCTGGAAGGCAATCCGCAATATGGCGTGCAGCTTCAGCCGATCGATTTTGCCGCCTTTGCCAAGGCCTGCGGGGCGGAGGGCTACACGGTGGACGATCCGGCCGCGGTGCCCGGCGTGCTGAGGAAGGCCTTCGCGCATGCGGGGCCGGCATTGATCGAGGCCGTGGTCGATCCGAGCGAGCCGCCGCTTCCGGGCAGGATTACGACGGACCAGGCCTGGCATTTCGCCCAGGCGCTGGCGCGTGGCCAACGGGACCGGATGGACATCATCAAGACCATCATCGAGGACAAGGTGCGCGAAGTCGTGTAACGCCCAGCAAAAAACGCCCCAGGGAACCGCATTGATCGCACGCCTCGAGATGGGTCGCGGCAGAACCATGCTGAATCGACGTTCGTTCCTTCGATGGTCGTTGTCGTGGCCGCTGTCCGCTCCGTTCTCCAGACCCCTGCCGGTGCTTCACCCTCAAGACGGTGAAGCGACGCTCACCACCCGGCCGACGGATGACGAAAGCCTGGCGCATGCGATCGTGATGAAGCACAACAACGTCTTTTTCGTCGCGGCACCCGACGGCACGGTGCCGTTGACCGCCAACCATGGCATGGGGCTCTACTACCACGATTGCCGTTACCTCAACGGGTACGACTTCACGTTGGCCGGCCACACTCCGGCTGCGCTCTCTGCGTCGGCCGCGCAGGGATCGGTCGGCGTCTTTACCTTGACCAATCCTCTGATCCAGCTGGCCGACGGCTCCAGGCTCGACCAGGAAGAGCTGGGCATTACGTGGCGGCGATGGCTGGACAGCGACCGGCCCGCGCTGTTGGAAGTGCTGGCCTTTCAGAATTTCACCTTGCGCACCGTGCGATTTTCGATCGCGTTGACGTTCCGGTGCGCCTTCGAAGACGTCTTCGACGTGCGAGGGCTCATCCAGCAGCAGTTCGGAACGGTGCATGACCCGCAGTGGCAGCACGACGTGCTGCGCTTTTTCTATGAGGGGAAGGACCGCATCAGCCGGGCACTGCTCATTCGCGCAGATCCCAAGCCGGCCGAACGCCGCGGGACGACGGCCGTCTTCCACATCATGCTGGCCCCTCGGGGACGAGACGAGATCCGGCTTGCGCTGGACATCGAAGAGTCGACGCATCCGCGTACGGGCGAGCAGCCTCCTTCCCGTTCTCTCTTTGCGCAGCGCGAGTCGGCACTGGAAGCCGAAACGAAGCGCGCCATGCACGACGTCACGCGCGTCTGGGGCAACGGGTCGGCGCTCGATCAGCTGATGGATCGGTCCTTCCGCGGTCTGCGTGTCTTGCGGGCTGATCTCGGCGGCGACACCTACTTCGCCGCCGGCGTCCCGTGGTACGTGACGTTGTTCGGTCGGGACAGCCTGGTGACGGCGCTGCAGATGCTCGCCTACCATCCCGGCATTGCGGAGCAAACCTTGCGACTCCTGGCGCGGTACCAAGCGACGCGGGTGGATGAGAGCCGCGACGAGCAGCCGGGAAAAATTCTTCACGAGCTGCGGGTCGGCGAGTTGGCCCGCCTGGGCCTCATCCCGCATACGCCTTCGTACGGAACGGTGGACGCGACGCCGCTCTTCCTCTTGGTGATTGCCCAGCATGCCGCATGGACAGGGTCCCTGACGCTGTTCCACGACTTGAGACCCCACATTGACCGCGCCCTCGAGTGGCTCGACACCTATGGCGACCCGCATGGCACCGGCTATCTGACCTACGACAGCCGTACTGGAACGGGGATGATCAACAAGGGATGGAAGGACTCCGACAATGCCGTCGTGAACGCGGACGGCTCACTGGGTCAGGAGCCCATCGCCTTGGTGGAGGTACAGGGCTATGTTTATGCGGCGTGGCGCGGGATGTCGGAGCTGTTCGCGCGCGCCGGCCAGCACGACCGCGCAACACGGTTGGCACACCGGGCGCAACAATTGCGGGAGCGGTTCAATCACGACTTTTGGATGGAGGACAAGGACTGCTATGCCCTCGCTCTGCAGGGACAGGGCCGTCAGGCCGCCGTGGTGTCTTCCAACCCGGGGCACGCCCTCTGGACCGGGATTGCAGACGACGACAAGGCCCAGCGGACGGTCCGGCGCTTGATGGCTCCCGAGATGTTCTCCGGGTGGGGCGTTCGTACGCTCTCGAGCCAGGAGCGGGCCTACAACCCCATCGGCTATCATCTCGGCACCGTGTGGCCGCACGACAATGCCATTCTCGCGGCCGGATTTCGGCGTTACGGCCGAGATGAGGAGGCCGTGCGCATCTTCCAGGGGCTGTCCGATGCCGCTTTCCATTTTCATGCGCATCAGTTACCGGAGTTATTCTGCGGGTTCAGCCGAGACGAGTATGAAGTGCCCATTCATTATCCCGTTGCCTGCCATCCACAAGCCTGGGCGGCCGGTGCGCTGCCGTTTCTGGTGACGACGCTGCTGGGGCTGACTCCGGAGGCGTTCGATAAACGGCTGCAGATTGTCCGCCCCCTGCTTCCGCCGGGGCTCGACCGCCTGGATCTCGTACAACTGCGTGTCGGAGGCGCGGTGGTCGACCTCTCCTTCAGGCGGGAACGAGGCAGCATTCACGTCGACGTGAAGAACCTGCAGGGTGAATTACACGTGGCCACGGAAATGGCGGCGTGACGGACGGCCATGAATCCCAGATGAGGTTTGGGGGTCTGCGTGGCAGGGACGTGGAATGAAAAAGCTGGGAAGCGGCTCTGCCGCTTCCCAGGTCACAGCCGCACCGTAGCGCCCTAATTGGAGCGCGTGATCTCGCTGAGGTCTTTGGGATAGAGGACGATCTCGATCCGGCGGTTGGCCGCCTTCCCGGACTCGGTGTCGTTGCTCTCCACCGGGTGCGTGTCGGCGTAGCCGCCGGCGGCCAGCGTCGTGCGATCCACGCCGCCCTCCTCGATCAGGTAGCGCACCACGCTCGTCGCCCGCGCCGTAGACAATTCCCAGTTGGTCGGAAACTTTTCCCGCAGCTTAGCGCCGATCGGGACGTTGTCGGTATGGCCTTCGATGCGGATTTGCTTGTCCGTGACGTTTTTGAGGATGTCGCTCACCTGCTTGAGCACTTTCAGCCCCGCCGGCTTCACCTGTGCTTGTCCTGAATCGAACAGCACGCGATCCACCATGTTGATGGTCAGTCGGTCGCGGACTTGCCGGATCTTGATGTCGCCTTTCTCGATCTCAGCCTGAAGTGACTTGGTGAGGTCCTGATGGGTGCGGGTCAACCGATCGATCTCGGCCTCCTTGGCGGCGCGCTCTTGCTCCAGGCGCGCCTTCTCGGCTTCTTCGGCCTGGAGCCGATCCTTCGCCTGCTTCAATTCCTGCGCCAGCTGCTCCCGCTCCTTCTGGAGCTGATCCTGCGCCTGCTTGAGATCCCGCGCCAGCTGCTCGCGTTCCTGCTTGACCCGCGCAGCATCCTCGCTCATGGCCGCCAGCTCCGCCGTGAGGGCCGCGATCCGCTGCCGGCCCTTTTCCACGTCTTCGGCCAGTAAGGATGCCCGGGCGTTCACCTGCGTGCGGTCGGCCACTTCCTGGCGCAGAGTGCCGATCTGCTGATCTCGCTCGGACAGGCGCTGCTCCAAGTCTTTGGCCCGGGCGGCGTCCGTCTCCAATTCTCCCACCCGCCGCTGGAGCTTGGCGATTTCATCCTGCGCGGTCGTCGTGCCTCCGAGCAGCTTCTGCTTGTCGTCCTGCAGCGCCGCCACCTTGCTCTGCTCCGCCGCGAGCTGCGTTTTGACGTCGCGGAGGGCGTTCTGGGTGTCCCGCAAGGAGGCTGCGAGCTGCTCGTTGTCTTTACCCGCCGCCGCGAGTTGCTGATGGGCGGCGGCCGTGGCTTTGTTCGCCGCGTCACGCTCCTGCTCAAGGGTTTGCAGTTTGCGCTCTAAATCGTCGGATTTCGCGCGCAGGAGGTCACGCTCTCGGCGCAGCTCGCCGGCGGTGATCTGGGCCTGCCGGGCCTCCTCGAGCAGCTTGCCCGCTTCGTCTTCGCGTTGGCGCTGGGCGGCGAGCGCCCGATTCAGGTTCTCATTCGAGTTGACCAGCGCCTGCCGCGTGCGGGCGCCGGCGGATTGCTCCTCCGACAGCTCCTGCGACAGCTTGGCGTTCTCCTCCTCCAGGGTCTTGATTCGCGTCGCTGCCTGGCGCTGCGCAGCCTCCAGCTCCGCGGCGCTCGTCTTCTTGAGCGCCTCCAGCTCTTCCACGGTTTTCGTGTGCGTGGTCGTGCTCACGCATCCCGCGGCCATCATCAGTATGGACAGGATGGCGGCATACCGCACCTGTGAGCATGCGCGTGTCATCGAGAACCCTCCTCTAAAATGATGCAAACCCTCTTAGTGAATTCCAACGCGAAAAGCAAGGGTGTCTCCCAGGGCAGGTTGATGAGGGAGGCCCCTTGTAGGCGCGGCGCTGGGATAGCCGTAGGCTGAAGAAGGCCAGAAGTCCGCTCCCGGTCTCCGGCCCGCATGATGTTTCAGGACAATCAGATACTGGGTCACCTGCCGGAATCGGAGCGGGAGCGCCTGCGGCCGATTCTTGAGGACGTCCACCTGGAAACGAGGGAGCAACTCGGAGAAGCGGAGCAGCCGGTCCGATCCCTTCACTTCCCGATCGATTCGGCGATCAGTGTGCTGGACGTCCGTCCCAGCGGGCGGATGATTGAGGTGGCGGTCATCGGCCGGGAGGGAGCCGGCGGCTGTTCAGTCGCGCTCGGTACGCCCGCGGCCCTGGCCCAGGAAACGGTGCAGATCGGCGGCCGGGCGTTGCGCGCCGCGGCGCCGGCGATCGTCTCCATGTGGGACGAGTTACCGGTCTTGCTCTCGATCTTACAGCGGTTCAACGCCGTCCTTCTCCGCCATTGCATCATCTCCGCTGGCTGCAGCCGGTTTCATAGCGTGGAGCAACGGTTGGCGCGGTGGTTGCTGGCCCACCGGCACCGCACCGGGTTGCAGGTCTTCCCGTTCACGCATGATTTTCTCGCCGACCAGCTGGGAGTGCAACGAAACACGGTGACCGAAGTCCTGGCCATGCTTCAGAAGGACGGGCTGGTTCGCAGCCTGTACGGGCGGATCGAGTTGCGCAGCCTTCCAGATCTGCGGGCGCGGTCGTGCGAGTGCTTCGCCGAGGCCACCGACGCGGTCGACCGCTATCTCCGGACGCTCGGCTCTTCCGAGGTGTGAAGGTAGGACGACACCGGCGGCTTAGGGTTCCAAGAATTTTTCGAGGCGATGTTTTCCGACGGCATAACACTCGCAAACCAAGCTCGCCAGCCTCTGCCGGCTTTGCACTTTGATAGTGCCTCGCCGGCACTGGATTACGCGCTTGGCCTCCAAGGCATTGAGCACTTGGATGACGCTCTGCCGGTAGACGCCGAGAATCGACGCGAGCATCTCCTGGGTGACCCGCACTTCGACCGCCCGGCCCTTGTCGATGCACGTGAGCAGCCAACGGGCGCACCGCTGCTCGAGCGAATGGAGCCGATTGCACGACACCGACAACGCCAACTCTCCCAACAGCACGCTGATGTAGCGGCGGATGCACCGAGTCAGCTCCAGGCTCTTGTCCATCGCGGCTTCAAATGCATCGGCTCTGACTTGGATGGCTTGGCCCGGGATGAGGCTCACCACGTGTGCCAGCGCGCCGCACTCTCTCGCCCTCGAGGGATGCAGGATCGCCGTAATGCCGGTGAACCCTTCACTGCCGATCGTCGCCAGTTCGACCGTTTCGCCGTCCGAGGTGGGAAGGAGCAGCGAGACCACTGCCGAGGTGGGAAAGTACAAGTGCTCGATGGCTTCGCCCTGGCGGAACAGGAACTCTCGGAGACCCAGATCGACCTTGTCCATGAAGGGAAGAAGGCGGCGCAGCTCTTCCCGGGGAAGCGCCTTGAGCACGGCATTCTTGCGCAGATCGTGGTCGGATAGCTCCACGGAGGCCCCCCATCACAAGGGTCAGAACAGTATGCGCCCGGGGATGGCGAGATTCTGTCGTCTGGACGACTGTTTGAGCGGTAAAAATGGGCTCAGAAGGGAGGCGGGGTGCGGCTCACGGAATTGCGGCGCTCACCTCCGGCGAAAAGGGGCTCTCGCCGCCCGCATTGTAGGCGGTGACCGCGAAGAAATAGGTCGCCCCGGGCTGCAAATTCGTGACGGTATGCGAGGTGCTCGCACCCACATCGGCGCGCGAGTCGTACTGGTGGGAAACCGTCCCCCAATAGACACGATAGCCATCAACTCGATCGGCGACAGGATCCCAAGCCAATGTCGCCGCGGCCCCCGGAGGCGCCGGCATGCCGTCCTCGATCGATCCGCCAGGCCC
>JBDZVU010000053.1:0-16140 GCA_040255845.1 Nitrospiraceae bacterium | reverse complement strand
ACGACTAGACCCAGACGGCCCGGCGTAGTTGGCGTCGGACGCGGGCGGGGTGTTGACAGTTCTGGCAGTGTGCTTGGATGGCGGGCTCTGAACGGCGGAGGACGAGTTGATACAGGTGGCCTCCACAGAGCGGACAGGCCCGGCCGGAAATCTGCCGCCTGATCGCTCCGATTCTGCCCAGGAGTTTTCTGACCACCATGCGCCACCAGTGTGATTCGTCAATCTAGGGTCCAGCCTAGTGGACCACAAGGGTTCGCTCCACCCGGCGAACTCCTAGCTTTGGCGGTGAGAGCCCCTTGCGGCTAGTGCAGCTTCTCGGCGATCCACCCGGCGGCACCGACGGTCAGACCGAGGAACAGCAGAAATGACGAGGTGTTCGGGATGGCAGGATCGGCTGAAGGCGGCCAGTCGAGCAGGGCCAGCCCGATCAGCGCGATGCCGAGGATCTGGGTGAATTTCCAGCGAAGCGCGATGCCATGGTAACGCCAACGAGGTTTCCACATGGATCACAGGATGGGACCCCCGCTCTGCCGCCGAGGGGACCGTTGTCGGCTCCCTGGAAGAATTCCCGCTAGCGATGCTCCAGCAAGGCGGCGACGCGCTCCCATTCCTGGCGGTCGAGCGGCTGCTGCGCCATGGACGGAAGGCGGATAAACTCCACGCCGAACGAGGTGTTGCGGACCCACCGGATGCGTGCGAGATCGACTGACAAGGAGCCGTGCTCCGGAATGATCCAATTTAGCCGGATGTAGCTGTCCCGCAGGACGATGCGGTCGCATTGCACGGAACAGCCGGTCAGCGACAGATCCAGCAGCCTGCCTTCGCCGACGAACGGAGCGCCCCCAAAAATGACCGGATAGCGGACGGGAAACCGGCGCGCTCCCCGGACCATGATTCCTGGCTCCATGCGGCCCTCCACGAGCAGTCTAGCCAGGAGGGGGGCGCCCGATCTATCCCCCGGAGGGAGGGGACGGCTACGGCGCTTTGTCGGCGGGTGCCGGAGGCGGCAGGGGTTGAACGGGTCGTTCCAGCCGCTCCAAGACGTCCTGCTTGACGCGCGTCGGCTCTTCGATCCGATTCTCGCGCTGCAGGACATTGAGTTCCTTGGCCTTTCTCGCGTTCAGGTCCATCATGTCGTTCTCGTCGCGGACGAGATGCGGCGTGAGGAAGACCAGGAGATTCAGTTTTTCGCTTGCCTTGCTTTGGAACCGGAACAGCCAGCCCAGGAACGGGATGTCGCCCAGCAGCGGCACCTTCCGCTCGCTGACGATCAGATTGTCCCGCACCAACCCGCCCACCACCAGCGTCTGCTGATCCTTGGCAATGGTGGTGGTCTCCATGGAGCGCTTGGTGGTCGTCGGGCCAACCGGGACGGTGGAGGTTCCGGAGCCGATGGTTTGGGCGACATTCTCGGCGATGGCCGTGATTTCCTGTTTGATCTCCAGGCGAATTAAGTCATCTTCCAGGACTTGCGGCGTCAGTTCCAACGTGACGCCGACGTCTTTGCGCTCGATGGTGACCAGCGTGCCCCCCGTGATGCCTTGCGCCTGGCCTGTCGGAAACGGCCGGTTCTCCCCGACGACGATCTTGGCTTTCTGGTTGTCGGCTGCCAGGACTTGAGGGGTCGACAGAATGTTGGTGTCCGTCAAACTGAGCAGCAGCTGAAGGAACGCGCGCACGTTCACCGTATTGAGCACCGACAGCGCCCCGCCGGTGGTTGAGCCCGCCGCGATCCCGAGGATGGTCTGGGCGATGGTGGACAAGTCCTCAGGCTGGCGGTTCAGTCCGACGATGCCTTGCACGGAGCCGCTTTTCCCGGCGCCGATCACCTGCACCGGATCGGTGCCGATCTGACGCAGCCGGTCCACTGCCACTTCGAGAATCACCGCCTCCACAAACACCTGTTTGCGCGGGGTGTCGAGATCGCGGATGACCGATTGCAGGCGCCCATAGGCGGCTTTGGTGCTGCTGACGATGATGGCATTCGTCGGTTTATCGGCAAAGACCTGAACCGGAGCTTCGAACTCCGTCAGCGGCCGTATCGGCGGACGGGTCCCCGGAGCGGTTTGCGCCACGGTCTGCGAGCGGGCAACCAGATTGGTCAGCACGGCGGCCAAATCCGTCGCATTCGCATGCTTGAGCTTATAGACGAAGACTCCCCGCTCGGGAGGCAGGTCGCCCATCTGGACGATTTGATAGACCGCCCCTTTCGGCACCACGGCCAATCGAGCGACCTCCAGTGCGGACACGAACATCTGGAAGGCTTGATCCGGGGAGACCTTGGTCGGAGAAAACACCGAGATCTTGCCGCCTTGCTTCTTGACCGTTTCGTCGAGCACGAAATTTTTCCCGGTGATCTCGCTGATGAATCGGACGAACACCGGAATTTCGACATCGTTGAAATCCAATCCGATCTTGGCGGGCTGGGGGGTGTTGGGTTGCGCCCACAGGAGGCCGGGCGACAACAGCAGCGCGGCCATCACCGCCACGCGCGCGAAAAAAAAGAACGCGATCTCGGCAAAAGCCGTGTAAGTCCTATGCACAGCCGGGGATTCTCCGCGGATTGAGCAGGAAGAGTTTACGCAACTAGGCAGGGGAACGGTACCACAGGCGGGTCAGGGACACAACCATTCGGACAGGTTGCAGCCGAACCGCGAGTCTTCGGCGCTAGGCGCCGGCATCGCCGAGCGTGAATGCGGGAGTTGCGAGGCCGGGTTTCTGGCCGTTCGGCGCCTCGCCGCTGGACTCCTGGGCCATGCGTGTGGGAGCCTGGGACAATTTTCCGCGCGCGGCGCTCATCGCGAGCGACTTGCCGAAATGTTCCGCGACGGCGTGCTTCAGCAACAGCCACAGATCGTCGTCCAGATCCTCGTAGCCTTCGACCAAGGTCAACAGTTCGGCGAGCGGATGCCGGCCCTGCGAGAGGGTCAGCACATCGGGGTGTTGATCAGGCCCTGGATGGGCGCGGATGGCATCACGGAGCAGCCTGGCTGCGGCATGAACGTCCGTGAGCGGGGCAAAGTCGGGGCGCTCTCGGTGGATCAACGACAGAATGCGGTCCAGCACCGTCAGGGCCCGCACGCGGGCTTTTTCCTCGGCCGCCTTCTTGCGCTGACCTTCCACCACCAGCTGCAACAACGCCTCGAGATCCTTCATCGTGTCGATACCGTCGACCGGTTTCGCCGGCGAACCGGCGAACAATCCGACGAGTTCGAGCGCCCGGTCGCGGAGCTCAATGAAGCTGCGGCGCGATTGCACGATCTCGTCGACGAGTGCATCGGACGGCAGGATGCCCGCGCTGCGCACCTGTTCGGCGACGTCGGTTAGACGTCGGCTGAGCTGCTCAAACGTCCGGGTCACGTGCGAGAATTCCTGCAGCAGGTCCGTGTGCGGGGGCTCCATAGAATCCTCCCTGGTGGCAAGGTATGCAGATCGTATCTCGTCACCATGCCGTTAAATGTGAACCGGTTGTTCAAACGAGAACGGCGTGGCGACGCACGCGAGGGGGGACGGCGCTGATCCAGTGGCACCACGGCGAGGGACAACTGTGCCCGCTGGCTCCATTCCCTCCATCAATCGGGCGCACCCTACTAAGCTGTTGAAGTTTCGTTGAGTTCGTCGTAACCGTCAATACGGACGAAGGCCGTTTTTTGGCTCTACCGAAGTCCCGCCCAATCGACCCTATCGCGCTACGTCCGTGATTAGGCTTCTCGGACCCCGCGCGGTGAGTGGTGATGGCATGTATCATGCGTGATGGATGGCGCGATACGACAACCGAGCAGGGCTGACCATGGATCCACAGCACCTCCAAGACAAAGTGAATGCATTTGCACAACGTCTGCTGGATGAGGCGAACGGCGATCCGGTGCGGGCCTTGGGATTGCTCGTGTTGGTGCTGGATGGATCGGATGTCACCTCCGGAGAGCACGTGCAACGTCTCGTGCTGGAGGTTCGCAAGGTCTTGATTCCCGAAGAGTTCGCCGCAGAAAGACCCATCCAGCACTTGGCAGGGGAAGTGTCCTGGGAAGGCGTCCAGCACTGCTTACGATGCGCGAAAGTGCTCGCGCGCGGCAATCGCGAGGGAGTCCCTTCCTTCCGGGCCGGATATGTCTATGAAATTGGATCGCGCCTTACGCCGGACCACGGCGGAGATTTCCAGTCCTGCATCTAGCGGGAAGTCCCCTCTGTTGACCTAAACTGGTTGCACCATCCCCTCTCTCCACTCACTGTTGCTCGATGCGGTCCATCTTTAATGAAGGGCCGTGAACTTCTTTCAGTCATCGTTGTTCAAAATTGAAGGCCACACCGACCCCTCACCTGTCCTCCCCATAGGATTTCAACGGTTTGCAGGCAGCCATCAACGACAAGCGGGGCATTTGTATTGCACTACTGCGCCCGGTTTGGCGTGATTCGTGCCGTCTGGCCCGTTCCCGCGGGAGCCGGCGGCGGGCCGTCAGATCCCCCGGGATCTGCTAAGGTTGTAAGCGTGCGTGCTGACAAAAAATCCCACCTAAAAGCCGATAAAAAGCCCCCCGGTCGGAGCCACAAACGGGGTGTCGTCGGCTACAGCAAGAAAAGCGCCCTCCTCGAAGAAGCCATCACGCAGATGAACGCCGGGAAGTACGGCCGGTCTTCGGCCGCGCTGAAGGAACTGCTCGCCCTCGATCCCGGCAACATGGAAGCCCGCCGGTTGTTCGCGACCCTGCACCTCAGGTTGGGAAGTCTGATCCCGGCGCGCCAAGCATTTGATGCGCTGATTACCGAAGCGTTCGAGCGGCAGGATTACTGGTTGGCCGAGTCGTTGCTGCGCGAGTATCTCGCCGCGGGGCCGCGCTGCGTCCCGTTTTTGGAGAAACTCGGCTTACTCTATCAGGAGAAGGGTGATACCGACGAGGCCGTAACCGAATACGGGAAAGCCATCGATATCCTGCTCGAGGATCCAGACCCCGACAATCCCGAACATCCGTCTCAATTGTATGCCAAGATTCGTGAGCTTGCACCGGCGAGTCCCGTGGCGATTCGGCTCGCGCCGTTCTTCGATGCGCAGACTGGAGCGTTGATCGCCCGTCCCGCTCCGGTCGTCCATGAGACCGAACCGGCCGAGAACAACCAAGCGGATGCGCAGGCTCCGCTGTCGGAGGAAGTACCGCCGCCATCGTTCACTCCTGACGCCGCCGCAATTTCTGAACCCGGCTCCGAGCCGCCTGCTTCGGCGAGCGCGCCGTCGGAGCCTGTCGGCACGGTGCAGCCGGATCCTTTAGTCGATACGCCGGCTGGAGAGGTCTGCCTCGACGGAGCAGCCAATGCGCGTGAGATCAGCGACACACCGGCTCCGCCTCCGGCCGCTGCTCTGGACCAATCCTTGGCGGAATCCGTGCTTCCGCCGGCAATCGAACCGGCGAACGAGCCGGCGGCGGTGACGGAAGCGCCGGCCCTCCTGGACTCCCAACCGTCCGGAATGCTGACGGAGCCTGACATCCAAGTTCCAGAAGCCAACGCCGAAGCGGGCGTAGCCGGCGATGGCGCGGTATCGGCCCCCATGCCATGGGAGGATGTCCAAGAAGCAACCATTGAAATTCCTCTGCCGCCGCCCAACGTCGATACGCCGGCTGGAGAGGTCTGCCTCGACGGAGCAGCCAATGCGCGTGAGATCAGCGACACACCGGCTCCGCCTCCGGCCGCTGCTCTGGACCAATCCTTGGCGGAATCCGTGCTTCCGCCGGCAATCGAACCGGCGAACGAGCCGGCGGCGGTGACGGAAGCGCCGGCCCTCCTGGACTCCCAACCGTCCGGAATGCTGACGGAGCCTGACATCCAAGTTCCAGAAGCCAACGCCGAAGCGGGCGTAGCCGGCGATGGCGCGGTATCGGCCCCCATGCCATGGGAGGACGTCCAAGAAGCAACCATTGAAATTCCTCTGCCGCCGCCCAACGAGGAGGCTGCCTTAATTGATGTATCGGACACGGCGGGCACCGCCGCGCCCCCGGCAGAATCGGTCACTCCTCCTTTAGAGTCTCCTCCGGCCACGCCGGTTGCGTCCGAGCCGCATTCGCCGCAGGAGCCGGCGGCCGTTAGCCTCGACCTCTTGAAGACCGTCGGATTCTCCTGGGAGTCGGTCTTCGACCGAGCGTGGAAGTTCGGGAGCAAGGCGGAGCCGGCCGAGCCTCCAGCGGGGACCGCACCTGCCGTGGAGAATTTGGAATCGAGCGCCGCCGTTGAGCCGGCGGTATCCTCGACGTCCATCGATCCTGCCGATTCCGCGGCAAGCTCGGGCCGCACATCCGCCGCCGAAGCCGCAATGCCGTGGGACCAGATTGTTGATTCGCCGATCACGATCCCACTGCCCTCGGATCAAGAGGCGCAGCCAGAGCCAGTTGCTCCGGAGGGCGGTACCTCGGTCTCCGCTGCGGTCTCGACGAGCGCGGGGCACGCCGGTGAAAGCTCCATCGAGACCGTCTCGCATCCCATGCCATGGGATCAGATTCAAGACAGCGTGGTCACAATTCCCCCGCCGGCGTCCGAGGAAGATGTCGCCGCGCCGACGGCGCAGGTCGAAGCACATGAGCCGGCCCCATCTCCAACCGAGGAAGAACGAGGCGACCAGTCGTCCTCGGTGGTTATTGAATCTCCTGCGCTCGGCGACCCGGAATTCCGTCTAGCCCCCGATCGGCCGGTCGAAGCCGTGGAGCAGGAGCCCCGGAACTTCGAGGCGCCTGCGGCTGCCGAACCGGACTTGGGATTCAGCTTACTGGTCGAGGAACGCGAAGCTCCCGCACCCGGGGCGCCTGCAACGGAGTCGTTTGCCGCCGAAGCCCCGCCCGAGGAGCGCCCGACCGTCCCGCTGCCGCGCGCGGAGACGGCTGCGCCGCTTGTGTCCGAAGACGTGGCAAGAACGCCTGAGACCGGAGCGTTCCAAACGCAGCCTGACGACTCGGCCGTCGCGGAGGCTGCTACGGCTCCTTCCGTCACGTGGTCGGACGATCCGCTTCCGCCCTCTGCGGCGCCAGAGATGTCCGAGCCGGGTTCCACACAGGTTCACGACGAGCCGCTCTCCGCTGTCGAAACGGCGGCCCAGTCCCGGAACTCCGACCACGAAACGATCCATGCGAGCGCGGCCGCGGTTGAGGCTGCGGAGGAGGCGCCGACGCCCCTCGAGTATGAGCGCACGGATTCATCAGACGTCAGGCCGGCCCGCAGCCCTCGCACGACCGAGGAGCCACCGCCCGAGAGCCGCGACGTGCCGCCGCTGGAACCGAAAGAGGACTGGATCCGCACGGGGGAGTCGATCAAGTTCGTCGAGCCAACCGCGCCGTCCATCGCCGGCCGAACGGGTGATCGCCCCCGGGAAGCATGGGTCAGAACAGGCGAGTCGATCCGATTCATCGAACCCGAGGCGCCGCCGGACCTGGGGCATCTGAGGCCGCCCGCCGACGTCCCGATCGAGGCACGCTCGACTGCGGCCGCCGCGGTGGACGTCCTCTTCTCGACGTCGGGCCGCCATACCGCCACCGCGTCGCGGCCTGCGTCGGTGGAGCAGCCGAAGCGACGCAGCTGGCTCAAGACCCGCCTGTCTCGCCTGCGCATCGCCGTCACCACCTTCGTGTGGTCTTGTTTCTCGACCACCCAGGCCATCATCCGATCCATCGTGGCCTTGATCGTTCTGGGCTGCGTGACATCGGCGCTGGCGGTGGGCGTGGTCGCGCTCACGTGGATCATCATGGAGCAGCCTCCGTCCGTGACCTATCAGAGCTACACCACGATGCCGGAGCGGAAGCTGTCCGACTCGAAGCGCAACGGCTATCTCCTGCTCCTGGGATTCGAGGCGGCCGGGTCGGATCCCATCCAGGCCGGATACGAGCGGAAGCCGGACGGGAAGGACGCGGAACGAGTGGCGGTCTGTCTGAATGACCGCAGCATGCCAGGAGGGCAGGGGCATGCGTCGGCCAGCGTCGCGAATGGATGGTTCCGCGACAGCAACCCGGCCGGCCGCTTCGCCTCCCACGGGGACACGATCAAAGGCTGGGCGAGCGAGCGCGAGAACGAGTTGGCGCGCTACCAACAATGGCTCAAACTGCCGTTCGAAGATTGGGGCTACGGCCAGACGGTCACGCCTCCCTGCGGGGCCATTCTCTTTGCGCACCAGCTCTATCTGGCCCAAGGGTTTGCGCTCGGAACCGAGACCGGGGTCGACCGTCTCGAAGCCGATTTGGAAGCCTGGCGCGCGGCGCTCGCTCAGGCCAAGACGCTGCCGGTGAAGATCATGGCCGTGCAGGCTCTGCAGGACGACATTGCCGTCGCTTCAGGCCTGCTGGCGACCGCCGACCTGGATGGCAAACAACTGCCGCGCTTGACGAAGATGCTGAGGCCGCTCGATGCCGGCGAGCGATCGATCCGATGGCCGATGCAACATGAATTGGTGACCGCCGCCAAGACCTTCGACGCGCAACTGAAGGCGGAGCGCCGGGACGACCCCTCCGTCTACGCCGCCGTCGCGTCGCTGCTGCCGCTGCCCAAGCAGCGACGGCTGAACGAGTACGCGGCGTACTACGACGCCGCCGGCAAAGCCGCCGAAAGCGGGCCATTCGGCTCTCTGCCCAAGCGCGCGCAGCACGTCAAGTTCCCGGCCGGCTCGGTCACGGCGTATCTGACGAATCCGATCGAGAACATCATCGGTCTCGAGCCGCTGCCCGAATGGGACCGCTTCTACGCCCTGGTCACCGACGCCGAGGCGCATCTGCGGCTCGCCAGCCTCCAGGCCTGGCTGCGCCGCGGCCCACAGGACGCCGATCTGCTCGGCCGCATTGCGAAGGCGGGACAGCAGTTTTATGATCCCTACACCGGTCTTCCGATGCTGGTGAATCTGAAAAAGGGCGCCTTGTACAGCGTCGGCCATGACGGCAAAGATCAGGATGCCGATCCGATGGATGACATTGTGGCCGTCATTCCCATAGGACCGTGGTCCACGCCGAAAACCACTGGTGCGCCCTCGCGCGGAAAGTAACCTCGCCATCGCCGTGCGGCGCCCACCTCGTCCAACGCCTTGACAGCCGGCCTTCCATTCCACACAATCACGCTCATTTCTTCCTCACGGACGCCGACGTGTCTGCCGATCGCCCATTCTTCCTCCGCCGCGCATTCACCAAAGGGATGGTCTGTCCTGCCGCCGTGCCGACTCGCATCGTCTCCAACGAAGAATTTGCTCCCCTGGCGCCTACTGCGGAGCAAGCGCGCGTGGAGCGGCTCGCAGGCGAGTTGGTCGAGCGGTCCGCCGCCCGCTGCGGAATGTCTCGCCGGGACTTTCTCAAGACCACCGGAGGCATGGCCGCGGCCTTGCTCGCCATGAACGCCGTCTTCGGAAGATTTTTCAACATCGCGGATGTGGAACTGTTTGAATCGGCCGCGTTCGCCGAACAGCAGGGGGCGCCCTATTTCATTTTCGACGTCCAGACCCACTATGTCGGGTCCCACTACGATCCTCGGGATGCCGAGGCCGAGCGAAAAGGCGCCGTGTCCAAGCAGGCCTTGCTCGGGCTGCGGCGCCGCGCCCGGGAGTTGGGGCTGAATCCGAAACTGAGCGGGGACCGAGGCACCATCGACGATCTGTCCTGGCGCAATTTCATCAAAGAGGTGTTCTTCGACAGTGAAACGGCGGTCGGCCTCATCAGCACGCCGCCCGGGCCTTATCCTCAGGAGGCGGTGGTGCCGCCGGGCGAGATGGCGCATATCCGGGACGAGATCAACCGCTTGGCCGGGTCGCAGCGCATGCTCGCGCATGGTCTTGCGACCCCGCAGCTCGGCGCAGCGGATCGAGAATTCATGGCGATGCAGGCCGAGACGCTGAACGTGGATGCCTGGAAGTGCTACACCGGCTCCTGCCCGAAGGGCTTCGACCACGGATGGTGGATGGACGACGAGGCGGTGGCGTATCCCATGTTGGAGCAGGCGCGGAAGCTCGGGATCAGGCGCGTGTGCGTCCACAAGGG
Source organism: Nitrospiraceae bacterium (assembly GCA_040255845.1). Lineage (GTDB taxonomy): Bacteria > Nitrospirota > Nitrospiria > Nitrospirales > Nitrospiraceae > Nitrospira_D. The sequence goes on along the minus strand of JBDZVU010000053.1, from coordinate 6,157 downwards.
ACTGCCGCTCGGGCCGGTGGCCGATTACAACCATCCAAAGGATCTGATCAAAGCCGCGAAAGATTTTCCCGACATCGACTTCCTCGTGTATCACTCCGGCTTCAAGACCGCGGCAGGCATCGAGGAGCACTTGGCCAAGACGGGTGAGATTCCGTGGACCACCGAGTTCTGCAGGATGAAGCAGCGTGAAAGCCGCCTGACGAACATCTATATGGAGCTGGGATCCACCTTCGGGCAGTTGGTAACGACGCATCCCTCCGTCTGCGCCCATCTGCTCGGTCAGATTCTCGCGGCATTCGGCCGTGATCACGTCCTGTGGGGCACCGATTCGATCTGGTACGGCACGCCGCAGTGGCAGATCGAAGCGTTTCGGCGGTTCGAGATCCCCGCCGAATTGGCGGAGCGCCACGGATATCCCCTGCTCGATCGCCGGGTGAAGGAGCAGATCTTCGGCTTGAACGCGGCCCGACTCTTCGGCGTGGACGTGAACGCCGCCCGCCACGCGCTGCCTGAGGATTGGCTGGGGCGGATGAAAATGACCTATCGTCAGGAGGGGCCCGAGCCGAGCCGGCGGGTGTACGGCTGGGTGGTCGGGTAGGTCTCCGGGCGCGGAAAGGACGAGGATGAAAAGCGAGATTCTGTATCCGGGCGCGTTTCCGATGGTGCGGATCGAACTGGCGGCCGGGGAACAGATTAAGGCCGAATCGGGCGCGATGGTGGGCGCGTCTCCGACCGTGGACGTGGAGAGCAAGCTGGAGGGCGGGTTCCTGGGAGCCCTCTCCCGGAAGCTTCTCACCGGAGAGAAGTTTTTTTTCCAAACGCTGCGCGCCAGCCGAGGGCCCGGCGAAGTCCTGCTGGCTCCGACGGTTCCCGGTGAAGTCGTCATTTTGGAGTTGGACGGCGTCAACGAGTACATGGTGCAGAAGGACGGATTCCTGGCCGGCGCCGACACGGTCAGCATCGAGAGCAAGATGCAGAGCCTCAGCCGCGGCCTGCTGGGCGGGGAGGGGTTCTTCATCCTCAAGATCAGCGGCAAGGGCACGCTGGTCCTGAATAGCTTCGGGGCGATCCATCGCATTGAGTTGAAGCCGGATCAGGAATACATCGTGGACAACAGTCACTTGGTCGCTTGGTCCGGGACGACCTCCTACACCATTGAAAAAGCCTCCTCGGGATGGGTAGCCAGCTTCACCTCCGGGGAAGGACTGGTCTGCCGCTTCCGCGGACCGGGCATCGTGTACATTCAGAGCCGCAATCCCGGCGGGTTCGGGAACTGGATACGCCAGTTCATCCCGGTCTCCGAATAAGGGATGGTGACAACGACGGCCTGCGTTCTTGGCTCGGCCCCCTCCTCGCACCCCGGAGGGGACATCTCCCATCCTTTCCCGCCTGCAGGTGTGGTGGCCGCCGCCGCTTCATGCAGCCTGACGCGCATCAGCCGTTCGCCCGCTCCATGATGCCCTTCGTACCCAATGCCCTGTGCTTCGGAGAGACCCACCCGGCCTCCGGCACTCCTTGCGCCGTGAACATCGAGCGCGACGGCCTCACGCTGACCTTCGCCGAAGAACAGGCCGGGAGACGCCATGAGGCCGTGCGGTTCTCCGATTTGAGCGTATCCTCCGGAGGCCTGGAGCACGACCACTTGGTCGTCAAGTGGTCGCACGCGGAAGGAGAGCGGACGCTGTACCTCAAGGACGCCGCGATCATTCGCGCCTTCCGCCAGGCGGCGCCTGACCATCTGCAGGCGCCCTTCGAACAGGCCGCTCAGCGAGTCAGGCAGGCGCGGCGCCGCCGCCGTCTTCTCTGGATGGCAGTCGTAGGGGCCGTCGTCACGCTCGGGGCCGTGCTCTGGTTCGGCTCCGACTGGTTGGTCGGCGTGGCCGTGGACCGCATTCCCATTGAATGGGAGCAGAAGCTTGGCGAGAGCGCCTATCAGGACTTCATCGCGCGGCAAGAAGTCGTCCGGGAAGGTCCGGCGGTCGCCGCGCTCATGGAGATGACCGGCCGCCTGACCCAGCAGATTCCGGATAATCCCTACGCGTTTGAAGTGACGCTCGTGAAAAGCGACGTCGTCAACGCGTTCGCCTTGCCCGGCGGCCATATCGTGGTGTTCACGGGCTTGATGAAGAAGGCGCAGAGCGGCGAGGAGGTGGCGGGGGTCTTGGGACACGAGTTGAATCACGTGCTGCAGCGCCATGGCCTCGAACGCATCGTGAAGAACCTCGGCCTCATGACCATCGTGGCCATTGCGGTCGGCGATCAGCAGGGATTGATCGGGCTGATGCGGCAAGTGGGCGTGGAACTGCTCACGCTCCAGTTCGGACGAACCCAAGAAACCGAAGCCGATCTCACCGGCCTGCGGCTGCTGCACCGGGCGAAGATCGATCCGCAGGGCATGATCGTCTTTTTCCGGCGGCTGGCCGAACAAGAGTCGGGGCGGATCGAATTGCTCTCCACGCATCCAATGAGCACCGCGCGGGCGGAACGCCTGAGGGCGGAGGCAGCGAAGCTTCCCAAGACGGCAGCTGAGCCGTTCACGTTCGAGTGGAGCGCCGTGCAGGCCTCGTTGGGCGTGCATCGGGAGTCGCAGCCGTGAGGGCGAAGGCCGTCCGACGGATTGGCGTGATCGCGGACACCCATGGTGTGTTCGATCCGGCGATCAAACGGTATTTCGGCGGCGTCGACCACATCATTCATGCCGGTGATATCGGCAGCCCGGCGGTCATCGAGCAGCTGCAAACGATCGCCCCGGTGACCGCGGTCTCCGGAAACGTCGACCGGTTCGAGAACAGCGGATTTTCGCGGGAGACCGTGATGCGGTGCGGCGGCGTGCGGATCGGAATCCGCCATATTGTGTATGAAAAGGGGGCGGTGACCGAGGAAGCCAAGGCCTGGTTGGAGCGTGAACGGCCAGACCTCTGCATCTTCGGCCACAGCCACAAACCCACGGCGGCGCGGTACGGACGCACGCTCCTCTTCAATCCAGGATCTGCGGGCCCCCGGCGGTTTTCGTTGCCGCGCGGGCTCGGGATCGTGACGATCGTGGATCGGCAACTTCGGACGCGATTCCTGCGCTTGGCCGACCGGATCGAAGTGCCTCACCGACGGGGCACCGCCTCGGCGCTCAGAAAAGGCCGCCGCCGAGCATCGCGCCGGGCTCTTCCATCGGTCGATTGACATGTTGAAAAGGCCTACTTAATATTCGGGGCTGGTACTTTCAACCAACCAGGAGGTAGCGATGAAGAAGGAGCTTCTGCTTCTCACGGCGGCAGGCGGTTTATTGGTGCTCACCGGATGTCAACCGGTGGCTTCTCCGTTAGTGGGTATTATCTACAACGAAACGAAATTCGGCTGGGAAGCCACGCAGCATTCGAATGCGACGAAGGAAGGAAAGGCGTGCGCCAACACGATTCTGGGACTCGTCGCGACGGGTGATGCCAGCATCTCCGCCGCCAAGGCGGCCGGAGGTATCACCGAAGTCGCCCACGTGGATCACTCCGCCAAGAGCGTGCTGGGCATCATCGCCGAATTCTGCACCATCGTTAAAGGCAAGTAACGCCACGCTCGCTTCGCGCCTAGATGGGGCCTGGATTCGTCCAGGCCCCGTTTTTTTGCCGCGCGCTCGATGAACCGTCTGCGGTCGCGGTGTCATCCCGCTTGTGCTCGCCAAAATTCCCCGAGTCGGTTACTGTATCGGCATGCGGAGGATGTTCACCCACATCATCAAGGAGGAACGATTCATGAAGGCATGGGTCAAGGTCGGCCTCATCATGGCCGCGGGTGTGTTGCAAACGGACCTCGCCCTTGCGCTCGGCAATCCGGACAACGGGCCTGGATGCGGGTTAGGCAAGCTAGCGTGGTCGGATTATGGCGGGCAGAAGCAAATCGCCCCGCAAGTCTTCATGGCGACGACGAACGGCACCTTCGGCAGTCAAACGTTCGGCATTTCATCGGGCACGTCGGGCTGCACGAACGACGGCGTCATCATGAAGAACAAGCACGTCAACTTGGCGAGCGGGGCCTTCGAAAGCCTGAAGCAGGAAATGGCGCAGGGCGGGGGCGAGCATCTGGCAGCCCTGGCCACGTTGATGGGCGTGCCTGAGGAGGAACAGCCGCTGTTCTTTTCGCTCGTGCAGGAAAAGTACGAGACGTTGGTGCAGTCCGAAGAGACGACGCCGCTCGTGATGCTGCAGGCGATGCAGGAGGCGATCGCCGCCCATCCGCGCCTCGCGCGCGTCGCGATGAGTCGGTGACGCGTTCACGCGAAAAAATGTGTCAACATCAACGGACGATTGGGCTATAATCGCCTGTGCCGGGCATGCGGCACTACAGTCAACCAAACCAGGAGGAGGATTTATGATGAAGCGTGTGCTCATCGCGACCGCCGCGGTCGTTATCGGCTTCCAGGCTAGCCTCGCCATGGCTGCAAATCCCGACACGGGTCCAGGATGCGGGCTCGGGAAACTGGCGTGGAGTGACTACAAAGGCCAAAAGGAGATCGCTCCGCAGGTGTTGATGGCGACGACCAACGGGACATTCGGAAGCACGACCTTCGGCATCAGCACCGGGACGTCGGGCTGCACCAACGACGGCAAGGTGATGGGCGAGCACAAGACGACGATGTTCGCGGAGCTCAATCTGGACGCGCTCTCCGCAGAGATGGCCCAGGGCCATGGAGAGCATCTGGCGTCGTTGGCATCGCTGATGGGCGTGCCGGCGGAGCAGCATCCGGCATTTTTTGCGATGACGCAGGAACGGTATACCTCGCTGGTGAAGGCCGGCGAGACCTCCCCGGTGGCTTTCGTCAAGGCGCTCAATGATGCCATCTCGGGCAATCCGGTCCTTGCCAAAGCATCCACTCGCTAAGTTTCACCGAGGGCCCTGGCGGCAACGCCAGGGCCCTTTTTGTATCCCGCCTGCCTCCGTGCTGTATGCTCTCCTTGTCGTGCTCGTCTTCACCATACCTGCCGCAGCGGAGGGCCGCGCCGAAGAAGGCTATCTGGCAGATCTGATCCGAGAAGCCCGAGCGCAGAAATTGGCCGAGACGCGGGAGTGGCGGTTGCTGCTGCATTACCGGCCCACCCTCTGGGGAGGAGTGGAAAGCGAGCAGGACGACCCCGGCTTTTTCATGTCCCCGGAGGGCAAGACCGACCCGGTGGCGGAGCTCGATGCGACGTTGGCGGCGTTCTTCTCCCGGGACTTAGTCGGCCGCTCGCAGCAACCGGCGCAGTGCGCCTTCGTCGCCCGGTACGCATGGCTCAAGGACCAGTTGGCGTTCGATGCGGCGCGGCTTCCCCCGGAGCCGTGCGAGCGGTTTGCCCGTTGGTACGAGGAGTTCCAGGCCGAATCCATCTCGCTGATTTTTCCGTCGGCCTATATGAACAACCCCGCGTCGATGTTCGGCCATACGCTCTTGCGCGTCGATCAACGGGGACAGACTGAGCATACCCGCATTCTGGCCTACACGATCAACTATGCCGCGGAAGTCCCTCCGGACGCCGGCGTCGCCTTTCCGGTCCTCGGCATCTTCGGCGGGTACAAAGGCTACTTCTCCACGATTCCGTACTATCTGAAGGTGCAGGAGTATCGGGATATCGAGAACCGGGACATTTGGGAATACCGTTTGAACCTCTCGCCAGGCCAGATTCGGCGCCTCCTGATGCACGCCTGGGAACTCGGCAACGCGTATTTCGACTATTTCTTTTTCAAGGAAAACTGTTCGTACCATCTGCTCGCGCTGTTGGACTATGCGGAGCCGACACTGCATCTCACCGATCGGTTTCTGTTCTGGACAGTTCCGGCCGACACGGTCCGGCTCATCGCCTCCAAACCCGGATTGGTCGCGGACGTGGTCTACCGCCCCTCCCGCAGCAACGTGATTCGACGGAAGCGGGAGTCTCTCCCGCGGGCGGAATGGCGGCTGGCCGCGCGCATCGCCGCCGACGCCGAGGCGCTGACGGCTCCGGAACTTGCCGACCTCGACCTCCGTCGCCGCGCGTTCATCCTCGACCTGGCGTCGGATTTGTTGCGGTATCGCATCGACAAGAAGGATTCGCCGCCGGAGCTCAGAGAGCGGAACCGGCAGGTGCTCACGGCGCGCAGCCAGCTGCGGATCGCGTCCGAGCCGTTTCACGTGGAGCCGTTCGCACAGCGTCCG
>JBDZVU010000052.1:0-23457 GCA_040255845.1 Nitrospiraceae bacterium | reverse complement strand
CTGGTTCGATCCCGAATACTATCGCCGCGGCGTGCTGCACAATCCGCAAGGGCCAGAGACGGGCGAGCTGAAAGTCTTTCGCGGGGGGTCATGGAACGAGGATCCCGAGGTGGCCCGCTCCGCCGGCCGCAACGGAGGCGAGCCGGACCGGCGCAGCTATCTGACGGGATTCCGGTGCGCGCGATCCGTCACGAGCCCTCAGCCGTCAGCCATCAGCTATCGGGCGGACGGGCATCCGATCAAACTCACGGCCGATCGCTGACGGCGGAGAGCGACTGAAGAAGGAGACTAACATCGTGAACAAGCGGGAACTGGAACGATTCAGGAAGTGGGAATGGGGCATCAACGCCGTGTTGGTCCTCACCGCTCTGCTGATCATGGCCCGCATGGCGTGGGGGTTGGACACCCAAGACATCACCGTGGAGTGGACGACGGCCGGCAAGCAACTCGCCGCCGCGCGGGCCGCCACGTGGACGCCAAAGGACGACATGGTGCTCGTGCCTGCAGGCGAATTCATCATGGGCAGCGATAGGACGGTCGATCGCAATGCCTACCGATCCGAGCTGCCTCAGCGGCGCGTCTACCTGGACGCGTTTGAAATTGACAAGTACGAGGTGTCGAACCTCCAGTATCTGAAATTCGTGTTGGCCACGGGCCGGAATCCTCAGTTGGACTGGCGCTACGACGGCGGCAATTTCCAGGAAGCCATGGCGCACCATCCCGTCATGCATGTCACGTGGCACGACGCCGACGCCTATTGCCGGTGGTCGGGGAAGCGGCTGCCGACGGAAGCCGAATGGGAAAAGGCGGCGCGCGGCACGGATGGGCGCCTCTTCCCCTGGGGCAGCGAGCAAGCCGGGCCGACCAGAGCCAACTTCGGCCGCACCGGGCTCTCCGGCCCCGTGCGAGACCGCCCAGAGCGGCTGCTCTTGTACCCGCCTCTCATTGCCGTCGACAAATATGACAATGCCGTAAGCCCCTACGGGCTGTACCAAACGATCGGCAACGTCGCCGAGTGGGTCTCCGACTGGTACGCCCCGGATTACTACAAGTCGGCCCCGAATCGGAATCCGAAAGGGCCGGAGCATGGCACGCAGAAGGCGTTCCGGGGCGGCGGCTGGATGGACAGCACGACGACGATGCGCGTGGCCATGCGCAACGGCACGGATCCCAACACGCGGATCAATTGGATGGGGTTCCGGTGCGCCAAGTCGGCGGGCGATGGCAGTCAACTGTCAGCCGCCAGCAACCAGTCGAGGCCCACATCGTAAGCTGACGGCTGATGGCTGAGAGCAAGAAGATAATGCATCGTGTGATCACCATGCTGATGTCTCGGGCCGGCGAGCGTCGTTTTATCCACCGCTCGCAGGAAGGGCCGTGCTCCTCGCCGAGCACCCAACGAGGGGGGCATCATGCAGGTTTCGGGAAGGACACGCAGGATCATTGGAGTGAAGTGTGCCGCAGTTGTGAGCGTGCTGGGGCTCGCTGTCTGTGGTGCGTGGCCGGCTTCGGCTGAAGAGGGAGCCGGCAACATGGTCTTCTTCAAGGGCGGGTTCGCCGCCCTGAACAGCAATCGCGCGAACGAAAGCTTCACCGATTGCAGCCCGCTCGGGTCCACGACCTGCGGGCAGAACAGCAGCAGCAACGGATGGTACGTCGGCGCCGGGCTCGATCTGGTCATGACCAAGAATGCCTGGGGCGCCATGAGCAAAACGTGGATCGTGGGAGAAATCGGGCTGCAGTTCAACCGGTGGGGCAGCGCCACGGTGAACGGCGGGGTCTCCGGCCGGCCCTCCGAAACGCAGTTGACCTCCGTGACCATCGACGTGGCGCCCAAGATCAAATTCATGGAGGGCAGCGCCTTTCGCCCCTGGATCATCCCCGCCGGTCTCGATCTCATGGTCATCAGTCCGCCGTCGAACCAGACACAATACCTGGATGTGGGCGTCCAGTTCGGCGCCGGAGCGGAGTATGAGTTGTGGAAGGCGTTTAAGATAGGCGTCGACGCGCGCTACCACCTCATGGCGGACATGACCAACACCAGCAACAGCTATTTTCAGGTGGGCCCGTACGTAGGGATTGCCTTTTAACGCCCACTGAAACGGTTGGTAGGCGAAGGCGCGCCGAAGCGGTATCCGGCGCGCCTTCTTCTTTCTCGACCCCGGACCGTCTTGCACGATGTATCTGGTTCTCGTTTCCCTCCATCTGCTCGCGGCAGTCGTGTGGATCGGGGGGATGCTCTTTCTGTCCCTGGTTCTTGCTCCCCTCATGAGAAGCCCGACGGCCGTGCCGGAATGGCGGGCCATGTTCCGCGCCGCGGCGCTTCGGTTTCGCCGGGTCGTGTACGGGGCCGTCGTCGTCCTCGTCGGCACAGGACCGCTGCTCGTGTCCGAGCGAGGATTCTCCGTGCTGCAGCCGGCCGCGTGGCCTCTCATCCTGCAAGTGAAGGTCGGGTTGGTCGCCGTCTTGTTGATCCTGACGGCGGTGCATGATCTGGTGCTGGGACCACAGATGCGGACGCTCGCCTCGAGGCCCGAGCACCTGTCCGCTTGGGACCGGTCTCTCATGCTCCTTTCTGGCTGGCTTCCCCGGGTCTCAGTGCTGCTTGGGTTGATCGTTCTTGGGACCGCTTCCGTCCTGGCACGCTCCTAGACCATCACTGTAGCCTTAGGCGACAGCCCGGCTCCCTCTCGCTGTAGCACTGTTCCCCTCATAAAACGTGCGCCCTCACGGTTCTGCCCTTCGTTTTGAGATGAATGCCTCGTCCCCGACCGATCAGGCGCTCCAGGTGTCTTCCTTGCAGACGGACGGGAGCCCAAGCGGCGGTGAATCTCGGCAGCAAAGGCGGGCTCTTACCGGCCAGGAGAGTCCCAACCATTTCAGCTAACGCGGAGGTGAGCGATGGCACGTGTCGTGATCGTCGGGGCATCAATCGGAGGGCTGCCGGCCGCCTACGAGGCGCGGGCGTTGTTGGAGAAGAAGCACACAGTGACGGTCATCTCAAACGTCGACTTCTTTCATTTCGTCCCCTCCAATCCCTGGGTCGCAGTGGGGTGGCGCAAGCGTAAGGACATCAGTTTCAGTTTGGGCCCCGTGCTCGAGAAGAAAGGCATCGAGTTCGTCCACGCCGCCGCGACGCGCATCGAACCGGAGCAGAACCGCGTCATCACGGCGGCCGGCGAAGTCCCCTACGATTACCTCATCATTGCGACCGGGCCGAAACTGAACTTCGGCGCCGTGCCGGGCTTGGGCCCCAGCGGCTATACCCAATCGGTCTGCACGGTCGACCATGCCGAGCAGGCGTGGGGAGCCTACCAGAGCTTCTTGAAAGATCCCGGTCCCATCGTCGTGGGGGCGGCGCAGGGGGCGTCCTGCTTTGGGCCGGCGTACGAGATGGCGTTCATCCTCGACGCGGACCTGCGTAAGAAGAAGCTCCGCAAGAAAGTGCCGATTTACTTCGTGACGCCCGAGCCCTACATCGGTCACATGGGTTTAGCCGGCGTCGGCAAGTCGCGGCGTCTCATGGAAGACGAGTTCGCCGAGCATTCGATCAAGCCGATCTACAACACGTCGATCAAAGAGGTGCAGCCCGGAAAACTGCTCTTGGAGGACGGCCAAGAAGTGCCGTTCCGCTATTCGATGATCATCCCGCCGTTTGCGGGCGTCGATGCGGTGGCCGGCACGCAGGGATTGTGCAACCCCAAGGGATTCGTCAACATCGACGCCTATCAGGCCAATCCCAAGTTCAAGAACATCTACGCGGTGGGCGTCTGCGTGGCGATCCCGCCGGTGGAGCAGACGCCGGTGCCGACCGGCGCGCCCAAGACCGGCTACATGATCGAATCGATGGTTTCGGCGGCGGTGCACAATATTCGGGCCGATATCGACAACGACCAAAAGCGGGAGACCGCCACGTGGAACGCGATTTGTCTGGCCGACATGGGCGATACGGGGATGGCGTTCGTCGCCTTGCCGCAGATGGCGCCGCGCAACGTCACCTGGGCCAAGAAGGGTAAATGGGTGCATCTGGCGAAGATCGGCCTGGAGAAGTACTTCCTGCTGAAGATGAAAAAAGGCGTCAGCGAGCCGTTTTTCGAGAAGGCCATTCTGAAAGCCATGGGCATCAACAAGCTCGAATCACAGCGGTGACGCCGCCGGAATCCTTTCGCCGGGCCCGGTCTCCCACGGGCTAGAAAGGAGGCGTCCCATGAAGCTCAATGACCTGCTGCGGCTGATCGCCGGAGTCTTCGTGCTGCTCGCCGTCGTCCTCGGGGCGACGGTTCATCCCAACTGGAATTACGTCGCCGCGTTCGTCGCGGTCAACCTGATCCAGTCGGCCTTTACCGGCTGGTGTCCCATGATGGCGCTGTTGCGCAGGTTGGGCGTGCAGGAGTAAGACTGCGCTCATGAAACTCCCTTACGCCATCGGCTTGATGGCCGTCATGGTCTTCGCCGGGGGATGCGAAGGCAAGAAGGAGTCCGAGGTCTCTCCCGTGTCGGCGGCTCCGCAAGCCGGCCTCCCGCTTGCGACTGTCACCGTGGCGACCTCGCCCGTGCCCATTCGGGTGGAAGTCACGGGGCGGGTGGAGTCGCTGTACCAGGCGACCTTGTCCAGCCGCATCCAAGGCACGATCGATAAGCTGTTGGTCCGAGAAGGCACGCCGGTCGTCAAAGGGCAGACCCTGATCCAGCTCGACAATCGCGATCTCACCGCCGATCTGGCCAGAGCGACCGCGGAGCTCGAGAACAACAAGGCGCAGTTCGAGCGGATGAAGAATTTGTACCAGCAGGAAGCCGTGTCGAAGCAGGAACTGGAGAACGCGACCCGCTCCTACAAGGTGGCCGACGCGGCGCGAAAGGCGGTGCTGGCCCAATTGAGCTACACGATCGTCAAAGCTCCGTTCGACGGCGTCATTACCGAGAAGAAGGTCGAAGTAGGAGAGCTCGCGTCGCCGGGCCAACCTCTTCTGAAGATGGAGGATCCGAACCAGCTGCGCCTCGAGGCGATCGTGGCCGAAAGCGACCTGCAGGCGTTGGCGGTGGGCGACCGTGTGCCCGTGACGATCGACGCCCTCGCCGGACAAACCCTGACCGGAGTCGTCAGCCGCATCCTGACCGCCGGCGATCCCCAAACCCACACCTTTGCGGTGAAGGTCGATCTGCCGCCGACTCCGGGCCTCAAGACCGGGATGTTCGGCCGCTTGCAGCTGGACAAAGGCACCAGCCAGTCCATCCTTCTGCCGGCCTCGGCCCTCGTCGAACGTGGCGAGATGACGAGTGTGTACGTCGTCGGACCCGACCGCATCGCGCGGCTGCGCTGGGTCAAGATCGGCCGCCACTTGGGCGACCAGCGGGAAGTGCTGTCCGGCTTGAACGTCGGCGAGCGCGTGCTCCTGGAAGGGGCGCGCGGGGTCGACGGCGCGCCGGTGCAGGTGCTGGAGCCGGCGGCGACGCCGCTCACAACGAGCCCGTGAAGCGATGTTCGTGAAGCGTGGCGCCGCGAGATGACGCGATCCGCTTCCCGACACGAACGATGAACCTCATGAGATCCGACGACTCACGCCAGACTTCGTACGGTCTCTCCGGCCGCATTGCCGCGCTCTTCATCGGCAGCAAGCTGACCCCCCTCATCATGCTGGGCGCCCTGCTCCTCGGCCTCTTCGCGGTGGCCGTGACGCCCCGTGAGGAAGAGCCGCAGATCATCGTACCGATGGCGGACGTCTGGCTGCCCTTTCCCGGCGCCTCCGCCAAGATCGTCGAAGAGCAACTCACGAAGCCGTTTGAGCGGAAAATCTCGGAGCTCAAGGGCGTGGAATATGTCTATTCGATCTCGCGCCCGGGCGGCGCCCTGCTCATCGTCCGCTTCTACGTGGGCCGGCCTCTCGAGGAAAGCCTCGTCGACCTGTACGACCGCTTGATGGCCAATCAGGATCTGCTGCCTCCCGGAGCGGCGCCGTTCCTCGTCAAACCGCGCGATATCAATGACGTGCCGATCGTCACGTTCACCCTGTCCAGCGCCCGGTACGGTGAATTCGAGTTGCGCCGCCTCGCCGAGGAAGTGCTCGAACAGATCAAGAAGGTGCCGGGGACGTCGGCCGGCTTCATCGTGGGCGGGCGGCCCCGGGAGCTGAGGGTGCAGATCGATCCAGCGCGCCTGAAGGCCTACGGTCTGACTCCGCTGCAGGTGGCGAACGTCATTCAAACGGAGAATCGCGCGCTGCCGACCGGCCGGTTCGAAAGCCGCAATCAAAGCTTCCTCGTCGAGACCGGACGGTTCATTCGCTCGAGCGGAGACCTGGAGTCGCTCGTCGTGGGGGTCAGCGAAGATCGGCCCGTCTATCTCCGCCAGGTCGCCGACGTCATCGACGGCCCGGCCGAAGCCACGAGCTATGTGTGGTTCGGAAGAGGGCAGGGTGCGGGAGCGGAGGGTAAGGGCTCGTCCGAAGCCACCAGCCCTCAGCCATCAGCTGTCAGCGCAGAAGAACCTGCCGTGACCGTCGCCATTGCGAAGCAGGGGGGCACGAATGCCGTGACCGTGGCCGGCGATCTGCTCCGCAAGGTGGAGGATCTGAAAGGCGTGCTCATTCCCTCCGACGTGCGCGTGACGGTCACGCGGAACTACGGCGAAACGGCGCGCGAGAAGGCCGACGAACTGCTGTGGCACCTGCTCATCGCCGTCGCGGCGGTCGTCGCGTTTCTCGGGTTCGCGCTGGGGCCCCGTCCTGCGTTCGTGGTATCCATAGCCATTCCGCTCACGCTGGCCCTCACGCTGTTTACGTCCATGCTGATCGGCTACACGATCAACCGCGTGACCCTCTTCGCGTTGATCTTCTCGATCGGCATTCTGGTGGATGATGCGATCGTGGTCGTGGAGAACATCTATCGCCACCTCACCGCCCGGCTGCTCCCGCACGAGCAGGCCGCCATCGGGGCGGTCGACGAAGTGGGCAACCCCACCATTCTGGCGACGTTCACGGTCATTGCCGCCCTGCTGCCCATGGCGTTCGTCTCGGGCCTGATGGGCCCGTACATGCGGCCGATTCCGGTCAATGCGTCCATCGCGATGTTCTTTTCCCTGCTCGTGGCCTTCGTCGTGATCCCCTGGTTCTGCCAGACCTGTTATCGGAAGGGAACCACGATGAAGGGAGCCGACCACGAGGCGAGCGAACAGAGCTCCGGTGCGCGGCTGTATCGGCGGCTCATCGCGCCCCTGCTTGTGCATCCGCTCCTGGCTGCCGCCTTTCTGGGAGGCGTGGCGGTGCTGCTGACGGCGTCCGTCTTCCTCTTTTACACGCGCCAGGTGGTGGTCAAAATGCTGCCGTTCGACAACAAGAGCGAGATTCAACTCGTCATCGATATGCCGGAAGGCACCACGTTGGAGGAAACGGCGCGGGTGACCCAGGCGCTGGCGCGGTACGTACGGAGCGTTCCCGAAGTGCGGGACTATCAAGCTTATGTCGGCACGGCCTCGCCCTTCAACTTCAACGGGCTGGTCCGTCATTATTATCTGCGCGATCAGCCGCACGAGGCGGATATCCAGATCAACCTGCTGCCCAAGGACGAACGATCCGCGCAGAGCCACGAGATTGCGCGGCGGATGCGTCCGGAGCTTCAGGCGGTGGCGCGCGAATACGGCGCCAACGTCAAGATCGTCGAAGTACCGCCCGGCCCGCCGGTGCAGTCCGTCCTGGTGGCCGAAGTCTACGGACCGGACTACCAGCGGCAAATGGCGGTGGCGCGGGACCTGCGCACGCTGTTCGAAAGCACGCCCGGGGTTGTGGACGTGGACGACTACATCGAGGCGGAGCACACGAAATTCGTCATTACGGTGGACCGGGCCAAGGCCGCGCTGGCCGGCATCCCCTCGGATGACGTCGTGCGGACGCTCCGCATGGCGCTCCAGGGCGGGCACGTGGGCCTCGCCCACATCCCCACCGAGAAGGCCCCGGTGCACCTGACGCTCCGGTTGCCCCTCGCGGCACGCACGGGACTCGCGCGCCTCAGCGAAATCGGCCTGCGGACCGGCGCCGGGAGCATGGTGCCGCTGTCCGAATTGTTGAGCGTGGAGCAGACGGTCGAAGACCATGCGATTTACCACAAGAATCAAAAGCCGGTCGTCTACGTCGTGGCGGACGTCGGAGGGCCCGGAGCGGAGCAAGCCGAGAGCCCTGTCTATGGCGTTCTGGGAGTCGGCCGGCAGCTCGACACCTATCGTCCGCCGGAGGGCTATAAGATCGAACAATACTATGCCTCGCAGCCCTGGTCCGAAGACCGCCTGGCGATGAAGTGGGACGGTGAATGGCACATTACCTACGAAACGTTCCGCGACATGGGGATCGCGTTCGCGATCGCCATGCTGTTGATCTACCTGCTCATCGTCGGGCAGTTTCAGTCCTTTCTCACGCCGCTCATCATCATGGCGCCCATTCCATTGACGCTGATCGGCATCCTCCCCGGTCATTGGCTGACCGGGTCCTACTTCACCGCCACCTCGATGATCGGCTTCATCGCCTTGGCGGGCATCATCGTCCGCAACTCCATTCTGCTGGTCGATTTCATTCAGCTCGAAGAGCGGGCCGGCGCGCCGCTAGAGGAAGCGGTCGTGAAGGCCGGGATCATCCGCACGCGGCCGATTCTCTTGACGGCCGCCGCCTTGATGGTCGGGGCGTTCGTGATCATTCTCGATCCGATCTTTCAGGGCCTCGCCGTCTCGCTGCTGTTCGGCGTGGGGGCCTCAACGCTGCTGACGCTTGTGGTCATTCCCGTCCTGTATTACCACCTGGCCCGCCGTCGGCCTTCCCCCTCGGTGGCCTGCGCCCCCGAAGAAGCGCCGTCTCCGGTATGATAGGCGCGGCATGACGAAGCGTTGGCCATACCTCGCCGCCCTCGGCGCCCTGCTGTTGGGCGGCGCGGCGTATGTTCTGGTTCCCATTCTGGCCAACCGAGGGATGCCGGACGGTCTGATTCAAGCGAACGGGCGCATCGAGGGCGATCACGTCACGATCGCCAGCAAGTTTCCGGGACGGATCATCGAACTGGCCGCGCGGGAAGGCGATCGGGTGGCCCGGGGGGCGGTCCTGGTCCGGCTCGATGACGCGCAAGCCCGTGCGAAGGTGGATCAGGCGGCGCGGCAGGTCGACACGCTCATGGCGCAAGTGGAGGCGGCCCACACCGCCCTGGCCGTACTGAACCTGGAGGTGCCGCTGGCCATCGAAGCCGCCACGGCCAAGGTCGAGAGCGCGCAAGCCGCCATCAAGAAGGCACAGGCCGTCGAATACGAAGCGCGCAGGGACGTGGATCGCATGCGCCCGCTCATCAAGGAGCAGGCCGTGTCCCAACAGCAGCTGGACCAGGCGGAAGCCAGATGGAAGGTGGCGTTGACCGACATCACCGTGGCGAGGGCCGCGCTGGACCAGGCCAACAAGGAGCTCGCGCAGGCGGAGTTGGGCTGGCAGCGCATCCGCTCCAAGGAAGCGGAAGTGGCGGCCTTGGAACGGCAGCGCGATCAGGCCGATGCGGCGCTCGCTGAAGCGGAGAGCGTGCTGCACGATCTCACCATTCTCGCCCCCACCGATGGGACCATCACCACGCGGATGGTCGACGTCGGCGAAGTGGTGACGGCCGGCACGCCGTTGCTGGAGTTGGTGGATCTGGACCGGCTGTACCTGCAGGTGTACGTGCCGGAACTCCAGATCGGCAAAGTCCGGCTCGACTTGCCGGCGCGCGTCTATACGGACGCGTTTCCGGACCACCCGTTCGAGGCGACCGTCCGCTACATCGCGTCCAAAGCCGAATTCACGCCCAAGGAAGTGCAAACGCCGGACGAGCGGGTCAAGCTCGTCTACGCGGTTCGGCTGTACCTCAAAGACAACCCGGATCATCGTCTCACGCCCGGCTTGCCGGCCGACGCCATCATCCGATGGAAGGACGACGTGGCGTGGGTGAAACCCCGCTAGCGGTTGCCGCGGCGGACCGTGGTCCCGGCGCTGTGCGTGAGCAGATATCGTGATCGACACACCTCCGGTCGTTCGGGTCACCGGCCTGATCAAGCGCTACAAGCGGCAGACGGCCGTCAACGGCGTTGATCTGACCATTCGGAAGGGCGAGATCTACGGCTTGATTGGACCCGACGGATCCGGCAAGAGCAGTTTGATGAAGGCCGTCGCGGGCGTGCTGTCCTACGAGGGCGGGGCGGTGGAGGTGCTCGGTACGCTAGTGGATTCCGAGCAAGCCGCCGAGCGGGTCAAGCCCCGGCTGGGCTTCCTGCCGCAGGGCCTGGGCCTCAATCTCTATCCGGAATTATCGGTCGAGGAGAATATCGATTTCTTCGCGCGGCTGCGCCTGGTGCCTGAAGAGCGACTCCAAGCCGACAAGAAGCGGCTGCTCGCGATGACACGGCTGGATGCGTTCAGCAGCCGGGCAATGAAGCACCTGTCCGGCGGGATGAAGCAGAAGCTGGCGCTGATCTGCACCCTCATCCATCAGCCCGAGTTGGCCATTTTGGACGAACCGACCACCGGCGTGGATCCGGTGTCGCGGCGGGACTTCTGGGCCATCCTCTCGGAATGGTTGGAAGTCAACGGGATGACGGCCCTGGTCTCCACGGCGTATATGGACGAGGCGGTCCGGTTTCACCGGCTTTCTTTTCTCTCCCAGGGGCGCACCCTCGCAGCCGGGACGCCGGCCGATATCCGAGCCCTTGTGCCGGGGCTCGTCGTCGACTTCCAGACGCATCCGCAGCTCGAGGCGGTGCGGCGGTTGGCCGTGCACTATCCGCACGTCGAGACGCTGGGGCCTTCCATCCACGTCTTTATCCCCGAGACGGATGCCGCGGCCGCCGTGTGCGGGGTGACGCAGGCCCTCGGTGATCTGCCCGCCGGCCATCTCCGCACCGAGGAGCCGGAACTCGAGGATGCCGTGGTCTCACTGCTGTTGCGGCAGCAGCCGGCGCGGGCGGAGGGGCACTTTCAGCGCGAAACCGGCGGGCCTGCGCGGGACGCCGTGCCGTCGTTTGACGGCCTTGCGGTGGAAGCCCGTTCGCTCGTCCGGGATTTCGGCGCCTTTCGCGCGGTGGACGGGGTGAGTTTCGACGTGAAGGCGGGGGAGATCTTCGGGCTGCTGGGCGCCAACGGAGCGGGGAAGACGACGGTCATCAAGATGCTGACCGGGATCCTGCCGCCCACCGGCGGCAAGGGAACCGTGGCGGGCGCGGACATGCATGACGCCGGCGGCGCGATCAAGGAACGGGTGGGATATATGTCGCAGGCGTTCTCGCTGTATCTGGACCTGTCGGTCACGGAGAATCTCCTGCTCTTTGCCGGCATCTATGGATTGAGCCGGCGCGAAGCCCGAGGCCGTATGGGCTGGATCGTGGAGACGGCCGGCTTGAAGGGATACGAGGCGGATCGGAGCGGGAGCCTGCCTATGGGGGTGCGCCAGCGGCTGGCCTTGGGGTGCGCCTTGGTCCACCGGCCCAGGGTGCTGTTTCTCGACGAGCCGACCTCCGGCGTGGATCCCATCGGGCGGCGCCGATTCTGGGCGATCTTGTCGCGTCTCGCCCGTGAGGAAGGCGTGGCCATTCTCATCACCACGCACTACATGAGCGAAGCGGAGCATTGCGATCGGCTGGGGCTGATGCATGCCGGACGCCTCGTGGCGCAGGGCTCTCCCGAGGAATTGAAGCAGGCGCTCGAGCGGGACGTGGGGCCGCTCTTGGAAATCGTGACGGACCAACCGGGCCGCGCCCTCCAGCGGCTCGTTGACGCGGGCTTCACGGAGGCGACCCTGGCGGGAGCCAGGATTCATGTGTTGTCCCGCGATCCGGCCGCGGACGAGGCCACGATTCGAGCGGTGCTGGGCCACAGCGCGGTGGCGGTGCAGGAGGTCCGGCGGCGGACCCCCAGCCTGGAAGACGTCTTCGTGTCCCGGGTCCGGCACTTAGAGCGCGGGCGCGTCTCCGACGCGGGCCGCGGATGAGGGAGGCATGAACGTCCGGCGCATTCGCGCGGTGGCGATCAAGGAGTGGAAGGAAACGACGAGGGACCGGCTCTTCCTCTCGCTCGCCTTTCTGCTGCCCGTCCTCTGGATGATCGTCTTTGGATACGGCCTCGTCCTGGACGTGGAGCACATTCCGTTTGCCGTGCTGGACCGCGATCACAGCGCGATGAGCCGCGAGTACGTGTACCGGTTCATGCAGTCACGGTATTTTTCCTACCAAGGCCACGTCGGAGACGAACGCGAGTTGGATCGTCTGCTGGCGCAGACCAAGATCCGAGCGGCGATCATCGTGCCCGAGCGATTTCAGGAGCAGCTGGCCGCGGGAGAGCCGGTCGCCGTTCAGACGCTGCTCGACGGGACGTTTCCGCTCCATACCGATATCGCCAAAGGCTATATCATCGCCATCAATCAGGCCTTCAGCGAAGAACTCGTGAGCGAGCAGGTGAGCCGGCTCAACGGCGTCTCGCGAGACCGCGCACGCCGCCTCGTGCGTCCGTTGGGCGTGGAAATCCGATATCTGTACAACGAGGAGGTGCGCGGCACCTGGTCCATGGTGCCGGCTCTCGTCATGTTCACCCTGATGCTCGCGTCCCCCCTGCTGACCGCGCTGGGCGTCGTGCGGGAAAAGGAGACGGGCTCCATCTATAACATCTACAGCTCTCCCGTTTCGCGCGCGGAGTTTCTGGCGGGCAAGCTCCTGCCCTATATCGGTATCTCGATGGTCAATGTCGCGGTGTTGTGGCTCATGGCGGTCCTGGTCTTCGACGTGCCGTTCAAAGGCCACGCGCTGCTGTTCTTTTCGGCTTCGGCGCTGTTCATCCTCTGCACGACGGGCATCGGGTTGCTCATCTCGCTGCTCGTGCAGACGCAGATGGCCGCGTTGCTCATCACGATGGTCGTGGCGATGGTGCCGACCATCCTGTTCTCGGGACTCTTGGTCCCCGTGTCGTCGCTCAGCCGAGGCGCGCAAGTGCAGGCGCATCTCTATCCCGCCATGTACTACACGAACATTGTGCGCGGAAGTTTCTTGAAGGGAAGCGGGCTCCGGATCCTGTGGCCCGACGTCGCGGCATTGGCCTTGTTTGCCGTGGCCCTGGCGGGACTCGCGTACCGTCTCCTGTCCAAGAGGCCGCGCGCATGACGGAGCCATCATCGGTGAACCGAGATGCGCTCGTGAAGTGGGGCCGCCGCCTATATGCCCTGACCTGGAAGGAAATTCTCCAGCTGGGACGGGATCTGCCGCTGCTGCTGTTCCTGCTGTATTCGTTTTCCCTGTCCGTCTACGTGAGCGGCGTCGGCCTGACTATGCAGCTGCAGAACGCCGAGCTCATCGTGCATGACGCGGACCACAGTGTGTCCTCTCGCGAACTGATCCATCGGTTTCAGCCCCCTTACTTCCGGCTGCAAGGCGAAGTCGCCGACCCGCGGGAGGGCCTGCGCCGCTTGGATGAGGGCACGGCGATGGTGCTGCTGGATATTCCGCCGCGCTTCCACGAGGCCCTCGTGGGCGGAGAATCCACGGCGGTCCAGCTGTTGGTGGACACGACGAACGCGCCGCAGGGCCTCTCGGCCGCCAGCTATGCGGTGCAAATCGCGAGCCGGTTTGGTTCGGAGGCGGGGCTGGCCTCCACCGGCCTCTCGTCAAGTCAGTCCGTCCTCCCGACCGTCACCAGCGCCCACCGGGTGTGGTTCAACCCCACTCAGGACGAGGCGTGGTTCCAGTCCATCGCGCATCTCCTCCGTATGGTGACGGTGTTCGCAGTCCTGCTGCCGGCCGTGGCGCTGGTGCGGGAAAAGGAGCGGGGGACGGTGGAGCAGCTGCTGGTGTCGCCGCTCTCGCCGGTCCAGATCATGTTGGCGAAAGTGCTCGCGATGAGCGCCGTCATCCTATTGTGCGCCGGCGTGGCGATCTACGGGGTGCTGCAGCCGGTCCTCCATGTGCCCATGAAGGGGTCGGCGTGGCTGTACTTCGTCCTGACGGGCCTGCACGTCTTCACCACCTCGGGATTCGGACTCGTCGCCGCCACGGTGACGAGGAACCAGGCGCAGGTCGGCATGGTCACGCTGTTTCTCGTCGGACCCATGATGCTGCTGTCCGGGATCACCACACCCTATGAATCCATGCCCCAGTGGGTCCAGACGATGATGGCGCTGTCGCCGCTCCGCTACTATATCGATGTGACGTACGGGGTGTTGCTCAAAGGCGCGGGCATCGACCTGCTGTGGAAACCCGTGGTGACCATGGCGCTCTTGGGCGGCAGTCTCTTTGTCTTCGGCATGTGGCGGTTCCGAAAGCAATTCGAATGAACCCGTTAGGGGAGTGGAGGCCGCCCGTGGCGGCATGGCACCGGAGGTCGATCCCTGCCTATAATCCCCCCATCGATCTGGTCGAAGGCATGTCAGAAACGGATGCAGACAAATATCTGGCCCTCCTCGATGTCGCTGAGGCGATCGCCGCCCATCGCGATCTCGACACGCTGTGCCGGGATCTGGCGTACCGGCTTCCACGCGTCGTGCAGGTGAACTACATCGATTTGTCCCTGCATGATCCCGTGAAGGACGTCATGCGCCTGCACACGATCCAGGCCAACGTGGAGGCCGATTTGGTCGGCGGTCATGCGCCCCCGCCGGACGACTGTCCCGCCGGGTTCGTGTGGCGAACGCAGCAGCCGCTCATCGTCGCGAATGTGTCGGACGAGCGTCGTTGGCCGGCAGTCATCAGTTTGATGAAAGAGGACGGCACACAGTCGTTCTGTTTCGTCCCGCTCACCACGGCGCGGGCTCGCCTGGGGGCCATGGGATTCTTGAGCCTGCAGGAGAAGGCGTACCGTGACGCGGATTTGGAATTCCTCAGGCACGTCGCCAAACAGGTGGCCGTCGCCGTCGAAAACGTCCTGGCGTTTCAGGAGATCGCGCAACTCCGGGACAAGTTGACCGAAGAAAAACTGTATCTCGAAGAGGAAATCCGCACCGAGCATGGCTTTGAGGAGATCATCGGCGACAGCCACCCACTCAAGCAGGTCCTCAAGCAGGTCGAGGTGGTCGCTCCGACCGACTCGACGGTGCTGATCCAAGGGGAGACGGGAACGGGAAAGGAATTGATCGCACGAGCCATTCATCGGCTCAGCGGCCGCCGGGATCGGACGTTCGTGAAATTGAATTGCGCCGCCATCCCGACCGGTCTCCTGGAAAGCGAGCTGTTCGGGCATGAGCGAGGCGCCTTTACCGGCGCCATCGCGCCGAAGGTGGGCCGCTTCGAATTGGCTGACAAGGGGACGATCTTCCTCGACGAGGTCGGTGAGATTCCCCTGGAACTCCAATCCAAGCTGCTGCGTGTCCTGCAAGAGCAGGAATTCGAGCGATTGGGAAGCACCAGGACCATACGCGTCGACGTGCGCTTGATCGCCGCCACGAATCGGGATCTGAAACGTCTCGCGGAAGCCAAGGAGTTTCGAAGCGACTTGTATTATCGGCTGAACGTCTTTCCGATCACGCTGCCGCCGCTGCGCGAGCGCCCTGAGGACATCCCCGCCTTAGTCCGCTATTTCACCCAGCTGTACGCCCGGCGCATGAACAAGAACATCCAGGTGATTCCCGTGAAGACGCTCGAGGCCCTCTGCCGGTATGCGTGGCCCGGCAATATCCGTGAATTGGAAAACCTGATGGAGCGGTCGGTGATCCTCACGCAGGGAACCGAATTGCAAGTGCCGCTGACAGAGCTCCAACTCGAGAGCGGTCCACGGAACCCTCCGCAAGCGTCCCTTCTGGAAGTTGAGCGAGAGCAGATTATCCGCGCATTACGTGAGGCCAAATGGGTCGTCGGCGGCCCGACTGGTGCGGCTGCCCGGCTCGGGCTCAAACGAACGACCCTGGCCTCAAGAATGAAGAAGCTCGGCATTTCCCGTCCACATCAGTGACGGACAGGCCTCCGCCCGTCTTCAACACGCTGTCCCCACGAACCGGCTCCTTCCAGTGACGAGGCCTTTCGTCACTGACGAGCGCTCGTCACATCCGGGTCGTCACGCAGGCCTTCGACATGGCAGGCCGAGGTGAGGCGACCCTCGTGATACTTCCAATATTCAACGACTTCGTAAGCCGGAGTTCCTTTGCGATCCGGTGGAACGCCGTTTGCCATTGGAGAAGGCAAAAGCCCACGTCGATGAAGGCATGAGCCACAAGGAGGACACTATGGAACGGTTCTTTCAGACGGATGATTCATGGGCGGCGTTCGTTCTGCGCGTCACACTGGGCGGCGTCATGCTGGCCCACGGCGCTCAGAAGTTGTTGGGCTGGTTCGGCGGCTATGGGTTCGGCGGCACCATGGAATTCTTTACCGCGACCATGGGGTTGCCTTGGCTGGTCGCGTTCCTCGTGATCATCGGCGAGTCGTTCGGCAGTCTCGCCTTGATCGCCGGCCTGCTGACTCGATTCACCGCGGGGAGCTTCATCGTCATCATGCTCGGCGCCATCGGGATGGTGCACTGGCCGGTAGGCTTCTTCATGAACTGGTTCGGACAGCAGCAAGGGGAAGGCTTCGAGTACCACCTGCTGGTGATCGGCATGAGCGCGGCACTCGTCGTAACCGGCGGAGGGAAGTGGGCGTTGGACAACCTGGTGGCCCGCTGGCTCAAGGAACGGGTACGGTCCGCTGAGGGCGCGAAGGTTCCCGCGTATGGGTTCCGGAATCTGTAAGGCACGCCACGAAGTGGCATCTGGTGACAGGATGTTGAGAATCACCACACAGAGAGAACGGCAACCGCCCACGTTGATCCTGGAAGGCGTGCTGGCCGGTCCATGGGTGGGCGAAGTGCGGCTGGCCTGGCAGCGGCTGCGAGAGCAGACGTCAGGCAGACTGGTTCTGGATTTGAGCGGTGTCAGTCATGTGAGCGCTGATGGCAAGAAGCTGCTCACCGTTCTGTCGCACGAAGGGGCCGAGCTGCGCGCAACGGGATGCTTCACGAGATCGCTCATCCAGGACATTACTGAGGGGCGGGTAGGTTGAACACTCTAGGAAGGGACTGGGTCTTAACGAGATGTGCCGAGAACGCACTGTTGAGACAATACGCAAACTGAGACGGATGACATTCCACAAAGGAGGGACGCGATGCGAATGTACACGACGTTGGTGATGAGTGCACTGGTGGCGAGTCTGGCGATGACGGGGCCGCCCGTCTTCGCCGATCAGGGCGGAAAGCCTGGAGCGCGGTCGTCCCATATGCACGTGAGCGGGGTCGTCTCGAAGGTCGAAAGCGCTGTGACGATCGTGAAGACTCCGTGGGGCACGATGCGGATCGCGTCGTCCCGTACCCCGGAGGGTCTGGAAGTCGGCGAAGAAGTCGAAATGACGGTGAACGAAAACAACGCCGTCATCGACATTCACCGCAAAGGGGACAAGAGCCATGCGCACCGGTTCGTGACCGGTGACCTGAAGTACACGTCGCCGGATCACAAAGAGATCAAGCTGTGGACGCCGGAAGGAGAGAAGGCGTTCGACATCCAATCGGGCCGATCGAAGCTTTCGAAGTTTCAAGAGGGCGAACCGGTCACCATCGAGTTGAACGAAGCGGGGAAAGTCATCGATATCCACCGGTTCACCGTGGAAATGGAATTTGACTCGCACCCGCGCACCAAGCCCGGGTACGTCATCCAAGTCGATGGCACGGTCACCAAGATGGATGACGCGTTGGTCTACGTGAAGACGCCAGCCGCCCAGTACCGGCTCATGAAGAAGTATGCGCCGGCTGACGCGGCGGTGGGGGACCGTGTCTCCCTTTGGATCAATGAAGAAGGTATGGTCATCGACGTGCACGGGAAAGACAAAGCGACGCCGGGGACCCACCGCCTGATTTTCGGCAAGCTGATCCGAACGGGGCCCAACAAGAACCTGGTCAAGCTTGCGACGCCGGAAGGGGTGAAGGAATTTCCGCTGGATCGGATGGAAGTGAAGACCAAGCCGATCGCGGACGGCTCCAATATCGTGGTGGAACTGAACGAGCAGGGGAATGTCATCGACGTGAGATTGGCTCAGTAAGGGCATCACGGGACGGCCTCACGGCCATGACGGCCGTGAGGCCTTGATCAGCTTCGCGGTGGTGCAGGAAAACGGATGCGGCGGGTCCGCAAAACAAAGGAGAACGCGCGATGGAAAAGCCGATGATTGCAGCCAAGCAGCCGGCGGTGTTGTCGTTGGAGCCGGGCACCTACTATTGGTGCCAGTGCGGCCGGTCGAAAACGCAGCCATTTTGCGACGGATCCCATCAAGGCACGAGCTTCACACCGGTGGAATTCACGATGACCGAGAAGAAGCAGGTGGCCCTGTGCCAGTGCAAACAAACCACGACCGCGCCCTTCTGCGACGGCTCCCACAAGAGGCTCTGATCGCGACTGAGCGACGAGGCACTCTTGCATGATTGGGTGCGTTTAGCGCAGACTCCCCTTGGTCGGCGAACCAAAATCGTGGAGGACAGCAATGCGACAGACTGCGCTGCGAGTCACCCTGTGCGCCTGCTCGGTGATCGTCTATCTGGCAGCGCCGATGGACCAAGCCGTGTACGCCGCGGGCGACCCTGCCAAAGGCCAGGCGATCTATCAGGCCAAGTGCACGGTGTGTCACGGTCCGCAGGGCAAAGGGGACGGACCGATCGGGCCGGGGCTGAAGCCTCCCGCCGCCGATTTCACGGCCGAACAGAGCAAGCGCAAGTCGGCTGACGAGATGCGCCGCATCATCGAGGGCGGCAAACCGAACACGGCCATGGTGGCGTGGAAGTCACAACTCTCGGCCGGAGAAATCGATGATGTGCTGGCCTATGTACTGACCCTCCGCAAGTAAGCCTCGAGTCCTCAGGCTTGGACAAAGGAGCGTGCCATGGGATTGATCACCATGACAAGGGCGGCGATGCCGATGATGATTGCAGCGGTGCTCTCCGTAGCACCCCTGTCTCGTGCGGAGGAGCCGGCACACCACACGCCTCCTGAGTCCGGTTTCGCCTGGAAGGACGGAGCGGAGGTCTACGCCAAGGTCTGCGCCTTCTGCCATGAGGCCCAGGTCGGGCCGGTGATCCGTGGCCGGGGTCTCGATCCGACGTATATCTCGTTCATGGTGCGACACGGCAACCGAGCGATGCCGGCATTTCGCGCAGCGGAAATCGATGACGAGTCCCTGGCGAAGGTCGCGGAGTACGTGTCGAAATCCCCCGCCAACCAATAACAAGAGGTCATGGTATGGAGATCGATCGACGCAGCCTCTTGAAAGGCCTGCTGGCGAGCGGGGCCCTGTTGGCGCTCCGCGGTCCCTCCTGGACGTTTGCGGAGCCGGCGAGTCGACGTGCCGGACTGTGCCTGCTGCTTTCGGGTGACCGCGACGCGGACCGCGCATTTGCAGCCGGTGTCCGGGGTGCGTGCGTGGAGCTGGGAACGTCGGAGCCGCACATCGTGGAACTCAGCGGCGGACTGCTGGCGAACGCGGATCAGGTCATCGAGTCGCTGGACCGCCTTCGTGGGAGGCGGTGGGTCGCCGCGATGGACGACGGGAGCGCGGCGGTGTTTCAGGAACTCGCTCGAACGGCCGGAGGCCGGCTACTCTCCGTCGGCTCTCATGTATCCGTGGGTGACGAAACGTCTCCGGTCCGCCATACGTGGCTCACGGCTTCGGCGGCTCAGGGCATAGGCGGGCTGCTGGCCACGCAGCTGGCCGGCGCCCAGATGAGTTTCGCGATCACCGAACGTTTCCTCGGGCCGCCGCAATCCATGAACGAAGTGACCAGCTGGAGGGCGCCGGGATTTTTCTCGTACCGATCAGTGGAACCGTCAGTGATGCATCTGCATTGTTCGGGCCTTTCGTCATCAGCGGCATGCCGGCTGCTCGGGGTGGCCGGTGCCGAAGACTGGGCGCCCATCCCGCCGCACCGCTGCACGCGCGACACAGCGGGCGGGCAGGGCGACCAGTGGGTGGAAGCGCTGGGCCGTGCGGTCGCCGCCTCGGCGCTTGGGGTGGCCAGGGTCGAAGAATCCTGTGTCAGCCGCGCGTTCGTTCATCGAACAGGGCAGGCGCCACGGATGCAGCCGGACACGCGCGTCGTCTCGTTCATCGTCGATCTGTAGGCGGACAGGAGGGGCAGCATGGCGAGCAAATACATTGCGCTTCCGAAGGGGGTATCGGAGAAGACCTTTACAGCGGCTCTTGCGGAGTTCCGCCGGGTCGTGGGCCAGGACTCGGTGCTCGTGACGGCGGAGCAGCTGGCCCCCTACATCAAAACCATGATGCCGGTCCCCGATGCCGATCATACCCCGTCCGCCGCGCTCCTGGCGCAATCGGTGGAACAGGTTCAGAAGATCGTCGCGATCTGCAACAAGTACAAAGTACCGATTTGGACGATTTCGACGGGCCGGAACTTCGGCTACGGCTCGGCGGCCCCGGCCGAACGAGGCCAGGTGGTGCTGGACCTGAAGCGGATGAACCGCATCCTCGAAGTCGATCCGGAACTGTGCTTCGCCCTCGTCGAACCGGGCGTCACGTATAAGCAGCTGTACGATTACATCCAGGAACATCGATACCCGCTCTGGCTGTCCTGTCCCGCTCCTTCGGCCATCGCCGGGCCGACCGGCAATACGCTGGATCGCGGCGTCGGCTATACGCCCTATGGGGAACATTTCCTCTTCGCCTGCGGGATGGAGGTGGTCCTCGCCAACGGGGACGTGCTGCGGACCGGTATGGGATCGTTGCCGAAATCCAATACCTGGCAGGTTTTCAAATGGGGGTACGGACCGTACCTGGACGGGATCTTTACCCAATCGAACTACGGGATCGTCACCAAATTCGGCTTCTGGCTGATGCCGGCCCCTCCCGCGTTCAAACCGTTCGTCATCCAGTATGAGCAGGAGGACGACATCGTCGAGATCGTGGAAACCATCAGGCCGCTCCGCATCAGCGGCGTCATTCCCAACGCGGTCGTCATCGCCCACGCGCTGTATGAAGCGCCGACGAAGGCCCGGCGCAGCGATTACGTGACCGGGCCTGGAGCAATCACCGACGAGGCCGTGCGGCGGATCATGCAGGATCACAAGCTGGGAGCCTGGAACGTCTATGCCGCCCTCTACGGCACGCAGGAACAGATCGACGTCAACTGGAAGATCGTCACGGAGGCCTTCGGCAAATCGGGCAAGGCGAAGATTCTCTCGGAACAGGAGGCCGCCGCCGATCCCGCCTTTCAATACCGGGCGGCCTTGATGCGCGGCGACATGACGCTCAAGGAATTCGCCCTGTACAACTGGCGCGGCGGCGGCGGGTCGATGTGGTTCGCGCCGGTGTCCCAGGCGAGAGGCAGCGAAACCCTCAAACAGATGGCCATGACCAAGCGCATATTGGCAAAGTACGGACTGGACTACTCCGGCGAGTTCATCGTCGGCATGCGCGACATGCACCACATCGTGGACGTGCTCTACGACCGGACGGATCCCGCCATGACGAAGGCGGCGTACCAGTGCTTCGACGAGTTGCTGACCGAGTTTTCGGCGGAGGGCTACGGCACCTATCGAGTGAATACGGCGTTCATGGACAAGGTCGCCCACACGTACGGCCCTGTGCAACGCCGCGTCCACAAGACGTTGAAGAACGCCCTGGATCCCAATGGGATTCTGGCGCCGGGCAAATCGGGTATCCGGTAGCGCGCGAGTCGCGCACCCTTGCGTCGTCCTCACGCATGAAGGAGTGAAGGTATGGCGAACTCAAGCCGCAGCACCGCCGCGGAAATCAAGGCGGCAGTGGTCCGACAAAAGGGCGGGCCGTTCCAGATCGAAACGCTGGCCGTTGAGGAACCGCGCCCCGACGAAGTGCTGGTGCGCATCGTGGCGACCGGCATGTGCCACACCGACATGGTGGCGCGCGATCAGCTCTACACGGTGCCGATCCCCGTGGTGCTGGGACACGAAGGGGCCGGGGTCGTCGAGCGGATCGGCGAGCGCGTCAAGAAAGTGGCGCCGGGCGATCACGTCGTGCTGACGTACATGTGGTGCGGCCACTGCACGCCCTGTTTGAACGGCGACCTGACCTATTGCGCGAACTTCTACCCGTTGAATTTCGGGGGCGCACGGGAAGACGGGAGTACCGGCACTCACGACCAACGGGGCCCGGTGCACGACCACTTCTTCGGCCAGTCGTCGTTCGCGACGTTCGCCCTGGTCCACGAGCGCAACGCCGTCAAAGTTCCGACCAGCGCGCCGCTGGAGTTGCTCGGTCCCCTCGGCTGCGGGATCCAAACCGGCGCGGGAGCGGTGATGAATGCGCTGCAGGTGCGCCCCGGCAGCAGCTTCGCAGCCTTCGGCGGAGGTGCGGTCGGCTTGAGCGCCGTGATGGCCGCGCGCGTCGCGGGGGCGACCACGATTATTGCCGTCGATGTGGTTCCGTCGCGGCTGGAACTGGCCAAGGAACTGGGGGCGACCCACACGGTCAACAGCCGGGAAACGGATCCGGTCGAAGCGGTGCGCACGATTACGTCAGGCGGCGCCGATTTCACGCTCGAATCGAGCGGCCGGCCTGCCGTGCTGCGTCAGGCCATCGACGCGCTGGCCATCAGAGGTACCTGTGGCATCGTGGGTGCACCGGCACTGGGCACCGAGGCCGCCTTCGACGTGAACGGGGTCATGACCACCGGCAAGCGCATCCTGGGCATCATCGAAGGCGACAGCGTGCCCGATCTGTTCATTCCGCGCCTCGTGCAGCTGTACCAGCAGGGACGATTCCCTTTCGACAAGCTAGTGAAGTTCTACCGCCTCGACCAGATTAATGAGGCGGCGGCAGATAGCGAGAAGGGGATCACGATCAAGCCGATTGTCAGGCTCGGTGGCGCTAACTGAGGGCAGTATTCATGTCTCGTCCCGTCTGATCCTTTATCAGTTGCCGTCGATGATGACCGCGCTGCGTATCGTTCTCCTGGTCGTCCCGGCGGAGGCCGATACCGACGATCGTCCGCGCGGGTATTCGAAGTTCACCACGACTGTGACGAAGAAAGCCGGTGCGCTGGTGGTGACGACGCCCAACGGCGCGACCCATCAGCTGAACGGCAACATGGCCTGGCGCCACGGCCAGGAGCCGTTCAAAGCAGGGGAAGAAGTCGTGGGGACGCACCCCTGACCGTTTCGGTCGCCCATCGTCTACGGCGCTGTTGCACGCTGCTTTTATCCTAGGTAGATTTCGATCCGTTTGGACGGCGGTCGATCCGGGTCGGCGCACGCCTCCTCGGGGTTCCTCTCAAGCTGAGCCCTAGGATGCGAGAGCGCTCGAACGCCACTCGAATGTCCGCCCATGGAACGGGTACCATAAGGACACGCACCAACGGTTCTGATGCGCGACCTGGAGGAATACCGTGAATAAAAAGGTGTCGTTTTCGATTTGGTACGTGTTTCTCGCCATCTGGGCCGTGATCCTCATTCACGACTTCTTTCTGGCGATGCAAAAGTTGGAAG
>JBDZVU010000051.1:0-23761 GCA_040255845.1 Nitrospiraceae bacterium | reverse complement strand
CCTGTGCAGACGGCTGACTCAGGAAGTGGCGCAAGAAAGTCTGTGGTTCGACCCCGCTCTTCCCGTCCGGTGGTGTCTGCAGACGAGGACCGCCCGATGGGCCCTTCCGGGACGACTCGCCCACAACGTGGAGCGGGGTGAGCGGGAAGCGACAATCCCGATGGGCTGGGCCGGCGCGTGGTGCGAAGCGCCAGCCGCCGTGCGGAAGGCGGTGGCGAGCGCTGCCGGCCGAGTGACGTTCATCGTCGAGCGCACCGGGATTGCCGTGAAGGCCGGCCGGCTCCTCTCGCCTCTATGGACTGGGTGGAGCGCCCACGGCCAGTGGCATTGGCCGTATCACGCGCCGTCCAGCGCCGGCCCGGCCGCTGAAGGGCTGACAATCGGACCGACGCTGGTCTACGGCAAGAATCGGCAGCCTCGCGCCGTGGTCGACACGGATCCGCGGCAGGTGAGGCGCATCATGCGTGCCTGGGAGACGATTCGAACGGCATGGCCGAAGGGCCACGGTCTCTTGCGGCTGCTGACGTCTCGGATTGTTCCGCTCAAGGCGAGCGGTGTGGTGAGCTTCAGTTACCGCCACCGTCCCGGGCTGTCCTTCATCAATTGTTTTGATCGGGATAACCTCGACCTGATCGATGACTTGATTCACGAGAACAGCCATCACCATCTGAATCTCCTGCTGCGGAAGCACGTGCTGTACCGCGGCGACCACAACCAGCAGATCTTTTATTCGCCCTGGCGGAGAAGCCTGCGTCCGCTCCGCGGAATCCTGCACGCGGCCTTCACCTTCACCATGGGTGCGATGCTGTTTGAACGGTTGTCGCGATGGGCGGCTGGCGGCGTTGGGGCGAGAAGATGGAAGCGGGCGGGATTGACGCTGGCCGACCTTCAACGCGCACGGTTCCGCTGCCTGGAGGAAGTGGAATCGGTCCGCTATTCCCTTCAGGATCTCCGCTACGCGGATTACCACCTCGGCTGGTTGACGGGGTCGGGCCGCCGGCTGGTCGGGCAGTTGGGCGAAGCGATTGAGCGCGTACACAAGGATATCCAACCGTACGAGCAAGCGGTGCTTCGCTCTGCATGGGGGCCCGCGCTCCGCCGGCATGTACGGGACCTCGAGCAGGCGAGACAGACGTTTGGGCCGATGAGACTCAGTCGGGCGTAAAGAGGATCGGTCTCGCCTTACGGCTCGACGGTCACGTCGACAAAGGCCGGCAGGCTGTCCGCGCCTTTTCGATCCGTCACCCGCAGCTTGAATCGGTACGTACGCGGCTCCGAGACGGTCGGCGCGAGAAACGAGGCTTCGGCAGCGTTCACGTCCAGAAGCGGCACTTTGCTGCCGCGGACTTGGCTCCAACTATAATAGAGTGCTTCCCCTTCGGGGTCGCGGCTCTTCAACCCGCTCAGCTTCACTTTGTTGCCGGCTTTCACGGTCTTGCTCGGACCGGCATCGGCCAAAGGAGGCTCATTCGGCTCGTCATTGACGTTGACGTCGACCTCCAGCGAGGCCTCCTTCCCGCTGTTCGAGACAGTGAGCGTCGTTTTTCCGTTTCCGACAATTTGCAGCATGCCGTCGGGCAGGACTTTGAGGACGCCTGGATTAGAGGAATGGTACGTCGTGCCGGCCGAGGGCAAGCTCAACGGTCGTGCCACGCCGTCGGCGAATTCTCCAACGACAGGCAGCTCGAAGACCTTGCCCATTGAGTCGATATGCCCGTACGCGGACGATTGTCCCGCCCGTCCCAGCTGCAGCGGCTTGTCGGTTTCGAAATCAATGGTTTGCAGGGGCGCATCCGGTTTCACCATCACGATGACTTCGTCAAAGACGCTACGGGTGCCCAGACGGCCGCGGGAGATCTCGGCCACGGCCAGCAGGCGTGTCGGGCCGATGGCTTCCTGCGGAACCTTCAGCGGTCCTCCGAACGGCGGCGTCTGATCTGAGCCACTCGACAGCGCGGCGAGCGCGACCACCGGCGCACCGCTGAGGCTGCTCCGCTGCCAGTAGCGATCGTCGGCCAGCCGGTCCTGCTTCGGCATGCTCGAGGGATCCGAGTCGTCTTGCTGCACCAAGGTCTCGGCGCCTTCCGGATACCAATAGTAGCGGACTTTGACGATGCCGCTGTCCGAGCCGAGATCCACTTTGGCTGTGACGGTCTCGCCGGACTTCAGCGTCGCCCCGTCGGCGGGGCTCACGATCTTAAACGCATGAGCGGGCTGGCCGACGGACACGGCTGCGCTGACCAGCAACCAGAGAAGCGGGACGGCTGTTTTGCCTGTGCCTGCTGAACGGGTCATGATGTGTCACCTCGTGAGGTGGAACGGGACGTCGGTGAGCACCACGCGCTCTTTGAACAGCAACGCGGCCTTCAGCAACAACGCCCGCTGGTTGTGCAGGATGTTTTGCCACCATCGGGCCGGCAGAATCTCGGGCACGACGACGGTGAGCCAGCATTCCGGATCCTTTTCAAGATGTTCTTCGATGTAGTCCAAGAGCGCGCCGAGGATGGATCGGTAGGGCGACGGCAGGACGATCAGTGGGACGCCGCATCCCCACTGCGCCCACTTGATCTCGACCAGCGCGGTTTCTTCCTTGTCCACGTCGACCAGGACGGCCCGCACATCGCCGCCCCGGCTGCGCGCGTAGTCCACGGCCCGCACCACCGCACGATTGACGCCGCCGATGGGGATGATGACGATGTTTCGTCTGGGCCGCGGCGGGCGCGCATCGCGCGACAGCGCCACTTGCTCGGCCACGGCGCGGTAGTGCGATCGGATGCTGCGGAACATCATGATGAGCAGGGCGACCAGCACGAAGACGATCCACGCGCCCTGCATGAATTTCGTGCTGGCGATGATAACGGTCGCAATGCCGGTCGTGATCGCGCCGGCGCCGTTGAACGCGAGTTTGGCCCGCCAATGAGGCCCTTTCTTGCGCAACCAGCGCAGCACCATGCCGGCCTGGGACAACGTAAAGGAGACGAAGACGCCGATGGCATAGAGCGGGATCAACGCGTGGGGATCGCCGCGGAAGATGACCAGCAGCAGGCAGGCGAAGAATCCCAGGATCAAAATGCCGTTGGAGAAGACGAGGCGGTCGCCGAAGCTCGCCATCTGATGCGGCATGAATCCGTCGCGCGCGAGGATGGAAGACAATTGCGGAAACCCCGCGAAGGCGCTGTTCGCCGCCAAAATCAGAAGGAGCATCGTCCCGATCTGCACCATATAGTAAGTCGGTCCCGTGCCGAACGTCAGACGGGCCAACTGGGACACCACCGTTTCATCGGCTTTCGGCAGGATGCCGTAGTGGTAGGCCATCCAGCTGATGCCTATGAACAGCGTCGCCAAGATGAGAGACATCCACACCATGGTGATCGCGGCGTTGTGCGGCTCCGGTCGGCGGAACGATTTGACGCCGTTCGAAATGACTTCCATGCCGGTGACTGCCGCGCAGCCGGCTGCGAAGGAGCGAAGAATCAGGAAGAGAGTCAGGCCTTCCATTGATCCCAGGCTGCGGAGCGCCCCAGGGGCGCCCGATGCCGGCTCAGCAAACGACCGAACCGTGCCGAGGATCACCATGAGGCTGAGTGCTCCGATGGCAAAATAGGCCGGGACGGCAAAAAATTTCCCCGACTCGCGCACGCCTCGGAGATTCATGATGACGATGAAGACGATGGCCACGAGTCCGAGCGCCTCGCGATGCGGGAAGAGAGCCGGTACCGCCGAAGTGGCGGCCGCTACGCCCGCCGCCACGCTGACCGCCACGGTGAGGACATAATCAATCATCAAGGCACCGGCGGCGATCAGTGCCGGCACTTCCCCGAGGTTGGTGCGGGCGACGATGTACGCTCCCCCGCCTTCCGGATATTCATGAATGATCTGGCGGTAAGAGACGGCGAGGACGCCCACCAGGAACAAAATGGCCAGGCTCACCGGGATCACCCATGCCACGGCGGCGGTGCCGGCCAAGACCAAGACCAGGAGAATTTCCTCGGTCGCATAGGCGACCGAGGAAATGGCATTTGAGGAGAAGATGGGCAGCGCCACCGTCTTCGACAGGCGTTGGTGCGCGGCTTGCGCCGTTTTGAGCGGGTCGCCGACCAGCCACCGTTTGAGCAGCATGCCCGGATTATCTCACAAAGCACCCAAACCGGCGACCGATATGCTGCCCCTTAGCCGAAACGAACCGGAGACATCCCCAGGGGTTGACAGACTCTAATGACTTCAGTATCTTTCGCACTCCTTCACACGGGGATCATATCGTTTTCATCTGGCAGGAAGCACGAGGTACGCCTATCGGTTTTTTCATGTAGCTGTTTTCGTTTCATCATCCAACAAGGAGGCCGGTCCATGTTTTCCCACAAACCACGGGTTTGTGTTCCAACCCGCATGCTTGGCGCGATGGCAGCTGCGGCCCTGCTGTGGGCCCCGCTCGCATCCGCCGAGAACGCGTCTCATGCCGGACATGCCGCCACGGAAACGGTGGCCATGAATCATCAGCTCCCGGCATGGGCGGAACAACTCAAGGGGCAGACCATCATCGAAGACGCGATGTCCGGCAAGAGCGACCGCGCCGCGATGGTGGAGCAGCAGCATCAGCGCATCATGGACCATATGAGCCATGATCCGCAGATCCAGGGCGTCAACACCGGCATGTTCAACACCCAGTCCATGATGCACCAGTATGGAGCGGGTGGGCAGGACATGCTGCTCGTTTCCGATCCCCGCGTCGAGCCGGTGGCCGTCACCGGTGGCGGGAAGTGCCCGGCCACGGCCCCAGTCAAGCAGTACAACGTCTCCGCCATCAACGTTGAGATCACGCTCAACCAGTGGCTCGATTTCTATCCTGGGTACATGTACGTCCTGGATGAAAATATCGACAAGGTGCGCGCTGAGGAGGCCAAGAATCGGGACGCGCGCGAGAAGGAAGGGTTTGATCCGGGCGCCGTCATCCCGGGTGTCCAGGCCCAGTGGATTCAGCCGCTCGCGATTCGAGGCAACCAGGGCGACTGCGTGAAGATCAAGTTGACCAACCAGCTCGAAGGCGGTGAGGAGGTGAGCCTGCACATCCACGGCTCCGCCATGGTGGTCAGCAGTACGGGAGCGGCCGCGACGACGACCAACCCCGACACCATCGTGCCCCAGGGCAAGAGCGGGGAGTACGAGTGGTACATCCACCCGAACACCCAGGAAGGCGTCCGCCAATTCCATACCTTCAGCAACGACCGTGAGCTGACCGTCATGGGATTGTTCGGCTCGTTCGTCGTGGAGCCGCGCGGCTCGTCGTATTGGGAGCCGCTTGGTACCGGTGACCCCACCCCGGCCACCAGCGGGTGGCAGGTCATGATCAAGAACGGGACCGGTCCGGACTTCCGTGAGTTCGTGCTGTTCTATCACGAAGTCGGCGACGAAGCCTTCCGCCCGCTCAACAAGAAGGGCGACTTCCTGCCGCAGCGCGATCCGTTGACCGACGCGTATCGCCCCGGCGGCCGCGCGATCAACTATCGCAGCGAACCGTTCGGCATCAACAACATGCACGTACAGCACGAGTACTTCGGCTTCGAGGATGAGTCGATGGGGTACAGCTCGTACACCTTCGGCGATGCTTCTCCCACCATTCCGCGCTCCTACATGGGAGACCCGGCCAAGTTCCGTCTCGTGCACGGCGGCTCGGAAGTGTTCCACAGCCACCACCCGCACGGCGGCACGATTCGGTGGCCCCGGAGCCCGCGGGCCATCGATGACATGAACCTCTGGGCCACCAGCACCAACGGCCCGGTGAAGTATCCGGTCATTCGCCATAAGACGGACCGCGTCGACGTGGAAGTGATCGGGCCGTCAGAGGCACTCGATCTGGAGACGGAGTGCGGATCGGGTCTCTGTCAGCAGCTGGCCGGAGACTTCCTCTTCCACTGCCACGTGGCGCACCACTATGTGGCCGGCATGTGGGGGTACTGGCGGGTGTACAACACCCTGCAGCAGGGCGACATGCGGAACGATGTGATGCCGGATCTGCGGGAGCTGCCCGACCGCAAGGGCCGCATCAAGGCGCCGGTCTCCTCCGACAAGCTCATCGGACAGACGGTGGACTGGTTCGGCAAGCAGTTCAAGATCATCGAGAAGGGTAAGAGCAATTGGAAGGGGAATCCGGCCACCATCACCATCAAGGACTGGGTGGAGATGCAGCTCCCGCCGCAAGGCAAGCCCGGTCACACGGACGATGAAAAGGGCCAGATTATCTCCTATGACGCCACCGTGCTGGACTGGACCTGGAACGGCAACGTGGCGATGAGTGAAAAAGAAAGCACGATCGACAATCCGAAGTACAAGTCCACGCATCCGGGCAAGCGGCATCCGATTATGTTCGAGCCGCTGACCGGGAAGGTGGCGTGGCCCCATCTGACCCCGCACTTCGGCAAGCGGGTCATGTTCGCCCCGAACCACGTCGGCGCGCCTTGGCTGGAGATGATCCGCCGCGATGCCGATGGACAGGAGAGCGTGGACCAAGCGCAGCCGGGTGAGAACGGGAACTGGAGCCTCTGTCCGGAGAACGCAGGACGCAAGTACTATAACGTCCACTTCATCAAGCTGCCGATCAAGATCGCCAAGGCCCAGGGCAAAGAGCCACCCGTGGTCGATCCCAACGGCTTGATCTACGTGCTTCACGAAGAAGAAGCCGCCATCCGGGCCAACGACGATCTGAAGTATCCGCTGGTCGTCCGCGGCAACATCTATGATTGTGTCGACTGGATGCTGACCAGCGAGTGGGACGACGATGACTATACGAATTTCCAGTCGTCGAAGATCAACACGCACTGGCACTTCCTGCAGTTCGACAACCAAGCGTCGGACGGCGTGATCACGGGCTTCTCCTACGAGCAGTCCGTCCGTCCGTTCACGATGCTGGAGAAAAAGAACAAGAAGGGGCTCCCGGCCCCAATGAACACCGTGTTGACCGCGGCAGCCAAGAAGGGCGCCACGAGCATCGCGGTGAAGAATGCGAAGCAGTACCACGTCGGTACGCTGATTCTGGTCGGCGCCGACAACGTGAAGGGCAACGAAATCGCCCGTATCAAGGCGATCAACGGCAACACGATTACTTTGCAGAAGGGTCTGAAGAACGACCATCCTGCGAACGACATCGTGACTGTTGAGTTCGTGCGGCAGCGGTTCTGGGTGGATGCGGACGTCGGGACCGTGTTCTGGCACGACCACGCCTTCGGCGCAACCACCTGGCCGCACGGCGGATTCGGTACCTTCATTGCGGAGCCCGTTGGATCGACGTATCACGATCCGAAGACCGGTAAGCTGATCCGGAGCGGCCCGATCGCGGACATTCACACCAACGAGCCGGTGGGCCATGGCGTGAACAACAGCTTCCGCGAGTTGATGGTCCAGGTGCACGATACGGTTCCCCACACGGTGAACGTTGTGACGGCAGGGAATCCCCCCGGGCAGCCGATCGAAGTGGCGCTCGAGGCAGGGAAGACCGTATCGTTCATGATGCCTGAGAAGATCTACATGACGCCGATGCCGTTCCTGAACGGTGGTACGCACACCACGGGCAGCGGCTTGAACTTCCGAGCGGGGCCCATCGCGCAGCGGTTGGCCACCAACCCGGACGTCTCTCAGGCGTTCAATAGCCAGATCCACGGCGATCCTTACACACCGACGCTTCGCGCGTACGTGGGAGACACAATGGTGTTCCGTCTCCTGCACACGCTTATGAACGAGTCGATGGTGTGGACGCTGTCCGGCCATACGTTCTGGACCGAGCGGTACGCGTCGGATGCCAACCGCAAGAACTCGATCCACATCGGGATTGCGGAACGCTACGACCTCGTGGTGCCGGAGGCGGGTGGACCACGGCATCTCGCCGGTGACTACATCCACTTCAACGGCCGGTCCTCAAAGTTCTCCGAGGGCGGCTGGGGCATTGTTCGGGTGTACGACAAGGAGCAGCCGGATTTGAAGAAACTGCCGGCTGGCTTCTCGAACAAGGGCGAAATTCCCAAGGCGCTCCCGGTGTGTCCTGCCGATGCGCCGGTGAAAACCTTCAACGTGGTTGCGTTGGACTATCCGTCCATGAAGTTCAATCCCAAGGCCCCGGAGGCCATCGAAGTGGACTTCGAACGGAAGATTCAGATCACCAACCCGGATGCGAAGATCTATGCCCTCGAGGAGGACGTGGCGAAAGTGTCCGGCGGTATGCAACCGATGCCGCTGACGCTTCGCGTGAACGTCGGGGACTGCGTCAAGGTGAATCTGAAGAACAAGATGAAGGAAAGCAAGGCCTCCTTCTCGGCGATCGGCTTGGTCTTCGATCCGAAGGACTCGCTGGGCGCCAACGTCGGGAACAATCCCGGCGATCAGACGATTGCTCCGGGCGCGGAACGGACCTACACGTACTACGCCGATCCCTTCAACGGGGAGACCACCTCACTGGTGTGGGATTGGGGTAATGTCATGATGAATCCGCGCAACGGGCTGTTCGGCGCCATTGTGGTGGGGCCGAAGGGCTCGAAGTATCGCGACCCGAAGACGGGTGCGGACTTGACGAACAAGAACGCGTGGGCTGCCGACGTGATCATCGACCGGTCGGTGCCTGGCAACGAGAATCGTCCGAACTATCGCGACGTGGCCTTGTTCTTCCAGGACGAGGACAACATTATCGGCACCAGCTTCATGCCGTATGTGCAGAACGTCGCGGGCTTGACCGGCGTCAATTACCGGTCCGAGCCGTACAAGTGGCGCGAAGAGCAGGGTTGCTCGCTTGGCAAGGTGTTCCAGCCGTGCAAGGCGGACAAGCCCGAGGATCCGGCGACGCCGATCATCGAATCGCACGCGGGTGATCCCGTGCGCATCCATGTGATCGGCGCCAGCAACGAGCAGAATGGGATGTTCAGCGTCGAAAAGCATGAGTGGCCGATCGAGCCGTTCATGCGCGGCGCCGACATGATCAGCGTGGTGGAGTACTCCGGCTCTGAAACGCTGGACGCCTTCATCCCCTCGGCCGGCGGGCCGTACCGCCTGCCGGGCGATTACGTGTACAGCAACCAGCGGTTGCCCTACTCGCAGTCCGGACAGTGGGGCTATCTGCGGGTGTTGCCGGCTGGTGATCAGCGGTTGCTGCCGCTCACCGGCGCCGGAGCAGGAATGAAGAGCGCGTCGGCCGAACCGGCTGCGCAGGCCATTCCGGTTTCGTCGAAGTAAGCTGATCCGCTCTCGCTGAGAGACGGACGCAGAAGGAAGGGGGAAGCCCAAGGGGGCTTCCCCCTTTTTCTTTGGAGCAGCCATTTGGTACGATCAAGAACGTGCGCGGGCTGCACCCTGTCAGACGCTCATCTGAGGAGGAATAAATTGATGAGCCGCTATCGCGCAATACTCGTGTCTTTCTTGTTCGTCCTGTGCGCCGCACTGGCCGAACCGGTCGCCGCATATGAAGAGATTCAGGTCACGGACGGCGGTGCCGTGACCGGCATCGTCACGATGTCTGAGGGGAAGCCCACCCCCAAGGGATTCAACCTGATTACGTTTCCCGACCCCGTCTACTGTGGTCGGATCTCGACGGGAACCGGCTGGCGCATTCTCAAGGAGTTCGAATTCGGGGACAATGGCGGCTTGAAGGACGCCGTGGTCTTTCTGTCCGATGTCAGCAAGGGGAAGCGGTTCACGTTTGAGCCGCAAACCATCGAGGCGCGCGACTGCCGGTTCCTCCCCTTTGTCACGGTCGTACGGAACCACCATGAAGTCGTCGTGGTCAACATGGATCCCGTGATGCATGACATTCAGGCGTATGAAACGTCCCACTTGGGACCGCGGGTGTTGTTCAACACCCCGCTGCCCATGAATCCTCACCACAAGCGGATCGTGGGAGCCGACAGCCATGAGCATCTGGCGGGTGTTCCCGTCCGAGAGGTGATCCGGATGACGAAAGGACGCAAACTCTTCGTCATGCAGTGCGGGTTTCATGCGTACATGGAGAGCTGGGGCTTGGCCGTTGACAATCCCTATTATCAAGTCACCGGGCCAGACGGACGTTTTGCACTGACCGATGTACCGCCTGGAGACTACGTCTTGAGCGCCTGGCATCCCGGCGTGGGGACTGTGCTGGAGAAGCGCATCACCATTCCGGCGAAGGGCAGCGTGGAGACCGACTTTCGATTCGAGGCTCCCAAAGGGCGCCGGAGCGCGCATGAGATCGCGGAGAACCCGCACTTCGGCCTCCAGGCTCTGGGGAAGGACCTCGACATCAGACCCACCCTGGAAGTGCAAGTTCCCTGAAACGACTATTGCGAGATGCCGCTCGTACTCAATCACATCCATTTATGAAAGAAGGAGGGCTCGTGGTGTCATATGTACGCCGAGGAACTGCGTTGTCCGCTGTGTGCTCGGTTCTCACGTTGACGTGTCTCATGCTGTGGCCCGCGCCGGCACCGGCGTACGAGGTCATGGAGGTCCAGCACGGCGGTGCCATCGAAGGGACGGTCGTCCTCGACGGCCCGGTCCCCGAGCCGAAGGGATTCAACCTGATTACGTTTCCCGACCCCGCCTACTGCGGAAGGATCTCGAATGGACGAGGCTGGCGCCTGCTGCGCGATTTCGTCGTCAGTCCCAACGGAGGGCTCAAGGACGCGATCGTGCTCCTCGAGGGCGTGGAGGCTGGGAAGCCGTTTGAAACGTCGGTGCCGCTGATCGAAGCGCGGGACTGCATGTTTCAGCCGTTCATGACCATCGTCCGCAACGGTCACGCCGTGGAAGTGGTCAACATGGATCCGGTCATGCACGATATTCAGGGCTACGAAACCTCCCTGGATGCCGGAGCCCGCGTGTTGTTCAATACGCCCCTGGTCATGAACCACCAGCATCATCGCGGCGACCTGCGCGCCACGCACGATCACGCGCCCGGCAAGTCCCTGGTGGGCCCGATCTACCTGAACAAAGGCCGGCGGACGTTCTATATGCAGTGCGGGTTTCATGCGTATATGGAAAGTTGGGCGATGGCGGTGAACAACCCGTACTATGCCCTAACGGATGCCGAGGGACGCTTCTCCATCGAGAATATTCCTCCCGGCACGTATCAACTCGTCGTGTGGCATCCGCAGACGGGCCCCGGTCAGTCCAAAACCGTCACGATCCAGCCGGATGGAAAGCTGGTCGAGCCCTTGTCGTTGCGTGCGCCGCGGGGCAATCGCTCGGCCTACAAAGTGGTCGACAATCCCCGCTTTGGTCCCGACTCGCTGGGGTATTCAATCGAAATCCATCCGCTGGTCGAGCAGCAACAGTAAGTGCGTCATGGGGGAACAGGGGCGGTACAGGAAACCCTCCGAGGGGGTTGCGTGCCGCTCCTCGTCCTGCTCGCCGTCACGTACGGGTCCGCCGGATATGCGGAGGATCCGCCGCACCCTCACCCTGATTTCTCCGGTTCCTTGATCAAGCAGGTCAACGGGAAGCGCTATCAGGCGCAGGTGTTTGCCAAAGCGGATCGGCTGCGGCTGGAGTACAAGTACGCGTTGCGGACGCCGCACGGTTACGCCGCGATCGAAATCATTCGGCCGGACAAGGCCGAAACATGGTATGTCCTGGCCCAGAAAAAAGAGTTGCTCGTGACGCCGTTGGATGTGGATGATGTCCTGCCGATCAGCCCGGCCCTGCCTGGGGAGCGCGTCCGAACGCTGATCGGAGAGGCATCGGCGGCGGGCCGTCCGGCGCAGTTGTTCGAGGTGGAGACTGAGCGAAACGGCCGCGCAGAGCGATTCTATGAGTGGGTGGATCAAGAGTCCGGGGTGGTCCTGAAGTTGGTCAGCCGCGATCGGAATTGGTCCGTGGAGTATGAGCGGTTTCGGCTGTCGCCGCAGCCGGAGTACTACTTTGACGCCCCGCCGGGATATCGGAAGCGAATGAGCGAGACGGGGCCGTTGAGCCACGGATGATCGAATAGGACGGTGGAAGCATGACGACAATTCGATGGGCGGCAGGAGCCGTGCTGGGCATCGGGCTCCTCACGATCATGGCGCCGGGCGTCCACGCGGCAGGGCCGCCTCGCACGGCCGCGCTGCAGCAACTGTACGACAAAAAAGAGTACCAACGGACGCTCGACGAAATTGCCAAGCTCGAGCACGAGCAGGCCGGGGCGCCGGAAATTCGGCGACTGAAAGCCCGTGCGCTGCTGCGTCTGGGCCGGCCGAAGGAGGCGTTGACGGAGTACGATCAATTGGCGGCCGCGCTGAAGCAGGATGATCTGCCCCTGCTCCGCGAAGTGGCCATGGGGTTTATCGTCGTGATGATGAAGGATATGCGCGAGCAGATGCGCGGAGCGGCCTACACGGCTCTCAAGGAAATTGACTCGGATGAAACGGTACCCTTGTTCGAGGACGGTTTGAGCGATGGATCGGGGCCGGTCCGCGTGCTGGCCGTTGAAGGGTTGGGGCGGTCGGCCGCCGGGCGGAGGTCGCCCAAACTCCGCACGGCCCTCGACGACCAAGCCGGTCTGGTCAAGGCCCGCGTCGTGAAAGTACTGGGCCGCAGCGGCGATCCATCCGTTATCCCGCTCATCGAGACCGCGGCCAAGGATGAATTGAACACGGTGCGAATCGCGGCCTACGGGTCGCTCATCCGACTCGGCCGCAAGGAAGCGTGGCAACAGTTGAGGCAGGCTGCGGAGGCGCCGAATCCAGAGGACCGGGCGGAAGCGCTGCGTGTGATGGCCGATTTGAAGGACGAGCGCGGCGCCGATCTCATGAAGGAGTTACTGTCGTACAAGCAGCCGTCGGTGCGGGGCGCAGCCGCTCGTGCCCTTGGACATTTGGGGAAGAAAGACGTCCGGACGCAGGTCGAGGCGCTCCTTCGTGATCCGGTGCCGGCGGTTCGCGAAGCGGCGGCGAGCAGCCTTGCCGACATGCAAGCTCACGAGTCCGTTCCGGTGCTCACCCAGGCCTTGCAGGACGGCACGTTCAGCGTCCGTGCCGCGGTGGCGGCTGCGCTTCTGCAACTGGGACAGCCCTTCGAAACCGTGGGCAGTACGTTGAGAAGCCTGACCCGGCAGAACGATACGGGGGCACGGGCGGCCGCCGCGCATGCCTTAGGCAAGGCTACGAAGACCAATGCAGCCGAGGCCGTGTCGCTGCTCGGCAGCCTTCTCGGCGATCCCTTGCCCGCCCCGA
Organism: Nitrospiraceae bacterium; assembly: GCA_040255845.1. GTDB lineage: Bacteria > Nitrospirota > Nitrospiria > Nitrospirales > Nitrospiraceae > Nitrospira_D. The sequence goes on along the minus strand of JBDZVU010000051.1, from coordinate 10,601 downwards.
AGATCGTTGCGCTGCGTTCATTGGGTCGCATCGGCGATCGGACTGTCCTGCCCGCACTCATCGATGCGCTGCACGACGAAAACGATGCGGTAAGGACGACCAGCGGCGGGGCGATTCTTCATATCCTCTCGAAATGACGTCTGGATGAGTCCCTAGGCCCCCTTGTTTCGCATTGACAGCACAAGGTAGACTTTTATATACATACTCGGTCCAAGCTGAGCCTCGCCGTCTTGGTGTGAGATCCGAGTATCTGAAGGCCGGAGAACGCGTGTCTCTCTGCCTGACTGTGCGGTTGTCAGGAGTCTTGGAAACGATCATCTCGGCAGTTTGTTCATCACAAGGAGGCAGCCACATGAAGAAGGGTGCGTTATCAGTCGTATTCGGTGCGGTCGCGGTGGCGATGATCGCTGCGCCGCTCGCCGCCAATGCCGGAGGGACGATTGCCGGGAAGGTCACCTATCCCGGGAAGTCCGAAAAAAAGGAATTTTTGTTCTCCAAGTTCCCGAACCCCAAGTTCTGCCCGAAGAATCCGAACAAGGCTCTGGTGGACGGGGACAAGCGGTATATGCCGACCATCGAAGTCGGCAAGGACGGTGGGCTGAAGAATGCGGTGGTGGCGGTCTATGATGTCGAGGACAAGGCATTCATGGACAGCTACGCGGGTACCGATGTTGTGGCCGAGTTCTGCGAGTTCCTGCCCTTCGCCGGTGTCGTGGTGAACGGCAAGCCGTTCCGGGCGGTGAATAACGATGCAGATCCCGATGATCCCAAGTCCAAGGAAGGCGTGCTCCACAATCCGCACAGCTTTACCGTCAAGGGCTCGACGTCCGCCACGGGCTTCAACATCGGCTTGGCGAAGAAGGGTGACAAGCTCGAGAAGCCGGTGACGTTCCGCGGCGGAGCGGAAAAGGACGGGTACTATCGGTTGCAGTGCGACCAGCATGAGTTCATGCAGTCCTTCTTCCTTCCGGTCATGAATCCTCATTACGCCGTGGTGAAGGAAGACGGCTCGTTCGAGATCAAGGACGTGCCGGCGGGCAAGCACAAGGTTGTCGTGTGGCATCCCTTCGTTGCCAAGGGCAAGAAGCATGAATTTGAAGTCGACGTGACCGACGGTGGCACGGCCAACTTGAAGGCCGAGATCAAGTAAGATCGACGACTTTCCAGGCCTCGCTGGAACCGAAGGGCAGCGGAATCCCCGCTGCCCTTCGTGCTTTTCGCGCGTGACGCGCTGCGGTGCTCGCCTTGTTTTTCGCTTTCTGAACTGGGTAAGATGCCAAAATTTGTGTGAAGTCGAAGGGGACGGGTGTGTCTCGAGATCTGTCGCTCGCGGAAGTCTTTCAGCTGGGGTACTACTGGGAGACGAAGATTCTCCTTACGGCCGTCAAACTCGATGTTTTTTCAGCGCTCGACGGAAAAGCCTGTTCGGCCCAGGAGGTCGCCGCCAAAATCGGGGCTGAAGCCTCGGCCTTGACGCTGCTGCTGAATGCACTGGTGGCGTTAAGGCTCCTCACGAAGGAGAGCGGGCGGTACGCCAATACGGTGACGGCGGGCACCCATCTGGTTCGGCGATCACCCCAATACATCGGCCACCTGCTCCTGCTGCATGACGCTGAGTGGAACAACTGGGGCAAGCTCGAAGAAACAGTCCGCACGGGACGACGGATGGTGGACCGCCACGTCTTCGAGACCGATCCCGAATTGGGGGCCAATGTATTGGCCGTCCTCCACCGCATCGGGCAGCAGAGTGGTCCGGATTTCGCGAAGCGGCTCGGCCTCGCCGGAAACGAGCGCATGCTGGATCTTGGCGGAGGCGCCGGTACCAATGCCGTCGCCTTTTGCTCGGTGTATCCGGACGTGACCGCGACGGTCTTCGATCTTCCGGCCACCTTGACCCTTACGGAGAAGACGGTCAAGGAAGCAGGATTGGAGTCGCGCATCGCGTTGCGCGCCGGGGACTTCAACAAGGACGATCTCGGCGGGCCGTATGATCTCGTGCTGATGTCGGATATTCTGCACTATCAGACCTACACCTCCAACGAGGCGCTGGTCGGCAAAGTGTTCACGCACCTTGCCCCGAACGGTCGGCTCGTGATCAAAGACCGTTTCCTGGATGAAGAGGGCACCGGTCCCGCGTGGACCACGGCGTTTGCCGTCCATATCCTCGTCAACACGCAGCAGGGGGCCTGTTACAAGACGGCCGATGCCATGGCATGGATGGACCGTGCAGGATTCACGTCGGTCACGGAGCTGGAGCGGACCGCCGTGGTGCAAGGTATCAAGGGGTGACGCTGGCTGGTGCATCGGTTCGGCGGGGCGGCCCCGCTGACTGACGTCCCGCGGAAAGGACACGCAGTGGATTGGCTCCGGGATCCGGGATTTTTGGGCACGCATGCGACCGTGGGGGCGGACCTCAGCCAGTTGATGGCGACGCTGTTCACCGGCCTCTTTATCCTCGGTTGGGTTCAAGCCAAAAAGCGGCAGGGCAACGCGCATCATTGGCTCATGCTGGGCGGTATGATCGCGATGCTAAGTTTCTTCATCGCGTACTATCTGTTCCGCCAGTTGGGCGTGCTCGCGGTTGAGGGTAAAGAAGGGTTTGGAGGCTCCCAGGCGCTCTATGACTATGTTTTTATTCCGGTCCTGACCGTTCACATCATCCTCGTCATCATCGGCCTGGTGATGGCGGTCTATATGATCGTCCTGGGCTTCCGTACGCAGCACATGGCGAACGGTGTGCGTGTGCTGAAAGATTCGCTGCTGCAGACATCGTGGAAGAAGGTCGGGCTGATCCTGGTCGGCATCGTCGTCGTGGTCATGGGATTGTTCCTCTCGCGGATCGCGACCGCCGGGTTCTCCATGCGAAAAATGGAGGTCTATCTGGGCTTCGTGATCCTCGTTGCCGTCGTCTTTGCAATCGAATTGGCCATTCAACGGATCTGGCCGAACGGCGCGAGGCGGCATCGAGCCCTTGGGACCTTCACGATGATCATCTACTGCATTCTGTTTGTGACGGGGACGTTCACGTACACGATGCTCTACATCCTGTATCCGGGGAAAATCGGGTAAGTGGCATGTTCAAGAAGCCGACGCACCCCGGCTCGATCACTCACCCTGCGTCTTGTTTATGCTGACCTGCGGCTGCGGAAGATGGATGCATACGGAGGGCATCGAGGAGCGCCTGACCGAGGAACGAGCCTCCCAGTGGTTCATCCGCTCAGAATGCCGAGGGTGCGGGTTCAAGGTTGGTGTCGAGGTGCCGGCCGGGCAGACCGCCGGCCTGGTTGATCGGCTCACGTGGACGGATGAGGCGCTCCATCGTCTGGAGCGCATGCCGCCGTACCTCGCGCCGCTCTTTCGCGAGGAGGTGGAACAGGACATGCGGGTCAGAGGCGAGCGCGTCGTCGCCTATGATGTCCTCTAGCGTCCATGCACCGGGCAGGCGATCCAATGGGAGCCGGAGGCCGAGCGGCGGCTTGAGAATGTGCCGGCGCCGGTTCGGGCGATGGCACGTGTCGAGCTCGAACGGACGGCGGCCGAGCGCGGCCTCTCGCGGATCACGACGGCGTTGATGGAAGAAGTGAAGGCCAAGTATTTTGGAATGGGGGCGAAGGCGTGAGGCGTCAGATCGCCCGGCTCCAAAGCGGTGCGGTTCACGTCACGGCTCGCGCAGGACGGAGATAGCGGATGTTGCACCGGATGGCCTTGCGCGTCTTGCCGAGCCTCAGCCTGGCCGTGACAGAGGACACGGTGCGCAAGCGAAAGCGCGTGGTGATGTTCATCCCGGGGCTCGTCGCCTTCGGTGCCTATCGGCTTGCCAAGCAGGCGCTGCCGCTTTCGGAGCCGCTCGTGCTGCTGCTGCTCAGCGCCCTGCTCGCCGTGGCGACGTCGCTCGCCGCCTACCGCGCCGGACGGGGAGACAGCTGGCGCACCGTGCTCAAGGAGGATCAGGCCATGCTTCCGTGGCTGGCTGGCTGGATTGGCGCTCTATACGGAATGCAGCTGTCGTTGCTGGTCCTGGCCCTGCTCTGGCTGGTCGGGTACAGCTATCTCGACCACCCTGATGGACCGGCGATGATGGCGATCATCATTTCCTGCACCGCTGTCTCGCGCGACGCATTCGAAATCGGGCACGTCCGAAGACTGGCCGCTCTCGGCCGTCCGATTGCGACGTTTCCCGACGGGCGCGCTCTGCGCGACTTGCTGCGCACACAGGCGAAACGCGTGGCGCCATGGGTTCTTGCCGGCTTCGTCGTGGGTCTCAGCGTTTCGATCCCGGCATGGATGGCTGAACGGGCTCAAACCTGGGTGATGCTCGCCGGCGTGACCATCGCAGGAGGCGCCCTCGCGCTGGCTTCCTATTTCGCCGGATTACACCCTGAAGAGAAGTGGCTTCTCAGCCTGCGTCGCACGGCCCCCTCGGAACTCCTCAAGTACTGGTGGTGGCCGGGCATGGCCTTCGCCTCAACCTATTATTTAGTGCTCGTCGGTTTTCTGTTGTTCGTGTGGAGGCATAGCGCGGTCCCCTTTGCGCCCGCCGTCGCAGCCTCCGCGGGTGTCACGGCGTTGATGGCGCTCTATGGGTATTATTTGGGCCACAGGCGGCATGTGGAGGATCGAGACCGTCCGCAGTTGTCGAGCGGCATGTTGCGCTGTCCCTTCGTCATGGGCATTCTCGGCAAGGCGCCGGTTTCGTCCACCAGCCTCCAGAGCGACATGGCGTTCAGCAAGAGGGATTGAAAGGGTACGTCCGATGCGGCGAAAGCAGTTTAGTCTGGGGCAGTTCACGTGCATTGCAGTGGTGTGCTGGTTGACGTGGTGTACGGTGTGGCTCCAGGCGGGAGGCCCCGCCGCCTGGGCTGATTCTGGGACCGATGTTTATTTCGGCACACCGGGGGAGGCCCAGGGGCCGGCTGCCCCAGGGCCGGAAGACACCGTGTATCCCCGCATCGGATCGTTCGACAGCCGTCTGTTGGTCTGGTTCGTGACCCAGCAACATACGTACTTCGGCGGCTTCGTTCTCGCTCTGCCGCTGTTTTGCGCCCTGCTCGAGTTTTTGGGGCTGGTGTCGAAAAAGCCAGCCCTGTCGTTGCGCTACGACGGTCTGGCTCGGGATCTGGCCAAGGTCGGGTTGCTGGCGCTGTCAGTCACGGCCGTCGTCGGCAGCGTGATGCTCGCGATGTTTATCCTGTTGTATCCAACCTTCATGAAGTATATGGGCGGGACGTTCAAATCCTTCATGCCGGTGTATGCCGCCGTGTTCGTGGGAGAGTCTCTGCTGCTGATCGTCTACTACTACAGCTGGAACCGCATGGCCGAGCCCGGACTGAAGTGGATTCATGCGGCGATGGGCGTCCTGACGAATGTCTTCGGCACAACGTTTTTGCTGCTGGCCAACTCCTGGGCCGCCTTCATGATGTCCCCTGCCGGCGTAGACGCTCAGGGGCGGTATCTCGGCAACAGCTGGCATTTGCTCCATAGCGCGCTCTGGAACCCTCTGAACGTCCACCGATTTTTGGCCGACATCATGTCGGGCGGCGCCGTCGTGCTGGCCTATGCCTGCTACCGTTTCTTTACGAGCAAGACCGAGGAGGAGCGCGCCTACTTCGATTGGGTGGGACACATCTTTCTGTTCGTGACCGTCTGCGCGCTGCTGCCCATGCCCATCGCCGGATACTGGCTGATGCGCTCGGTCTACTCGTTCAGCCAAAGCATGGGTGTGACTATGATGGGCGGGTTGCTCACATGGCTGTTTGTCGTGCAGGCGTTGCTCATCGGGGCGTTGTTACTCGGTGTGAACTACTATTTGTGGCAAAGCATGGCGAGGATTAAAGGCGGCGAGCGGTATCAGCCGTACTACCAGTTCATTCTGGGAGGCCTGACGCTGGCTCTGTTCATCTGGCTGACGCCGCATACGGTCATGATGTCCCCAAGCGAGGTCAAAGCGATGGGCGGGGCCCAACATCCGGTGGTCGGCAACTACGGGATCATGTCGTCGAAAAATGGGGCCATCAACGTCATGATTCTTCTGACGGCCCTGAGCTTTCTCTACTACCGGCGCGCCAATCGGACCATGACGGTCTCGTGGGTGACGAAGGGCAACATCATCATCGGAACGTTGTATACGATTGGCATGCTCAACGTCATTTGGCTGTCGCTCTACGGGTTCTACCTCCCGGCCAAGATTCGCGTAGGGCTCTCTGCCCCGCAGGCGTTGACGACCTTTACGGTGATCGTGGCCGGTGTGTTGATCAACAGGGCGATGCTCAAAGGCTCCATCGTTCACGGTCCCGTCCAATGGGGAAAAATCCCGGTGCGAGGCATGGTCGTCCTCTTCGGACTGGCCGCGGCGTTTACGTGGGTCATGGGATTGATGGGGTATATCCGGTCGTCCGGACGATTGGCCTGGCACGTCAGCGACCTTATGGCCGACGTGTCGCCGTGGGCCTTCACGCCGGATTTGGAGTTTGCTGCCAAGATGGTGACGCTCAACATGGTCGTGTTCTGGGGGGCGGTGCTGGTGCTCTTTTGGATGTGCCAGCGGGGACAACAGCCAGCGATGGGGGAAGCCTACGACCTCGACAAGACGCCTTCGCTGGCGCCGGCCCCTTCACGAGAGACCTAAGCATGGAGGGAAAGCAAGAGACATGATGGTCAGGTGGCTTGTCGGTGCGGGGATCGTGGCTGTACTAATCGTCGGAGTTGGGCATCGCTCCGATGCGGATACGGACAAACTGGTCTTGGAAGATTTCCAAGCCAAGGAAGCCGATGGGTTCCCCTCGCAGTGGGATCACGAAAATCAGCGGAGTCAAAGCAAGGGCCGCGAAGCCTACAAGGTCCAGTCCGAAAACGGCGCCAATTTCCTCGCGGCAAAGGATGCTGGCCAGCGGATCAAAAAGAAGAAAATCGACTGGGATCCCAAGGCGTACCCGATTCTGACCTGGCGGTGGCGACTGAACAAGGCCGCTGTGGGGGCGGAGCCGTTGGCCGCCGTCTACGCGTCGCTCGACACCGACTTGCTGTTTATTCCCGTCTTTACCAAGTACGTGTGGAGTTCCACGAAACCGGAGGGTACGCTAACCGAAGGGGGCATGTTCAGCGGCTCGGAGATCGTGGTGCAGAGCGGCACAAAAGAGCTCGGCCAATGGATTGAAGAACGGGTCAATGTGTATGAAGACTTCAAGCGCATCCACCAGCATGAGCCGGCTCCCAAAGCGTGGGGCATTTCGATCATTGCGGCCCCTGGGGTGGAAATCGACTTCGGCCCGCTCGTGGCCCAGCCCGCGAAGTAACCCGTTATGAGGACGGCATCGCCACCAGCGGCCGCGGCCCGGACGGTCGTGGACATCGTGTTCGGGGTCGCCGTAATGGGGACGGTCGGGACGCTGATCGGCCTCATTATGGGAGGCGGGATGATGCCCCTCGCGATCGCCATCGGGTTGGTGATGGGAGGCGTCGTCGGATTCTTAGGAGGACGCCGCTTTCTCATCAGCATCCTGATCGGTACCGTCCTTGGGGGAGCGCTGGCCTGGCTGGTCGCTGGCGAAGAACGGATCTCGGTTGGGGCGGGAGCCGGAGCCGCCATGGGTGGCTTTCTTGGCGTGCAGATTTCCATGCTGCTCGACATGCGTGCGGCCCGCAAAGCAGCGGTTCAGGCGGACCCGTCTTCGACGGAAGACGCGCCTCCTAGGGCGTGATTGCGTTGTAAGGCAAACGGGGTGATATGGAAAACAGAGGCGTGCTCATTGGATCGATCGTCTTCGTCTTCGCGTCGTTCATCTTGATGATCGTCGGGCTGGTCTACGAGTCCTACAAGGCCAAGCAGATGCGGCAATTGGCGCTAAGCATCAAGTCCGAAGCGCAGCCCGTCGCAGGCAAGGTGGCACCGCAGGACTATTCGATGTACAAGACCAAGATCGGCGACGAGGGGCGCGAAATGGTTCACATCCCCGCCGGGCCGTTTACGATGGGTAGCAACGACGGCGACCCGGACGAATCCCCCGAGCACCAAGTCTTTCTCAAGGCGTATTACATCGACCTCAAAGAGGTGTCGCAGGAAGAGTACGCGCGCTTTGCGAAAATGACGAAGCGCCCCATGCCCAAGATCGAAGTGTTCGAGGACGATCAGTCAAAAGTCCTGAAGCCTGAACTAGCGGCGATGAGCGTGTCGTGGGAGGAGGCCAAGGCCTACTGCAAATGGGCCGGCAAGCGGCTTCCGACGGAAGCGGAGTGGGAGAAGGCCGGGCGTGGGGAAGGGAAACGCAAATATCCCTGGGGAGATACCTTTGTCATTGGTACGGCTAATATCGACGGGGCCGAGGACGGGTTCAAGTACTTGGCTCCTCCAGGCTCATTCGAGGCCGGAAGAAGTCCCTATGGCGTCTACGACATGACCGGCAACGTCGCGGAATGGGTAGAGGACAGCTATGACGAAAATATCTACAAGAAAGCCGTGTTCCGGGATCCCAAAGGGCCGGACGACGGACAACTGAAAGTAGTCCGCGGCGGATCTTGGAGAGAAACGCAACAGAATGCCCGTTTGTCGAAGCGATTCGCAGCGAAGTTCTGGAGGACCGACATCACTATCGGCATTCGGTGCGCCGCCGACGCGGATCCGGGAGGCGAATCGGCCAGCTGAGAACTGCCATGCTGGAAACCAAGTTCAAGGTCGCCTTTCTGCTCGTGGTCCTTGCCTTTGCCGCCCTTCCGATCATGGGTATCCTGAGGGGGACGACCAACACCCCATTCGAGGAGGCCCCTTCTCAGACCACAGAGGTGGAAGATGATCCCGTTCACACAGAAGCTCCCATCGAAGAGCGCATGATCACGATTCCGGCGGGCCCGTTTATCAGGGGGACCGACCAGGGCGGATTTGACGAGCGCCCGCCTCGGGAAATCTATTTGGATGCCTTTCAAATAGACCAGTATGAAGTGACGAACTACCAGTACGGCTTGTTTGTCGCTGCAACCGGCCATCGGAAGGCGGGGCCTCCGTCCCGGTATGCCAAGAATGTCGGCAAGATGCGCGGTCCTAATCAACCTGTGGTCTACGTCTCCTGGGACGATGCTCAGGCGTATTGCCAATGGAAAGGAAAACGGTTGCCCACGGAAGCCGAGTGGGAGAAGGCCATGCGCGGCGCCGACGGCCGGCTCTGGCCCTGGGGAAACGTCGAGCGGCCGGATGCAGCCAACTGGGCGCGGGTGAACGATGGATTTGAGGCCACGGCCCCCGTGGGCACGTTTAAGCTGGATGCCAGTCCCTATGGGGTCATGGATGGAGCCGGAAACATCATGGAATGGGTGGAGGATTGGTACGCTGAAAACTATTACCAGGAATCACCGGCAAGCAACCCGCCTAGCCCTGAACACGGGGTTTACCGAGTGCTGCGAGGAGGCGGATACACGACCAGTGGAGGGGATTTTCGCATCACGAGCCGGAGCAAAATGGTGCCGGATTTCCGCGACGAAACTATCGGATTTCGATGTGCACTAGGGTTCAAAACGGAGCCAACCAGAGCGGGAGCAGGTGAAGCGAAAGTTACAGGAAATCAAAGTAGTACAGAATCAGAAACACGGCCAAAATGATGTTGACAACCATACCGGCCAAAACTATAATGTCGAACAATTTTGAGTTTTTCGTCATGATTTTTCCTACGTTTTCACACCGCCGGTGAGGAATTTCCAATAACACACGTTTTTCCGACGTGTCAAGAATTTCACCGATTTCCACTCAATCTTTCGCATCAGGGAAGGGGAGGGACGATGGCGACGGCAACAGCAGACAGTGATCTGAAGGTCAAGATCGGCAAGATGATTTTCTATATCACCTGTGCCGTGAGTCTGTGGTTTTTCTATTGGTTCGCCGGTATCCAATGCCCCTGCTGATATCACACATGCGAGCCGAACGTCTTCACTGGTTGTCAAGGAGGCACTGACCGATGGGCCAGACGATTTTCTATATTCTGATCTCCGCCGTGATCTGCATCGCCTACTTTACAATGGTCGACCACTTCCTGATGGACATGCAAGGGCTCGATTATTGGTACCTCTTCAGGAAGTAAGCGCTCCGCGCGCGGGCATGCTCTTCGTATGATCATTTTTTGGAATGCATCAAGGAGGTTTGCTATGGGTCTTCTAACCCGTAAGAAGTTCATGTCGATCATGGCGCTGGGCGCAATGGTCGGCCTCCTCCTGCTTCCCCTCGTCATGTCGATGCCCTCACCGGCCGCTGGTGAAGAGGCCGCTGGCGATGCGAAGAAGGAAGAAGCCAAAGTCGAGAAGAGCCGGGACGTGTACTACAAGACCGAGGGTATCGTCTCCGGTGCTCCCGCTCCCAAGACCACCGATGGTCCCAAGGATTATCCGCGGTACAACTTCGAGAGTCGCGTGCTGCTCTGGTTCGCCAACCAGCAGCACCTTTACTACGGCAGCTTCGTCCTCGCCGTGCCGATTTTCTGTATGATCATCGAGTTCATGGGGGTCGTGACGAAGGATAAGGCCCTTGCGAAACGATACGATCAACTGGCCTACGATTTCATCAAGATCAGCTTAACCGCCTATTCGCTGACGGCCATCCTCGGTGGGATCCTGACTTTCACCTT
>JBDZVU010000050.1:0-24084 GCA_040255845.1 Nitrospiraceae bacterium | reverse complement strand
GGTCAATCCTGTGAAGAGCCGCAGTTTGGCTTGAAAGTACTCCTCCATCGTCCGATGAAAATCCAAATGGTCCTGCGTCAAATTGGAAAAGACCGCGACGTCGTATTCGCATCCGCTCGTCCGGTCCTGCGCCAGTGCATGCGACGACACTTCCATGACGACGGTGTCGCATCCCTCGTTCACCATGCGGGCCAAGAGCTGTTGGAGTTCGAGCGCGCCGGGAGTGGTGTGGGAGGCGGGAACCGACGCAGCGCCGATTTGATAGGCCACGGTGCCGATGAGACCGACCTGTCGCCCCACCGCCTCGAGCAAAGCCTTACAGACATAGGTAGTGGTCGTCTTGCCGTTCGTTCCCGTCACCCCAATCATTCGAAGGCGGGCGGACGGGTTCCCGTGGAAGCGGCTTCCCAACAGCCCTATCGCCTTGCGGGAATCCGCAACACGAGCGGCCGGAATCGCGATCGCGCCCAGCGACTGCTGCGCCACCAAGGCCACCGCGCCGGCCCCCACCGCGGCGGGAATGTAGGTGTGACCATCCACATGTTCGCCCTTGGCGGCAATGAACAAACTACCCGGACGCACCGCCCGCGAATCATCTGTCATGAAGCCGATGGGCACTCCAAGATCCCCCTTACATTCCAGGATCTCGACTTGCCCCTCCAGTGCTTGCAACATTTCCGCCAACGTCATAGGTCATCGCCTGGGCGCCATCGCCAAGTTAACCGGCTCGCCGGACGACACGCCTAAATAGTTCAACACCTGCCCTCCAACGCGCTGAAAGACCGGCGCGGCCACCGTCCCGCCCCACGCCTCTCCTTGAGGTTCGTCGATCACGACAATCATCGCCAGCCGGGGATTCTCCGCCGGGGCAAACCCTACAAATGACCCCACGAATTCCGTGGCCGAGTAGGTCCCGGTTCGCGGATCGATCTTTTGCGCCGTGCCCGTCTTCCCGGCAACTCGGATGCCGGGGATAGCGGCCCTTCCTCCAGTGCCGTCTGTCACCACCCCTTCCAGCATCCTCGTCACAGCGCGAGCGGTGTCCGGAGAAATCACGCGCCGCTTGACTTGAGGCAGCACTTGCTTCAGGACCCGGCCCTGCCCATCGCGGATTTCGGACACCACATAGGGCTTCATCAGCACCCCGCCATTCGCGATGGCCGCGATGGCCGAGACCATCTGAATCGGGGTGACGCCGATTTCCTGCCCCATTGAGATGGAGGCTACGGAGCGCCGCCCCCAATCTCGGGGTTGCTTCAGAAGACCTGCGGCTTCCGCAGGCAAGTCGATGTCGGTGCGCTGTCCGAATCCGAACGCTTGCAGATAGCGATAGAGGCGCTGCTCGCCCAGCGCCATGCCGGCCTTGGCTGCGCCAATGTTGCTGGATTTCTGTATGACTTGAGAAAACGTCACCCATCCCAACTTTTCGTGATCATGGATGACGGTGTTCGCAATGGTCATCCGCCCATGTTCTGCGAACACCATCGTCTCGGGCTTCATGACGTGCTCCTCGATCGCCGCTGCCGCCACAACCGCCTTCATCGTCGAGCCGGGCTCGTAGGCGTCCGTCAGGGCCCGATTTCGCCACCGATCAGGACCGATCGCCTTTACGCTGTTGGGATCGAATCGTGGGCTCACGGCCAGAGCAAGGATGGCTCCGGTGGAAGGTTCCATGACGATCATCGTGCCAGACTTCGCCCGCGTGCGGCCGACCGCCTCCTCGAGTTCCTTTTCCGTGATGTATTGGATCACCTCATCGATGGTCAGCACGAGGCTGTGCCCCGGCGCAGGGGTTTGTTCGGCGCGTCCCTTGGGAAATACGGTGCGGCCCAAGGCATCCCGCTGCAGGACGGCGTTCCGCTTTTCCCCATGCAGATGTGCTTCATAGCGGCGCTCCAGTCCCTCCAATCCTTCGCCGTCCATTCCCGCAAAACCGAGCACATGTGAAAGAAGCGGACCTTTCGGGTAAAACCGCCGGCCTTCCATCACGACCCCGATCCCCTCCATCCCGAGACGCTCGAGCTGCCGGCCCTGCTCCGGGTCCAGCTTCCTGGCCAGCCACACGAACCCTTTGTCTTGGCGTAACTTGCGTTCCAACTCGCCCGTGCCGACTCGCAACACGGGCGAAAGGTGACGAGCCGCCACCTTGGCCGGGTGCGACAAGGCAGCCGGCACTCCGAACACGGACGGCACGTCCACGTTCATGGCAAGGACCTTGCCGTGCCGATCGACGATGGTGCCGCGAGCCCCTTCCAGCGAGACGGTCTTCTGATGCTGCCGGTCGGCCTTCACCGTCAGTTCGGCGGCCTGGAGCACTTGGAGCGTGACAAGCCGGAACAGCACGACCCCAAAACCTATTAAGAGCACCAACAGGACGACATGCCGCCGTCCGCGCGACAGGGCCCCAGCCATCATCTCCTCGCGAGCGACAACTCATTCTTCGCCAGCCGGATCTCCGCCGGACTGGATGGCTCAGGCGGCAGGCCGCCAGGAACGGTCTGAACCATGACGACCTGTCCCGGCTGCGGTGGCGTCATGCCCAATTTTTCGGCAGCGACCTTGGCGATCCGGTGCGGCGCCGCGAGAGCGGACACCTTCACCCGGAGCTCGTCCCGTTCACGCTCCAGCAGCACCTTGTCGTGCTTGAGACGCTCGATGTGGTAGCCGACGCGGACCATGTCCACCCGCTCCCACACGAACACGAATACCAGGAGCAGACCCGCGATCACCGTGAGCAATTTCATCGCCCCTCCTCCGCCGAAAGACGTTCCGCCACACGCAATTTTGCGCTCCGAGCCCTCGGATTCGACCGGCACTCCGCCTCGCTAGCCTGCTGCGGCTTCTTCGTTAACACGCGCAGGGTCGGATTCGATCCATGAGACAGGGATCGAAACGTCTGCTTCACGATCCGATCCTCCAGCGAATGAAACGAAATCACTGCCAACCGTCCGCCCGGCCGCAGCACCTGTGCCGCGTTGTGAAGCGCCGGCTCCAGCGTTTCAATTTCTCCGTTCACCGCGATACGCAACGCTTGGAAGGTTCTCGTCGCATAGTGGAGGCGGCCATGCCGGTACGCGGTAGGAACCGCTCCTGCGATCACGCTCACCAAGTCCTGCGTCGTTCGGAACGGATGCCGGGCGCGCGTTCGAACGATGGCACGGGCAATGCGGCGCGAGAAGCGCTCTTCCCCATACTGATAAATGAGGTTCGCCAACTCATCCTCCGGAAGGCGGTTAATCAGATCAGCGGCAGTTTCGCCCGATGACTGGTCCATCCGCATGTCAAGAGGACCCTCGGATTGAAAACTAAACCCTCGCCGTGGATCGTCCAGTTGGGGCGAGGACACACCCAAGTCGAGCAGGGCGCCTTCGGTATTCGGAACACCCGTCTCATTGAGATGCCGCGGCAAGTCAATGAACAGCCCCTTCCGCAGCACGGCGCGCTCTCCAAAGCGCGACAAGCGCTCACGACACACGGCAAGCGCTTCCGGATCTCGGTCGAGGCCGAGCAGGACGCCCTCTGGAGCCATGCCTTCGAGCAGGACTTCAGCATGCCCACCCCGTCCCACTGTCCCGTCGCACAGGTGCGTGACATGATCGCGGAGGAGCCAATACGCAACTTCTCTGACCATGACGGGTGCATGGGAGAAACCCTTGCCAGCATGGTGCTCTCCACTCACATCCACTTTTTCCCACTAGGTGCCGAAGTATACTCTCGCCTGATGAGTTGTCAATAAAAAATTCACGCACTTATATCCTGTCAGATCCTATCTGAAATGACCGGTCTTACCTTCGCTCGAAGTAGGAATCGACCCGTCGACACGGCAGTTATCCACAGCTTAAAATTGCGCCATTGTCCCCGGTGTGAGATCATGCCGCTACTAGGGATAGTGCGAGGTGAACTGAAGCGCGTAACACGTTCGCCCACGGTTACGACGGTAGTGGAAGCTGCTCAACAGACTTCGACGTCACGCATGATCAGCAGGGACGTGGGGAGAACTGCTCGGAAACGGTTGAAACCGGCATGGCCGACGTGGCGACTCAAATCTCCGTTTCGTTGACGTCCCCGATGTCGAATGACAGAATGCCGGCATGCACAGAGTTGCCAACTACCTGGTGGTTTCGGCCTTTCTCATCATGGCAGCGTCCCTGTTTCATCATCCCTTGATGGGCAAGGAGTTCAACGTCGACAACCCATCGAATCCTCCTATACCGCTCTATTGGTGTCCGGGAAAATCGCCGGACCAGCGGCTGTCCATCAAACAATCAGCCGGATGCACGCCATTGTCGGACGACGAGGCCGAAGAGGCGTTGCGGACGCGGGCGCGAAAGGAGGGGGTCATCCTTTCCGAGCGCGATCCCATCAAAACGTCCGAACTGCAACAAGCGGCCGGAAAGTTTTTAGTCCGGTATCACACCTTCATGTCGTGCTGCACGACCGCTGAAGATGCGCAGGCCCAGATCATCGACCTGGCCGACGAGGCCAATCATGTTCTGAAGACCGCCCAGCAGAAAGGCATGGTGAATGTCGCCGGTCCGGGCACACTCGCCCAAGTGTTGGCGAGTGTCGCGATCGCCAGAGAACGTTTGTTCACGCTGAGCGCACGCCTTGAACGCCTACAGACCGAGCAGCAGGCGCTCCAGGATGCTCCGTTCGAGGCCAGTGGGCGTATCCGGACTCAGATTCAGGAAGACGAGGACGCGATTCGTAGAGAATTCACGCCGGCGAAGCTTCCCTCGTCCGCTCCCACAGGGATGGACATCCAGGACACCACGCTTCGCCCGAGGATCGGCGGGGAGATCGAGGACACGCGATTGAATCCCAACTACGGGGCTGACATTGGAGCGCCGTCCTTACAGCCACGCCGCGGAGCCGCTATCCAGGACAGCACGCTTCCGTCCCGCGCCGGAACGGATGCTCGAGACACGGCGATTCCCACCAGCACGGGCACGGGCCTCGAGCAGGTCGAGGATCCAGCCTCCGAGGTTCCCTTGCGCGGCATTGGATCGGCAATTGGCGACTCTGACTTAAACAATCCGCGCCGCTAGGCGCCGGCCGCCTTACCCTCCAGCGGCGGCATCGGCTGCCACGTCTCGCCGGCGTCGACGCTGCGATACAGGCCGCTTCCATTGGTCCCGGCGTAGAACACCTTCCCGTCAGTCGGACTCTGCGCGATGGTTCGCACGTTCGTCGTCCGAAAGCCCGTGTTGACCGTCTTCCACGTGACCCCGCCGTCTTCGCTCCGATGCACCCCGTCGCGCCCGACGAGGTAGAGGACGTCCTTCCGAGTCCGATCGAGAATCATGGAAATGATCATTTGATCCGCCAGCGACTCCCCGATCCGCTTCCACGAGGCGGCCCCGTCGGTGGACTTGTACAGCCCATTCAGCGTGGCGGCGTACACGGTGTCGGGCGAAAACGGATCCACCACCACCGTGCTGACGTTGAGCGCGCGGGACGTCTTCACCAGGTCAGGCGGCACCAAGCCATTGTTCACTTTCTCCCAATGGCCGGCTTGGTCGACGGACTTGTACACTCCTCCACTGGTGCCCGCATAGAGGATGGCCGGCCGCGTGGGATCCATGGCCAGCGTCACCACCATCAGGACTTCCTTCATCCCCTCCATCTTTTTCGTCCAGTGCTCCCCTCCGTCCTTGGTTTCGAAGACACCCATGGTGGTGGCCAGAAATATATGGGTGTTGTCGGCAGGATCAAAGATAAACTGGTTGACGACGGATGTGATCGTTGCATCGTCCAGCCCGGTCCGCATGGACACCCAACGCTGGCCTCCGTCGTGACTCTTGAACACGGCATCGCCTTTGGTGCCGGCGTAGACCGTGGCCGGGTACACCGGATCGACAGCCATTGAGATGACTCGCGAATGGCTCATACCTTTCGATAAATTGGTCCAGGTCTGGCCACCGTCTCGGGTTTTGTAAATGTAGTCGTTGGTCGCGACGTAGATGATGTCCGGATTCTTTGGGTGAAGCTGCAGCACGACGATGGGATCACTGCGGTTGCAGGCGCTGAACAGGAGCGCGAGAGCAAGGAGCCGCACACACAGGCAGAGGCCCGGCTTGCGAAGCGGTCGCCCCTCACCGATAGTTGGTAAACTGAAGGTCGATCCCAAAATCCATGCCTTTCAACACGCCGATCGCCGCCTGCAAATCATCTTTGCTCTTGCCCTGGACGCGGACCTGCTCACCCTGGATTTGCGCTTGCACCTTCAGCTTGGATTCCTTGATGGCTTTGGCGATCTCCTTGGCTTTCTCGGTCGCGAGCCCGCTCTGGATCTTGGCGATTTGCCGGACCGTTCCACCCAACGACGGCTCTACGGCCCCATAGGTAAACGCCTTTAAAGACACGCCGCGTTTGACGCATTTCGCCTTGATGATGTCGATGACGGCTTTCAGCTTGTATTCATCGTCCGAGACGATGACCAGCTCCTTCTCTTTTTCCTTGAGCGTGATTTCCGTCTTGGAGTCTTTGAAATCAAAGCGCTGCTTGACCTCTTTCGTCGCCTGATCCACGACGTTGCGCATTTCCTGCATATTGACTTCCGATACCACGTCGAATGAAAACTGATCCGCCATCGTCGCCTCCTAACAGCATCCTCCCCCGGGGAGATGCATTCTACCGGCGTCTTGCACGACGGGCCGCATGCGGCCGGCTGACCCACCGCCTGCCATGACCACTACTTCGCTGCTCGTGAACGGCTGTTTCAGCACCACGTAGCCGTACCACTGTCTGAGGCTGTCGCTCAGCACGATGATGCCCAGCAACGCCACCACGGCGACCAGCAGCGCATCGAGGTACAGAGCGACGGCCTGCCCCGCCGGAACCGCGGCCGCCTTCTGCAGAAACATGCCGAACATCATATAGGAGCCGGCCAGGGTAATGACTGCCACAAACACCATCGGCGCGGCCGTGACCCAGAGGTAGGACGACTTCCACATCTTAATCAACACCGTCGTGCCGATGCACAGCGCCAAAGTCCCTAAGAGCTGATTGGCCGCCCCGAACATCGGCCAAATCGTCGAGATGCTGCCGGTGCCGATGAGATAGGCCCAGGAGCCGACCACGGCAAGGCTGCTCAGCAGCACACCAGGCCACCAATTGATCCGGCGGAACGGCGCGTGGAGCCGTCCGGCCATTTCTTGGAGCAGATAACGGGCGACCCTCGTACCGGTGTCGATGGTCGTGAGAATGAACAGCGCTTCGAACACGAGAGCGAACTGATACCAATAGGCCATGAGGCCGGACATGCCGGGCAGCGCGGAGAATATCGACGCCATGCCGACCGCGAGTGAGACGGCTCCTCCCGGGCGGCCCATCACATCCACTTCAACGAGTTGGGACAACTCGTTCACTCTCGAGGGCGCGAACCCCATGGCGGCCAACGTCTCGGCGGAGAGCGTCGTGTTGATCGCCAGATAATCGCCCGGCAGAAGCACGGATGCGGCCACCAGCGCCATGACGCCGACAAAGCTCTCCAGCAGCATGGCCCCGTACCCGACCAGCGCCTGCGATTCTTGTTCGATCATCTTGGGAGTTGTCCCGGACGAGACCAACGAGTGAAAGCCCGAGACGGCGCCGCACGCGATGGTAATAAAGAGGAAGGGGAACAAGGTGCCGGGAATGATGGGGCCGCCTCCGAACAAAAAGGGAGTCACGCGGGGCATTTCTATCGTCGGCGCCATCAGGATGACTCCGATCCCCAACAGCAATACCACCCCGAGTTTCATGAAGGTGGAAAGATAGCCTCTGGGCACCAAGAGCATCCAGCCCGGAAGCACGGAGGCGAGAAACCCGTACCCCGCTAAACACCACACCAACGCGGGACGGTCCAGCTGGAACAGTGGAGCATAAGAAGACTGCGCCACCATGCGGCCACAGAGCACCGCCGCAACCAACAGCACGATTCCCACGAGCGAGACTTCACCCACGGCACCCGGACGGAACTTCTGCAGGTAAAATCCCATCAACAAGCCAATTGGAATCGTCATGGCCACCGTGAAAGTCCCCCAGGCGTTGTGGGACAATGCGTTCACGACGGCGAATCCCAATCCTGCCAGCGCTACCACCACGATGAAGAGCACCGCCACGGCGGTGGCCGTTCCCGTCACGCGGCCCAGCTCGTCATGCGCGATGTCGGGCAGCGAGCGACCGTTCCGCCGCATGGACGCGACAAGAATGATGAAGTCCTGCACGGCACCGGCCAGGACCGCACCGACGACGAGCCACAAGAATCCGGGAAGAAATCCGAACTGAGCCGCGAGCACCGGCCCGAGCAACGGGCCTGCACCCGCAATGGCGGCAAAATGGTGACCGAAGAGCACCGCTTTGTTGGTCGGATGGAAATTCACTCCGTCATTCAGCCGCACAGCCGGTGTGACCCGCTGATTGTCGAGCTCCACCACCCTGGTGGCCAGCCATCGGGCATAGAATCGGTACGCTAGGACGTAGATGCATCCCGCCGCGACGACGAGCCACAGACCGTTCACCTTTTCGGTGGGATTGACGAGTCCCGTCACATGAGCCAGTCCCAGCGCCCCGAGGAGCGACAAACCTATCCACAGAAGGAGCCATGGCCATTTCATGGGCGGCATGGTACCACAACCGCGCGCGGGGCCTGTACAAAGAGTCACGGGGCGGAAGGACCGGAAGGAGCGGGATCGGACGTCTCACCGGTGGCGCGGCCTGTACCCATGGCGGCAAGGCACATGAGTCCGACTGCAATCCATACCGCTTCCCGGAACCGGCGCAGGAGGGCGAACGTCACTCCGATCACGTCGCTGTAGCCGAACGCGGTCAGCAGCAGCAGGTTCCCGGCATCCTGAGCGCCTAGACTGCCGGGAATGAAGAACGTGCCCCCCTTGATAAACACGGACAGGGCGCCGATGGAAACGGCGGACAGGATGTCGGGCGAGCCACCCAGATAATAGACGATGACGAACACTTCGAACGCTTCGGCAATCCAACCGAGAAAGTACAAACCCGCCGAGGAGAAAAACGCGAGCCGGTGGTGGCGGTAAAAATTGACGATCGTCGCATCCAGCGATTTCAGCTGCTCTTCCCTGGCTTCCAAGTACTCGATACGGACCCGCACTCGCCTGAGCAGATTCAGCACCCACATGAACAAGCCTTGCCGCTGCACAACCACGAATGCCGCCGTGCCGACCATGAGCAACCCCACGCTGAGCAGCCCCGCCGCCACCATGTGGCTGGATGAGCCGTCGGCCCCGTGGATCCAGAAAGCCAACGCGATGCCCACCAAGATGAACACCACTTCCGCAACGGTCATCGTCGTTTTCGCAATGACCACGGAGGCCAATCCGTCCACGATCGGAATGTGATGGCGCTTGAGCAAATAGGCTTTGAGCGGTTCTCCTCCCATGTACGCGGTCGGGGTCGTCATGTTGACCACCTCGCCGGCCGAGCGGATGATCAAGAGGCGCCAGAACGGAATCGCACGCGCCGCGGGCCCAAGCGTCACCTTCCAGCCATAGGCCTCGACCGCGTACATGACGACGGAGGGAATCAGAATGACACAGAGTGCCAGCGGCCCGAGTTGTGCCGCGGCCTGATAGATCCGCCCGGGGCCGACGTGCCAAATAAGCAGGCTGAAGGTAATGAGTCCGAGGGTCAGTAGCAGGTAGCGGAGCACGCAGATCAGGCGCTCATGTTTTCAAGGATGTGACCGCGGACGGGCGGATGACCCACAGCATGACGCCGGCGAAGGCCATGGAGCCGACCGCCGCCAGCCACAAGAACCAGTCCAGCCTCCCCAACAGGGCGAAGAGCAGCACGATCACGGAGAAATCGCGGCTCGCCACATTCTTCAGCATGAAGTCGGACCAGGCGGCGCTGACGGGAGTGCGCCAAGCTCCTGCAGCTTTGATTCTCTGGGCCCGCTCGACCAACAAGAACGAGATGCCGTTACCCAGGACCGCCGCAGCGCCCAAACCCAGCGTCACCCACGCATGGGCTCGCCCCACCTGGCCCGCATAGAGGCCGGCTGCAATGCCGGCGAAAATCGCCATGTGGACGATGTTGTCCATGGCGATGTCGAGCCAGGCCCCAAAGGGCGATTCGGTAAACGTCAGGCGGGCCACTTCCCCGTCGCAGCAATCGATCACGGCGGCAAGTTGAAACAGGAGCGCAGCCGCGATGCCGGTACTGTAGGTGCCGAGTCCGAACACGGCGGCAGACAACAACCCGATGGCCGTGGCCACCAACGTGACTGCATTGGGCGACATGCCAAGGGCCAAAAAGATCCTGGTGAACCGCCGGGACAGCACGCGATTGAAGTACCGGTCGACGAATCCTTCATACTCGCCTTTCAGCGAGGAGAACAGCTTCCGTTCTGCAACCTGCACATCCCCACCCGTGCGCACCTCTTGGTACCAATGCGACCTGTCCCCCGCCGCCGACACGACGCGGACCCGCCGATCCATGGCGGCGCGTTCGAGCCAGCGCCGGACCGGTAGATGGCCGCCCTCAACCATCGACTCGCCCGCTGCGCTCATCATCGCCGCCGGCAACACGACCATCTCCGCCGCCTGGGCCGCCGGAGCATCGATCCGGGCCGGTGCAAAGGCCCGCAACCGTCCGGACTGCACCACCAGTCCGAGTTGATCGTGCCGACCATTACCGTCTCCGCTCGCCTCCTCCTGCGCCACGACGATGGCCTCGCCGTCTCGGATGCTTCGGCGCAGGTGCTCGACCAGGCCGCGCGAAAAGACAGCCCGCACACTGGCAACCAGGGCGAATCCGCGGACCTCCGCGGCCAGCGATTCCCAGGTGCGCGGATCGTCGAGCGGAAATTCTCGGAGCGGCATCCAGCGAACGGGGATCGTCACGCGAGGCCCTTTGCCCAGGGCCTGCTTCAATTGATCCTCCTCAGGTCCGGCCAGCACAATCAACTGGCGAATGCCGGCCCGCTGCAGCGTGAGCACGGCCCGCTGGAACAGCCCGATACCGACGATGCTCGTCAGAGGCCCCGGATCCCCGGCCCGCCGCGCGATGCCGCCGCCGAAAATGCTCACCGAAGGCAAGAGAATAGCCGTCGCTAGCCCCTGAATTTCCGCCCGCTTCTGGATCAGACTCTCGCTCATGGCGCCGCGTTCGTCCTCCGACCCGCTCTTGGTATTGTGCCTCGCTGCCTATAGTCTGGGCAATATCTCGAGTTCTGCCTTCCGCACGTCTTCGAGGAAGTCGATCTCCGTCCAGGGCAGCCCGCCGATCTTCTCGTGGCCGACTTTGACGTCTCGGAAGTATTCGCGCAGCGCGTCCTCGTATTCCATATGCCACGACCCTTTGTCGATGTAGGCCCGCAACGAGGCTACGACATGGGGTGTATCGGCATGCCGCACGCGCAAAAATCCCACGCCTTCGCCGGTATAATCATACTGCTCCGGCAGGGTCTTCGTGAGTGCGATGACCCGACCGCCGGCCACGACGACCATGCACTCCTCGCCGGTTTGCTTCACGGTTTCGTCCATCAGCAAGGCATTGTCATAAGGAGACTCGACCAGACGGCGTAGAATTTCGCGATGGAACAGCACATCGGCGTCCATGACGATGAGATCGTCGTCGAAGACCGTGCGCGCCACCCAGAGCGAGGAAATGCTGCCGCGATGAAAGGCCTCGTTCACCAAGAAGTTGACGCGGACTCCGCAGGAGTCGGCGGCCACCGCAGCCCGGATCATCTCCTGCTTGTAGCCGACGACCATGTCGACCCGGCGGATCCCCACGCTCGCGAGCATGGTCAGGTAGCGGCGCAGCAGCGTCTGGCCGCCGATTTCGATCAGGCACTTCGGGCGATGCTGCGTGAGCTGCCAGAGCCGTTTGCCCACTCCGGCCGCCAGAATTACGGCCTTCATTCGGGTCTGCACGCCTGTTCAAAGGCGTCGAGGAAGCCGGTGAACTGCTCTTCGGTCAACGCGCCCATGTTCGCCACCCGGAAAATCTTGTTCTCTAGATTTCCCTGGCCTGAGTAAATCACATAGCCGTCGGCTTTGAGTCGATCATGCAACACCGCGTAGGGGAGGCCCTCCGGGAGATAGTACGCCGTAATACTGTTCGACTGGCGGTCCGCCGGCAGCACCGGTTTGATTCCCAGGCTCGCCATCCGCGCGCGGATCAGCGCGGCCATTTTTTTGTAGCGCTGGATCCGCTTCGAGACCCCCTCTTCCAGCAGCTCGTTCAGCGCCTCGTCGAAGGCGGAGTACACCTGCACCGCCGGCGTAAACGGCACCGTCCCACGCCCCTGATCATCCACGTAGTGCGTCAAATGCAGATACCAGGAGCGTTTGGGGTAGGCCCGCATGCGTTCGAGGAAGCCTTTGCGCACCAACACGAAGGAGACGCCGGGAAATCCTTGGATACACTTGTTCGCGGTGCCCGCCACCATGTACATGTGCGAACCGGCGATATCGACGCTTTCCCCTCCCAGCGCGCTGATGGCGTCGACGATAAAGACACGGTTCTGGCTGTCGACGACCTCCGCGATTTCCTGCACCGGGTTGAGCAAGCCGGTCGTCGTCTCATGATGCACCATGGCCACGCCGTGCACTTCAGGGTGCTGGCGCAGCGCCAATCGCAGGCGCTCGGGATCCGGTTTCGTCGTCCAGTCGTACTTCAATTCGGAGACGCCCAACCGGTGCAATCCCACCATTTGCGAAAGCCGTTCCCCGTAGACGCCGTTATTGATGATGAGGATCCGCTTGCCATGGGGAATGGACGACATCAAGGCCGACTCGACGGCCGCCGTCCCCGACCCGGTAATGAGCACGGCGGCGTAATCGGCCTCGGCCCCGGGAACGAACGCCTTCAACAATTTGGCTTGAATCGCGTGCAACAGCTCCGCGAACTCTGACTCGCGGTGGCACAAGTCAGGCCTTAAAAGCGCCTGCCGCACGCGATCAGACACGTTCACGGGGCCCGGATTGAGCAAGATCACTGTTGGCGTCTCCTGTGGATCGGCGTGCCCTAGCTCTCGATGGCCTTCATGAACCGCTTCGTGATGTCCGGAGGATCCAGCAATACGCGGCCGGCGTCTTCCGCGAATTCGTTCACCTTGATCAGCAGCATGCTGGGCCCGTCCTTCTTGAGCATGTCCTTGAATTCGTAGACCAGATCCTCCCGGTCCAGCACGCGCTCCACCGACACGTACCCAGCCGCCTTCGCTACCTTCTCCAGCGGCACGGCGTTGGAGATGGTCGGCTGGTTGCCCGTCGTCCCGTACACTTCATTATCGAAGACCACGTGAATGAAATTCTTCGGCTTCAGCGCCCCCACTGTCGCCAGCGTGCCCATCCCCATCAAGACATTGCCGTCCCCGTCGAACGTGACGACCTTCTTCTGCGGCTTGGCCAGCGCGACGCCGAGCGCGATAGCTGGCGCGTTGCCCATGGACCCGATCATGTAAAAGTGCGTCGGCCGATCCGCAATCTTGTGCGCCTCTCGGGACGGGAAGCCGTTGCAGATCACCACCGGCTGGTCCGTGAGAAGCTCCAGCAACGCCGCGATCGCTTGCGCGCGGCTGATCAACGTGCCTTGTTCCGGCCTCATGGATGCAGTCCTTTCACTACGCCTTTCGTGATGATGAGGGCCACCGGGATGCGCTGGCTCATCAAGGTTTCCGCCACCCATTTGAAGTCGTCCACCGCCGTTTTTTCCGTCAACGTTCGGTGGGGAATTTTCACGGTATCCAGCAACTGGGGCATGACTTCGCCCATCACTAAGTGCTCAGGCGCATCTTTGCCGCCTTGGCCGCGCCACGAGACGATCAACAGGCACGGCTGCCGATAAATCATGTTGAGGGAAACGAGCGTGTTCAGCGACGTTCCAAGACCGGAATTCTGCATCAGGACGGCAGGAATCCGGCCGGCCATATAAGCCCCGGCGGCCATGGCAACCGCTTCATCCTCGCGAACGGCCGGCGTATACAGCCGGCGATCCATCAGCTCGGCGATGATGCCTCCCAATATAGAGTCCGGCACGCCGGTAAAAAAATTCACTCCCATGTCTTGGAGGGTTTGAACGAAGGCGTCGCCGTCAATCATGGATCGATTCCCTACGCTGTCCGATATGAATGCCTAAAAAACGGCGCATTATAAATGAGGCCCTCGCGGATTCTCAAGGAAGTCCGGAGGGTTGCGTTCGATTCTCGACGATGGTAGCGTTGCACCACGAGGTGTGATCTCGCCATGACGATCAGGAACCGGCCCATCCTCGTCTCCCTCCTGTCATCCATGCCGATCGCGATCGTCCTCGGCGCCTCGGCCGCGCTCGCCATCACCATGATCAACGATCCTCAAGGGTTTCACAACATTCCTTGGGGCGTCGCGCTGTCGGAGCGAGCCGACGTCGAACCGACCAGGACCGGCAGCCACGTCAGCGAATATCGCTTAAGAGAGCCGCCGGTCTTCGGGGGGATCGAAATGGCCAGCATCGCCCTCGTCTCCGTCGACGATCAATTCGCTCGAGTGATTGTCCGCTATCAGGGTGAGCAGACGCACAAGCAAGTCCTGCGCTACTTGGAGACACAATTCGGGCAGATCGAGCGGATCCCTGGACAGATGGCGCGCGGCCTGAACCAACAGTATAATTGGCGGGGACCGGAGAGTGAGATTAATCTCACGTACCAGGCGGGGACTGAACGGGGACACATTTTCATCGACAGCCGAACCTTAGCGCCACGCTTCAATGATCAACTCACCGACTCGGCGGAGTAGCGCATCGGGGTGGAACCGGCCCCTGCCGGCCCTCTGTGCTTTGGGCCTCGGCCTGCTGCTCGGCGGCACGCCGGCTCTTGCCGTCCCGATCGTCAACGACCCGAACGGCTTCGAAGGGATGGAATGGGGGCTGGTCCTCTCGGAAGGCGATCAATTCAGCAACGTGGAGGATGCGGGACGACTGAAGACCTATGAGAAGAAAACCGCCCCTCCGACGTTGGGTCAAATACCGGTGGATGCCATGCGGTTCACCACGTTCGAGGGCAAGTTCGGCCGCGTGACGGTCCGGTACACCGGCAAAGCGACGCATGAGCAGATCCTCGCGTACCTGCAGGCGACCTATGGTCCGCTCGATCGGACGCCAGGACAAATCGCAGTTGGCCCGATCAAGGTCTACGCCTGGCACGGGTTCGATACGGAAGTGACCTTGCGCTACGAAAGCGCCGCTGAACGCGGCATCATATTTTTCGAGAGTCGGACGTTGCGTGAAAAACTGGCCGAAGGGCATTCGGCAACCGTCTATTAGTTGGCGCGACGCCGTTCACCGGCTCCAAACTTTCCATTGACAACCGCCCTAGGCTTTCGCATGATGCCTCGCCATGAATAACGCCGCAAAACTCCGCGCACTTTTGAAACGTCCCGGGGCGATCAAGGCGGTCGGCGCGCATGACGCATTGAGCGCCCGCCTGATCGAGCGGGCGGGCTTTGACGCCATCTGGGCGAGCGGGTTTGCAATTTCCGCGTCGCTGAAGTGCATTCCGGATGCCAGCTTCATCACGTCGAGCGAGCAATTGGAAGTGGAACGCCGCATGGCGGAGGCCGTGTCCATTCCAGTCATCGCCGACTGCGATACCGGCTACGGAAACGCCTTGAACGTCATGCGCACGGTAAACGATCGCGAGCGCGCCGGGGTCGCCGCCATCTGCATCGAGGACAACGTCTACCCCAAACGCTGCTCGTTTTATGCCGGCGTCCGCCGCGAACTGATTCCCATCGAGGAGCACTGCGGCAAGATCAAGGCGGCGAAGGCGGCCCAGATCTGCCCGGACTTCGTGGTCATTGCCAGAACGGAAGCCCTGATCGCGGGCTGGGGACGGGAAGAGGCGCTCAAGCGTGCCGAGGCCTACGCGCTCGCCGGCGCGGATGCCGTCCTAATCCACTCCAAGTCCAAGACCTTCGACGAATTGAAGGCGGTGTACAAGGCCTGGTCCGGCCGCGTTCCGCTGGTCGTCGTCCCCACGATTTTCGACCAAACCACCGCAGCGGAAATGGAAGAAGCGGGCGCGAAGATCATCATCTACGCCAACCAGCCAGTTCGGGCCGCCATCCGGGCCATGCAGGAGACACTCGATCTCATCAAGAAAGACACCCGTCCCGGCGCGGCGAACGATCGCATCGTCACGCTGCCGGAGGTCTATGACATCGTCGGCGTTCCCCAAATGGAGGCGGACGAACAGCAGTTTCTCCCGGTGGGCGGCGAGAAGATCACCGCAGTCATCGCAGCAGCCGGCTTCGAGAAGCAGTTGCTGCCGCTCATCGAAGACAAACCGAAATGCCTGCTGGACATCAAAGGCAAGACGATCCTGGAGCGCGCGGTGGCCGCCCTCAATGCCTGCAACATCAAGGACGTCGCCCTGATTCGCGGGTACAAGAAGGAAGCCATCACCCTCCCCAACATTCGCTATTACGACAACGATCGCTACGAAGACACGGGGGAACTCTATTCCTTGTTCTGCGCCGAGAACGAGTTGAAGGGCCGGGTCGTCTTTCTCTACGGAGACATTATTTTCGACACGGCGATCTTAGAAAAGCTGCTTCGCAGCCCCGCCGACATCGCCTTGGTCGTGGATCTCGCCTGGCTGGATCAGGAGCAGCGCGGGGCCCAACCGGCCCATCTCAATCCGGATTTGGTCTCGCTGGCCGACCCCCCGGATCGCAGCGTCCATTCGCGCTTTGTGATGCCGGAGGGTGAGCACCGGATCCTGAAGATCGGTCAGCAGCTGCCGCGGGAACAGGCCCATGGCGAATTCATCGGCATGGCCATGTTCTCCGAGCGCGGCACCCAAGCATTGCGCGACTGCTACCATGCCGCGCAAGCCCGCTATGGGACATCCGGCTTTCATGAATCACGGCATGTGCGTAGCGGCTCGTTCACCGACTTGATCCAAGAACTGATCGATCAAGGCCATACCGTTGAGGCCGTGCCGATCTTCAAAGGGTGGATGGAAGTCGATTCCTTCGAGGAATACCAGAAAGCCTGGGCCAAGATCCGCCAATAGCCCTCCTGATCCCGCTCCCGTTTACGCCCACGATCTCGCTCCAGCCCGTCATCCCCCTTCTGGTGGGGTCGCCTCTCCCCCGCTTGGGGAAGGCGACCATGCCTGGCCGCGGTACGCTTCTACCGTGCGCCGGAGCAGGCGCGCGTGGAAGCAAAGGAGGCAGAATCGCATGAGAGCTCATCAGCGCACCAACGAAGCTGCATCGCCGCACGCCAACCGCCGACAGGGACCTCGCCGACCGCACAAGCTGGGACTGACGTTTTCGGGCGTCGTAGGCCGGCAGCTGCTCTTCGGCGACGGCGAGGTGACCGACCTCTCTCACGGAGGGGCCGGAATCCGGGCCAACCGGCGGCTGCAGCCCGGAATGGACGTCGCCTTGTTCATTGAAATCCCGGGAACCGAGGATCATGTCTGCGTGCCCGAGGCCCGGGTTTCCTGGGTCGATGGCGACCGGTTCGGAGTGGCTCTCCGGACCGTCGCGCAGGAGGACCGGAGTGTGCTCGGTGACTTATAAGCAGCGGGCGCCAGTGCGTTGAGGCGGATCAGAAGTTATTACGGAGGAGCGCCATGAACTGGTGGAAATCGAGGACCGCGCAGGCAATCAGTCCTGTCGCCGACGGCTCCGAACGGCGGCGTGCCCCTCGGATCGGAGGCCGCTTCAAAGTCCGGTATTCCGGCGCGGATGCGAACAAGATCGTGATCGGCTATGGCATGATCACGGACTTGAGCCGGCATGGCTTCGGCATCGAAGGGGCGCGGGGTTTAAAGCGCGGCATGGAGTTGGCTCTCTTTCTTCAGATGCCGGACGACGACGAAACGATCTGCATCCCGCAGGTGACCGTCTCGTGGATCAGCGGGAAGCGGTTTGGCGTGCAGATCCACGCCGATTCCCAGCAACCGGCCAGTTGGCTGAGCCGCCTGTCGCAGGCGTAAGAGCCGGCATCACCCGCGTCTGGCAGGACGCTTGGAGGTAGCATCATGAAGTCCCCACATCCGCGTTTCACTCACTCCGCGACAGCCGACGTTGTGACGACTCGTCGAACGACGTCCCGCTTCCCGGCCTCATTTGGTCTCATGTACGCCGGCCTCACGGAGGATGGAGAAGTAGTCATCGGCGACGGCGCAGTAGTCGATCTGTCCCGAGCGGGTCTTGGTATTCGAGGCAACGAGCCGGTTCCCCTGCGGATGGATTTGACGCTCTTCCTTTACTTGCCGGACGGGGAGGATCCCCTGTGTATCGTTCAAGGCCGCGTCGTGTGGTCGGAGGGCCGGCGGTTCGGCGTGAAATTCGCGAAGCTGAGCTTGCAAGACGGCCGACGCCTGCAGGCGTTGATATCGGCCGGTCTCGCTCCTCATTGACCTCGGCCGCGCACGAGCGCCGCTTGCAGCGGCCATGGCCCGGGTCCACTCTCCACCTTCCGATACCCGTTCGAGCATCCTCTGTACAGATGCCAAGGGGCGTGTTACCTTACAGGTGAGTGACTACTTACTCACCAACATGCAACCGGCAGTAAAGCACTCTCGAACACCGAGCCACCAACGGCAGGCAAGTCTCATCGCAGCCGCTGCCTCGCTCTTCGCCCGCAAAGGGTTCAACGGCACCACGACCAAAGAGATCGCCAAGGCGGCGGGGGTCAGCGAAGCCCTCGTGTTCAAGCATTTTCCGAACAAGCAAGCCCTCTATGGGGCCATCCTGGCGGAACGAGTCACGGTGAACGAGCTCCTCGAGGCGCTTGAAGAACCGATCCGTAAGCGGGACGACCGGCGGGTGTTCGACCTCATCGCGGGCTATCGCATCCGTCCGGGTGTCGATTCAACGCTGTTGCGCCTCCTGCTGTTCAGCGCATTGGAGGAGCACGAGTTGTCGGACATGTTCTTCAGCAGGCACCACAAGGTCCTGTATGAGCATCTCGCCAGGTACATCGAGGCCCGGATCCGCGAAGGGGCCTTCAGAACGGTGGACCCTTTGTTGGCGGCACGCGCTTTCATCGGCATGGTCGTGCATCATCGATTGCTGCACGAAATTTTTGGTGTCGCCATGCACTGCTCTCATCAGGCCACCGTCGAGACGTATGTGGATCTGTTTCTCAAGGGGTTGGTGGCCGACTGGTCTCCACGGCGCCGGCAGAGAGCGGCCAAGGCATGAGATCGCTGAGCCGCCATCCATTCGTCGTCCTGGGAGCCGTCATCTTTTTCGCGGTCTCGGCGCTGGTCGTCTTCCGGTTGAGCAGCGGTGCCAAGACGGATCTCAAAAAGACCCGCGTGATCACGGTGGGAACGGTCACGCCGGTGAAGCGGGACATGGACGTCCGGCTCGCCTACACCGCCGACATTATTCCGAACCAAGTGGTCAATCTCTTCTCCAGAGTGGACGGGTACATCTCCAAAATCCACGTCGACAAGGGCGATTTTGTGCAGGCCAACCAGCTGCTCGTGGAAATCGACCACACCGACTACCAGCATGCAGTCAACCAAGCCAGAGCCAATCTGGCCGCGGCCCGCGCGAAGGTCACGCAGCAGGAGGCGACGGTGCGGAACGCCAAACTGACCTTGGACCGCATGCAAGCCCTGATCAAGGATCAGTTCGTCTCGCAGCAAGACTTGGACACCGCGCAGGTCAGTTTTGACGGCGCCGTCGCAGCCAAGGAATCACTTGAGGCCCAAGTAAAGCAGATGGAGGTCGCCCTCGCGCAGGCCGAAACGAACTTGGCCTACTCGTATATCCGTGCCCCATTCGCCGGATACGTCGCCGAGCGGAACTTGGACCCTGGCGCCTATGTGTCGAGCGCCACGGCCAGCACCTCCACCATGTCGCGGGGCATGCTCAGCATCCACGATATCGACACCGTGCGTATTTTGATCGAGGTGGTGGAAAAGGACATTCCGCTGATCCGCATCGGGCAGAAGGCGGAGGTGCGGGCAGAAGCCTATCCGGATCGCGTGTTCGAAGGAACGGTCACCCGCATCGTGCAGGCCCTCAACCGCGCGACCCGAACCATGACCGTCGAAATCGATCTGCCCAACAAGGAACGCGCGCTCAAGGGCGGCATGTTCGCCCGCGTAGAAGCTCTGGTCGGCAGGCACCCGCTCGCCATTCAAGTCCCGATCGACGCCGTGAGCCGACTGGAAGATCTCCAATACGTCTACATCGTGCGCGACGGCAAAGCCCAGCGGGTCGACGTCGAAATCGGCCTGCGCAATGACAATTGGGTCGAGATCACGAAGGGGCTGGACGGCGGCGAACAGGTCATCGTGTCGGGAAAGGACTTGGTGCATGACGGCACCCCGGTGCAAGTCCAGGCCCTGTAAGCTGGCGAGGGGCCGATCGAGCGGGCCGGCCCTTCCCAGTCGGATCCCCCACGGCACCCAACCACGGCCGGATTCCTCATGTGGCTGACGCTCCTCGCGCTCCGCAACCGCATCGGCTTCCTGATGCTGTCCCTCGCCATGGTCGTGTTGGGACTCACCTCGCTCGAGCGGCTGCCGGTCGACCTTTTTCCGAACATCCAAGTACCGGTCGCGTTCGTCGGGGTCATCTACAAGGGCGCGCCGCCCCTCGACATCGAACAGAGCGTCGTCTATCCGATCGAAAAAGCGGTGAGCTCCGCCTCCAACGTGGAACATGTGGAATCGTTCGCGAAGCAGGGCTTGGGCGCCGTCCAGATCTGGTTCAACTGGGGGGCCGACATCAACGTCGGGCAGATGGAGGTGATGCAGCGCATCACCCAAATCCTCAACAGCCTGCCGCCGGGCATCCTGCAGCCGTTCATCGTGAAGTTCGACGTCTCCAACATTCCGGTGGCGATGGTCACCGTCTCGAGCGCCGACCTGGACGAGCGGGCGCTCTACGACCTCGCCTACAACACCATCGCGCCGCAGATCGAGCAGATCGCCAACGTGGCGGCCGCCACCGTTGAAGGCGGCAAGATCCGGCAGATCAACATCAATCTCGATCCCGCCCTGCTCAACGCGCGGGGGCTCTCCATCCTGGACGTGGTCCGCTCCGTGAAGGCGGCGAACCTGATCCTGCCGTCGGGCGACCTGAAAGCGGGGAACCTGGACTACAACGTCTTCACCAACAACCAGTTCAAGACGGTCGAGCCGATCCAGGACGTCATCGTGAAGGTGAACCAGCAGGGCAACCCCGTTCGGGTCCGAGACGTCGGAACCGTCACGGACTCATCGGATATCCAGACCAACATCGTCCGCACCGACGGGGCTCGCGCGGTCTATCTGCGCGTCAACAAGCAACCGATCGCCAACACGGTCGAAGTCGTGAACGCCTTGCGCAAGGCCCTGCCGAACATGATCGGGATCCCGCCCGGCGTGAAGCTCGGCATCTCCTTCGATCAATCGGTGTACATCCGGCAGTCCATCAGCAATCTGATCGAACAGGCCCTCCACGGATCTCTGCTGGCCGCCGCGGTGATTCTCATCTTCCTGCGCAATCTTACGAGCACCTTGATCATCTCCGTCGCCATCCCGCTCTCCATCCTCGTGACGTTTATCGTGCTCTATTTCTCGGGGCAGACGTTGAATGTCTTTACCCTGGGGGGACTCGCCCTGGGTATCGGGCGCCTGGTGGACGACTCGATCGTGGAATTGGAGAACATCCAGCGCCACTTGAACGAGAATCGCAACCGATGGACGGCCATTCTGGATGCCGCGCGGGAGGTGGCCATGCCGATCTTCGCATCCACCGTCACGACCGTGGTCGTGTTTCTGCCGATGTTCTTCGTGGTCGGGATCGCGCGGCTGCTGCTCATTCCCTTGACCGTCACCATTGCGATCGCCTTGTTCACGTCGTTCTTCGTCTCCCGGACCATCACGCCGGCCCTGTGCTACAAGTTCCTCAAACCGGAGCAGGAGGCCCACAGATCCATGCCGGGGTGGTTCGTCGGCGTGATGAATTGGAGCCGGGATCGCTACGAATCACTCGACCGCAGCTACGAAGCCTCGCTGCGTTGGGTGCTGCGGCACCGCAACGTTTTCATCACCGCGGTCCTGGCCCTCTTTGCCGGATCGCTGGCCCTGCTCCCCATGATCGGGACGGAGTTTCTGCCGGTCTCGGATGAGAGCCAGTTCCGCATCGTCCTGCGGGCCCCGGTCGGCCAGCGGGTGGAAAGGACCGAGCAGCAGGTCGCGGAAGTGGAGCGGGTCCTGCGGGAGCACATTCCTGCGTCGGAGTTGGAGACGATCGTCTCCAGCACGGGTGTGCTCTCGCAGGGCCGCGCCTCCCTGTTCAATCCCAACACCGGTCCGCACACCTCCACCATTTCCGTCTACCTGGCATCGCCCGACAAGCGGCGGCGCAGCCAGGTCGAAATCATGAACGACGTGCGCCCGAAGGTGCTCAAGCTTTTTCCCGGCGTGGCCATGTTCTTCGATCCGGGGGGCTTGGTGAAACGCGTCACGAGCTTCGGCTCACAGAAGGCGGTGGACGTCGAGATCTACGGCTACGATTTCGAAAAGGCGCGTCAGGCCATCAGGCTCGTGGAAGACGTCATGCACAAGACCCCCGGCCTGGCGGACATCGAGGTCAGCCGCGAGGAAAACTACCCCGAGATCAACGTCGTGGTCGACCGGGAGAAAGCCGCCTTGCTCGGCATCAGCGAAACCGACGTGGCGAACGCCGTCCTGTTCTCGTTGAACGGCAACGGCCAGACAGACCCGATCATCTATACGGACCCGCAGAACGGGAATGAGTACTACATCAGCGCCTGGCTGGCGGAGGAATATCGGAAAGACCTGACCGACCTGGAGCGCATCCTCCTGACGACCAAGAATGGAGAGCCGGTCCTGTTGAAAAACGTCGCGTCGCTCAAGCTGAACGCGGGACCCGTGAAGATCGACCGAAAATATTTTCAGCGGGTGATCCACATTACCGCGAATCCGGTCAACCGGGATCTGGGCTCCATCGCCGAAGACTTGGAAGCCGCATTTGCCAACTTACAGTTGCCCACCGGCTTCACCGTTCGGTTGGCGGGACAGATTCAGCAGCAGCGCGAAACGTTTCAAGGCCTCCAGTTTGCGACGATCCTGGCTCTGGCGCTGGTCTATATGGTTATGGCGGCCCAATTTAAGTCCCTAGTGGATCCGTTCATCATCATGTTCTCGGTCCCCATGGGATTTCCGGGCGTGATTCTCATCCTGTTTCTCACCGACACGACCCTCTCCACGACGTCCATGATGGGCATCATCATGATGCTGGGCATCGTCGTCTCGAACGGGGTCCTGTTGGTGGACTATACCAATGTGTTGCGGCGCAAAGGTCTCGCGTTAGTGGAAGCGGTCGTCCGGGCCTCTCGCACCAGGCTGCGGCCCATCCTCATGACCTCGCTGGCGACCGTGTTCGGCCTGCTGCCCATGGCGGTGGGGTTCGGGACCGGGGGGGAGACCAACGCCCCGCTCGCGCGAGCCGTAGTGGGAGGACTGAGCGTCTCGACCCTGTTGACGCTGTTTCTGGTCCCCACCGTGTACCTCATCCTGGAAGAGCGGTTTCCACGAAAGCTGGAGGAAGTCCAACCGGCGCCCATCCCCATCGAGGCCGAGGAAGTGCCGGCCCTCTGACGGGTCAGCCGAGCGTGGGAAACAGAAATTTCAGCTGCATCGCCAGGCCGACGTCCCCGGTGATGCGAAGCCGTCCGGTCATCACGACCGCAGGGCCGCTCAGCTGGCCGTTCAGCACCTTCAGGCAATCCTCGGCTGCCATGGACAGCGTCACGTGGGGATCCGCGTGGGTCCCCTCCTCCACTGAGCAGGCTCCGTTCCGGACCGTCACGACATACTGGCCGCCCTGCGGCCCCGTGAGATCGAATTGATAGACGGCGTCGAGGTCTTCGGCCGCCTCCGAGTCCAGCGCGGCTGGGAGCCTTTGGAAGAGCTGCTTCAGATCGGTGGCATGCATGCGGTGGTGACGCTTTGTCTGCATGGGGACCACTGCCCGCAGTCCCCATGCATGAGACAGTGCGCCCTAATAGCGGAGAGTCGCGGTGGCGGTGCTCCGGCGGGCGCCGAAGAATTCCTTGGAAAAGGATTCGACGACCGCGGGATCATAGCCCTTG
>JBDZVU010000135.1:0-5646 GCA_040255845.1 Nitrospiraceae bacterium | reverse complement strand
GACGCCGCGACGGGGACGGTGATCGACACGGAGGCGAAGGGCAAAAAGGGCCAGAAGGAAGGCAAGAAAGGAAAGTAGCAGGCCATGCCGAAGGAAGCGAAGCTCAAGAGTCACGATCTGCTCGTGGGACCGGGTAGGGCGCCGGCCCGCGCCATGTTGAAGGCCGTCGGATTTTCCGACGAAGATCTGTCGCGGCCGATCGTCGGCGTGGCCAACACGTGGATCGAAGTGATGCCCTGCAACTATCACCTGCGCCGGTTGTCGGAGCGCGTGAAAGCCGGCATCCGGGCGGCGGGCGGAACCCCCATCGAGTACAACACCATCGCGGTGTCCGACGGGATTTCCATGGGAACGGAGGGCATGAAGGCCTCCTTGATCAGCCGCGAAGTGATTGCCGACTCGATCGAATTGGTCGCCAGGGGGCACCTGTTCGATGCGGTGGTGGCTCTCTCGGGCTGCGACAAGACCATTCCGGGGACGGTCATGGCGCTGGCCCGGCTCAATCTCCCATCACTCATGCTGTACGGCGGGTCCATCATGCCGGGTCAATTTCAAGGCCATGATGTCACGATCCAAGACGTGTTCGAGGCCGTCGGGAAGCATGCTTCCGGCAAGATGACGAGTGACGAGCTGAAGGATTTGGAGGATCACGCCTGTCCGGGCCCTGGTGCCTGCGGCGGTCAATTCACCGCCAATACCATGGCCATCGCCTTCGAGTTCTTGGGCATCTCTCCGATGGGCCGCAACGGGGTGCCGGCCATGGATCCTGAGAAGGACGACATCGCCTTCGAGTGCGGCAAGATGGTCATGGCGCTGATCAGGAAGGATCTGCGTCCCAGGCAGATCATCACGAGAAAGTCCATCGAGAACGCCATCGCCGCGGTCGCCACCACCGGAGGGTCGACCAATGCGGTGTTGCACCTGCTGGCGGTGGCGCGCGAGACCGGCGTCAAGCTCAGCATCGATGACTTCGACAAGATTAATCGCAAAGTGCCGCTGCTCGCCGACTTGAAGCCAGGCGGACGGTTTACGGCGGCGGACCTCTACCAGGCGGGCGGCACGACCCTGGTCGCGCGTCGCCTCAAAGAGGCAGGCCTGCTGCATGCCGACCAGCCGACCGTGACAGGCCGGACCATCGGCGAGGAAGCCGCGACCGCGAAAGAAACACCGGGACAGCAGGTGCTCCGGCCGTTGTCCCAGCCGATCAAGCCGAGCGGCGGCCTGGTCATTCTCAAGGGCAACCTGGCGCCGGAAGGCTGCGTGGTGAAGGTCGCGGGCCATTCAATGGTGAAATTCGAAGGCCCGGCCAGAGTATACGATCGGGAAGAGGACGCCTTCGTCGCGGTACAGGCCGGACAGATCAAGGCGGGCGATGTCGTCGTCATCCGCTACGAAGGCCCATCCGGGGGTCCGGGCATGCGCGAAATGCTGGGGGTTACCGCTGCCATCGTCGGAGCGGGATTGGGCGATTCGGTGGCCTTGCTGACGGACGGGCGTTTCTCAGGCGCCACGCACGGGCTGATGGCGGGGCATGTGGCTCCGGAGGCGGTCCGGGGCGGCCCGATCGCGGCGGTGAAGACCGGCGACCGCATCACGTTCGACATCGTCAAACGGCGGCTGGATGTTGCCCTGTCGCAAAAAGAGATCGCGGCCCGGCTGAAAAAGGTCAAGCCACCGGTCCCCCGCTATCGGACCGGCGTGATGGCGAAGTATGCGCGTCACGTCTCGTCGGCTTCCGAAGGGGCCGTGACGAGCTAGCCGTCTCCAAAAAGACGAAGGGGGACGGGCGATCCGCCCGTCCCCCTTCCGTTTCTGCGTCGGTTCCCTTGGCCCTACCGTCCTTTCAGCTTTCCTCTCATGTCGGTGATCATCTGCTCCAGATCTGCTTCCGCTTTGCTGCGATCTCTCACCAGTTCGTCAAGATTGTACGGGCGCGGAGACGTCACAGGATCGGCGGCCGCTCCCTTCGGAGGGGCCGCGGGCTGCTTGGCCGTCGATGACGGCGGAACGGGCTCGACCACAGCAGGAGGGACCGCCGGCTGGGACGAGGCCGCCGGTGCGGCGGGCGAGGCTGCTTGGATGGCACCGGCGTTGGGAAATCCCTGCTCGGCAAGCCATTGTTGCGCCACTGCGGATTTGAGCGAGAAACTGATGCTGGTGATCGGCAACCCGTCCGCCGCCACGCGGGCGATCGCGGTATTCACGCCGACCATACGGCCTTCACTGTCCAACAGCGGCCCACCGGAATTGCCCCGGTTCAGGCCGGTCTCGGTCTGAAAGACATGCTTGCCCTTCACGCCGTTGAAGTTGTCCACTTCCGCGCTGATCACACCCGTGGTCAACGTCCAGAGACCGCCTTGTTCTGGATGTCCGATCGCCAGCACACGATCGCCGATTCTCGTCCGGTCCGATCCGCTCAACTCGACGGTGGGGAGCGGATCCGTCACGCCGTCCAGCTTCAATAATGCCAGATCCAACGGGACCGAATAGGCCACCACGCGCGCCTTCATCATGCGAGCAAGGTCCGCCCTGGTATCGCCCGTGACCCGGGGAGGCTTCAAAAACACGGTGACTCGCGGAAAGGGGCGGCCGGTTCTTTCTTCCACGATGACATGGGCGTTCGTCAACACCACGCCATCCGCGCGAATGATGGATCCTGTCCCGCCACTTCCGCTCTTGCCGCTCTCCGGATGCCCCATCACCATCACAACGGCGGGAGAGGTGCGTTCGTAGATCTCCCGAGGTGTCAGCTCTTTAGCTTGAATCAGAGCGGGCGCCAGGAGGCAGACCATGACAAGTGCAATCCGCATGTCAATCCTCCATGTTCCCATAACGGTCAACCTGACCACGCCCTGCCTCTGCTAGGCGCGCCGGTAGAACTCCGCGATGCTGTCCACCACGTATTGCAGTTGCTCGTGTGACAGTTCGGCATAGATCGGGAGGGACAACACTTGCTCGGCGGCTTGCTCGGAGACGGGGAAGGATCCTTTTGCGTAGCCCAAGTCCTTGTAGCAGTTCTGGAGATGCATGGGGAGCGGGTAATAGATCTCCGTGCCGACGCCCTTCTCTTTGAGAAATTCCCGCAGATCGTCCCGCCGTTGGACACGAATGGTGTACTGATTGAAGACGTGGAAATTTTCCGGACGTGTGACCGGCAGGGTGATCCGATCCAACAGCCCCGCCTGGCGGAAGCATGCCTCGTACATGGCGGCATTCCGGCGCCGGCCCTCGGCCCATTGGTCGAGATATCGTAATTTGATGTGCAGCACGGCCGCTTGAAGCGCATCCAGCCGGCTGTTGATGCCGACGGCATCGTGGAGGTACCGCACACGGCTGCCATGCACGCGCAGCATGG
Source organism: Nitrospiraceae bacterium (assembly GCA_040255845.1). Classification (GTDB taxonomy): domain Bacteria; phylum Nitrospirota; class Nitrospiria; order Nitrospirales; family Nitrospiraceae; genus Nitrospira_D. The sequence continues at coordinate 2,291 of JBDZVU010000135.1, read as the reverse complement.
ACAGCGCGTCGGCCAGCCCAGCGTCGTTCGTGGTGATCAATCCGCCGTCGCCGAATCCTCCCAGATTTTTCGAGGGGAAGAAGCTGAAACACCCGGTCGTGCCCAGCGTGCCGGCACGCACCCCGCTGTGAGCCGCCCCGATGGCTTGGCAAGCGTCCTCGATCACGGGAATCTGCTTTACGGCGGCAATACGGTTGATGGCCGCCATATCGGCGCACTGGCCGAACAGGTGAACCGGGATGATCGCCTTCGTCCTTGGTGTGATGGCCCGTTCGAGCTGGAGGGGGTCGAGGTTGAACGTCTCCGGTTGGATGTCGACAAAAACCGGTCTGGCCCCGAGCCGTGAGATCGCTCCCGCCGTAGCAAAAAAGGTGAACGGCACCGTGATGACTTCATCACCGCTTCCGACCCCGAGGGCCATCAAGGAGAGCAGCAACGCATCGCTGCCAGAGGCACAACCGATGGCATGGGTGGCACCGGTGTAGGACGCCATGGCCTTCTCGAATGCGACCACCCGGGGACCGAGCACGAACCCTTGTTCGTCGCAGACGGCCTCGATGGTCGAGACGATCTCGGCCTTGAGCGGGCGGTACTGAGCTTTCAAATCAAGCAGTGGGATCTGCACGGATCGGTTCCGGATTAGCCGCCCATTCATTACCGCGCCAGGGGAAGGAAAGCAAGCGCGGACTCCATTTACCTGAAATCTCGCCGCTGGAAAATGAGGGCGGCCAGCAGGAGGAGGAACGCGGAGTACACGATGCCGTAGGCGGCAATCAGCGCTAAATCACCGCCCGGTACGGCCATCTGATGAGTGACGTGGCTTTTCAAATTGAACCGCTCCAAATTCGGCAGGATCAAATACATCCCGTCGACCACGGCACGGCCGACTGCGTCCATCTTTTGCCCGAACGCCTTCAAATCAGCCGTCAAATGGCCGATCACGAACAAGGCCAACGTAAAGATGGCGCTGAGGGTCGCCGTCGTAAACGTCGAAAACAGCAGCGCCGCCGCGGTCACGACCATGAACTCCAGAAAACAGGTCCCGATGGCTTCGAACAACACAGAGCGAATCGGCACCTCTTGAAACCACAGGACGGCCAACAGCCCCATAACCATGACCGCCGTGTTGACCAACAGCGTGAGCAGGAGCCCGAGGTACTTGCCGAGGAGAAACTCATACCGCGCGACCGGCTTCGAGACGATCGTATAGATGGTCTTCTTTTCGATTTCCTTGCTGACCAATCCGATACCCACGAAGATGGCGATCAGGACGCCGAAGAAATTGATGCTCGCCAGCCCGATATCGAGCAGGAGGCGATGAAATTCTCCCAACGTGATCCGCATCAGGATCAGCGAACTGCCGATCATCAGCAGGGCAAATACCAGCAGATTGTACAGCAGCTTATCGCGAAGGTTTTCACGAAACGTGTTGAAGGCGATGGACAGAATTTTCACCGCTGGCACTCCTCGGCCGGTTGGGGGCCCTTCACGAGCTTGATGAACAGGTCTTCGAGCGAACTCCGATGCGGGGTGAGCGAGACCACCGTGGCTTTCGCGGCGCGAATAATTTCGAGCGCGCTCCCGACGTCACGTGGCTGTTTCAGGACCGCTAACAGGCGCTCCCCTTGCGTCACAATCTTCTCGGTTAACGGGCGCAAGTGCTCCAGGCCTTCGGCGGAGAGCCGGTCCACCACCAGTTCCACGGACTGCACCGCTCCTTGACCGATCAGATCCCCCACCGGGCCATTCGCGACCAATCGTCCCTTCAGCACCATGGCGACGCGGTCGCACAACAGTTCCGCATCGTGCAGAATATGGGAGCTGAACATGACCGTTTTGCCGGCTTGCTTGAGCTGCAGGATCAAGTCGCGCACTTCCTTCCGGCCGATCGGATCCAGGCCCGACATGGGCTCGTCCAAGACGACGAGCTCCGGATCATTGATGAGGGTCTGCGCAATCCCAACCCGCTGCAACATGCCTTTGGAGAACTTGCGCAGCTGCAAATCGCGGGCATGCGTCATCCCGACGAGCTCGAGCAGTTCATCGGCGCGTTTCTCGAGCGCCGCCCCTGTCATTCCGAAAAGATGCCCGTAGAATTTCAAGAATTCGCGGCTGGTCAGATAGTCATAGAAATACGGTGATTCCGGCAGGAAGCCCACCTTGGATTTAGCGACGGGATCCCCGACCGCGCGTCCGAACAGCGTCGCCTGTCCGGCGCTGGGATAGATGAGCCCCATCAGGATTTTGATGGTCGTCGTCTTCCCGGCTCCATTCGGGCCGAGGAATCCGAA
>JBDZVU010000183.1:0-1503 GCA_040255845.1 Nitrospiraceae bacterium | reverse complement strand
GGTCCGCACGGCACCCGGTTGGCACCGCAGATGTGCAGCGCTAACATGCGGGGTCCCTCCAATTAGCGAGAGCCGTCGCGATGGAACGAGAACTAAGCGTGCCTGTGCCGGAGACAGCCGGCGCCGTTGACGCGGTGCTGCTTCGTCCTGAGGCGGCTCGCTGGCTGCTGGTCTTGGCGCACGGAGCCGGAGCAGGAATGCGGCACCCGTTCATGGAGCAGTTGGCCCGGGAATTGGCTGCCTGTCGGGTGGCCACGTTCCGCTATAACTTTCCGTATATGCAACGGCGAACCGGCAGGCCGGACGTACCCGCGGTGTTGCAAGCCACCGTGCGGGCCGCCATGGCCGCGGCCTCGGAGCAGGCTCCAAAACTGCCGCTGCTCGCAGGGGGCAAGTCGATGGGGGGCCGCATGACGTCCCTGGCCGTTTCCGAAGAGCGATCCGGCGCGTCCGCCGGCAGCGCCCGCGTGCGAGGCCTGGTCTTCTTCGGATTTCCGCTGCACCAGGCGGGCCGACCATCAACGGCGCGCGCCGATCACTTGGCACAGGTGCCCCTGCCGATGCTGTTTCTGCAGGGCACGAGGGACCATCTCGCCGATCTCGCTCTGCTGCGTCCCGTCTGCGCGGGACTGGGTGAGCGCGCCACGTTGCACGTGGTGGAGGCCGCCGACCACTCCTTCCATATGCTGAAGCGCTCGGGCCGGACGGACGCCGACGTGCTGCGGGAGCTTGCCGCCGCTGTCGCATCCTGGGCGCAGTCACGCTTCTGACCCAGACGCGCAGTGTCCGGCGGGCCATCGTCGGCGCTTGCGTCCGCGCGGGGACGGGATCGGTTCGGAACGAGGAAAGATTAGGCGACGTTCCGGTACTCCACTATACTTCCTATGGTAATCACGGACGTGCCGCGCGGATGAGGGCATGGAGACCGCTCCGCACGGGCCGCAGCGCTCACCGCTCCATCGACCATGTCCACACTGAACACGATACCCGTCACCGGCGAGTACCAGCCTGGGGCGCAGGCAGGGGCCGTCGTGCCGGGGACGGTGGAATCAATCCACGCGCCGAAAGCGCGATGGCTCTTGAGCCGTGATTTCAGCCTGCTCTGGTGGAGTCAGATCATCTCGCAGGTGGGTGACGGGGTGACCAAGCTCGCCCTGATGTGGTTCGTGTACTCGGTCACCGGCTCGCCGATGAAGACCACGATCATCGGCTTGTTGCAGACGCTGCCGCCGATCCTGTTCGGACCCGTGTTCGGGGTCTGTGTGGACCGCTGGCCGAAAAAGTGGATCATGATCGGCAGCGACGTGGCGCGGGCACTGTTGATCGGCGTCATTCCCTGCCTCGTCCCCGTCGAGATGTTCACGGTCGAGCGACTCTACGTGCTCGTCTTCCTGCATGCGATCGCCTCGGCTGTCTTTGGGCCGGCGATGACGGGCGCGGTGCCCTTCATCGTCGCGCGGAGTCAATTTACCGCTGCCAATGCCTTGTTGCAGACGACCACCA
>JBDZVU010000182.1:0-1503 GCA_040255845.1 Nitrospiraceae bacterium | reverse complement strand
TCCAGGTCGAGGAGCCGATCTACATCAGACCGGCCGAACGCGTGACCTGGTTGTAGACAGGAGCGTGGCGGGAGAGGCTCTCCTCTCCCGCCATCGCGATCGCTCTCACTCGACGGGGTCAAGGCGGGAGGGACGATTCATTCATGCAGAGATGGGTCGGATGGCTGGGCGTCATGCTCGCGGTGTTGTGTTTCCTGGTGGTGGAGCGCCTGTTGGTGAAGGAGTGGCGCGCGATTGACGAAGACCTCCAGCGCCAGGCCTGGCTGAAAGAGGAGATACGCCTACTGGAGCGTCTGGTTGTGGAGGTGGACAGCAGCTTCCGCGGCTATCTCCTGGCGAAGCAGTCGGTGTTCCTCAACGCGATGAAGACCGCCGACGGCAGCATTCCCGGCGTCATCGACCGGGTCAGCCATCTCACGGAGGGATGGCCGGATTTGCAGGGGCGCATTGAAATTCTGCGTGCACGCATCATGGATTTGCTGGATACCAAACGCCGGCTGGTGATGCAAGCGGAGCAAGGAGCGGACGACGTGGTGCTGGCCTACATCAGGGGTGGCGACGGTCTGGCCATGGCCAAAACGATCGCGTTGGCATTCGAGGATCTGAACCACAGGATCGACATGCGAAGGACGAGCCGCCAAACGATGGACAAGTTGGAGTGGATCCAGTGGGGTCTGACCACGGCGGGGGCCGCCGGCGTCTGCTTGGGCATCGGCATCGGGAGAACGACCGTCCGCGCGGGGAATTCGACCGGTCGAATGCCGGTGTCCGCCTTCGCGCCTGCGTCGATCCTTCCGCGTCCACATCGCGCAGAACGCGATCCGTCCGAGGTTGCGTAGCAAAAATGGGTCACGTATCCTGTACTTACGCCGAGGGCTCCGAACATGAACCATGCCCGAGCGCCGGCCAGCCGGTTCCAAGTGGCGGCCCGCACGAGCTGTCCTCGGCCGGAGTACTACGGATGCGCAACACCGAGGAGAGCTACCGGGCTCTACTGGCCGTCACGAACGTCCTAAACTCCCAGCGGGATACGGACAGCCTCTGGCGGGCGATCACCGAAGAGATCCGTAAAGTGCTGCCGTGGGAGCGGGCCGGCATCACGCTGTACAATCCCGACACCGACTCCTTCCGATTTTACGCGGTCGAGACCACGATGCCGCACCGCGAGCTGCCGCGCGACGCGGTCATCCCCAAGACCGGCAGCGCGGTAGGCTGGGTGTATGAGAACCGGACCATTCATGTGCGCCCGGACCTGCAGCGCCAGCGGGTCTTTCTGGAAGACGACTATTACGTCCGGGAAGGCCTGGGCCGCATGATCAATTCCCCATTGCTGATCGGCAATACCTGCATCGGGACGCTCAATATCGGCAGCGTCGAGCGCGGGGAGCCCGATCCCGCGGATCTCGAGTTCTTGCAGCTGGTCGCGACGCAGATCGCCTACGCGATCGACCACGTCCGTGCCTACGAGCAGATCGACCGCTTGCGGCAGCAATTGGCGCGCGA
>JBDZVU010000134.1:0-5691 GCA_040255845.1 Nitrospiraceae bacterium | reverse complement strand
GCCCTTGCAGGGCAGACACGGGTGGGGCGAGGGATTCCTCGTCCGGCGGCGCGGCATCTGGGGGAGGCCCGGAGGGCGCTGTCGTGGAGGATGCGGCGGCCAGCGGTGCCGGCCGCGCGGGTTTGGCCCCACTCCCTCTGGGATCCGACGCCTGTCCCAATTGCACCATGACCCAGAGCAGGATCGTGGAGCCGATGAGGCCGGCCGTCAGAGTCCAGAGCGACGCCCGCCGCTGGGCCGGTGAGACTGCGCGCCGGGCCCGAAACCCGCTCAGCATGATCCGGTCCCTTTCGTCTGGCCTGCGACGGATCATGACAGCCGGTCCTCCCTTGTCGCGAGGCGGCGCTGGGCCGCTTCATCGAGATGTTGCTGCTCGCGGCGGTCCAGCTCCGCTTGGTGTTCCGCCTCCCGTCGTTCCGCCAACCGGTCGAGAATCTTGCGTTCCACCCGGGTCTCCATCAGCCTGGCGTGGACGGCGTCCCACGTTTCCTTGAGCGTCGCCAAACCTTGCCGCGCCGCCGCCAGCATCGTGTGTTGGGCCTCCATCCGAGCCTGCCGCTCCAACGCCTGCTCGATGGGCAGGCCTCCTTCCGCGTCTCGGCAATAGCGCGCGGCTTCCTCCTCGAGGGCCTTTTCAAGACTGCGGCAGCGGGCTTCCATGGCGTCGACGTCTTGCGTGACGCGGGCGAGCTCCATGGTCAAGGCTTCCTGGGTTCGCGCGGACAAGGTTTGCAGCGTGGACAAACTCATGAGATCCGGCTTTGCTGCGCCAGCGCGAGCAGGCCTTGCACGGAGGCCGTGAAGGACGCGGGCTGGTCGATGTCCTGACGAAGATAGGCGTTGATGGCGTCCTGCGCCTGCACGGCACGGTCCAGCGCCTTGTTGGCGCCGGCCTTGTACGCGCCGAGCAGCACGAGGTCTTCCGACTCCCGATAGCGCGCGAGGAGCTCGAGGACTTGTCTGGCCGCGGTGTCATGTTCCCGTCCCACGACGTCGCGCATCACGCGGCTGGTGCTCTGCAGCAGATCGATGGCCGGAAAATGGTTGCGGGCCGCCAAGGTTCGCGACAGGACGACGTGGCCGTCGAGGATCGAGCGTGCGGCATCCGCAATGGGGTCGCTCAAGTCATCCCCGTCCACCAGCACGGTATACAGACCGGTGATGGTTCCGGAAGAAGGGCCGGTGCCCACGCGTTCCAAGAGCTTGGGCAGCATCGCGAAGACCGACGGCGTGTAGCCCTTCGTCGTGGGAGGCTCGCCGATGGCCAGGCCGACTTCCCGCTGGCTGTAGGCCAAGCGCGTGAGGGAGTCCATCAGGAGCAGCACGTGCTTGCCGGCATCGCGAAAGTATTCGGCGATCGTCGTGGCGACCAATGCAGCGCGCAGCCGCACGAGCGGGGCCTGATCCGAGGTCGCCACGACGACGACGGAGCGTTGCAGCGCCGCGGAGCCCAGGTCCCGTTCGAGAAATTCCTTCACTTCCCGCCCGCGCTCGCCGATCAGCGCGATCACGTTGACGTCGGCCTTGGTGTAGCGGCTGATCATGCCCAACAGGACGCTCTTGCCCACCCCGGATCCGGCGAAGATGCCCATCTTCTGGCCTTGGCCGCATGTGAGAAAGCCGTTGATGGCGCGGATGCCCAAGTCGAGCGGGGTATGGATGCGCGCGCGCTGCATCGGGTTGGGGGGCGACGCATGGAGCGGATAGCGATCGATCGTTCGTATCGGCGCCTGGCCGTCGAGGGGCTCGCCCATGCCGTCCAGCACGCGGCCCAGCAGACCCGGGCCGACCGGCAGGCTTGCCACATGGCCCGTCATGGCGATTCGGCTCGACGGCCCGATCCCCTGCATCTCACCCAGCGGCATCAGAAGGATCCGGTCTCCGCGAAACCCGACGACCTCCGCAGGAACCGGTGGACCTTCTCCTTCGCGAGAGATGCGGCACAGTTCTCCGACGGTGGTCATCGGGCCGTACCCTTCGATGACGAGCCCCACGGCTTGGGCCACCCGTCCGCTCACGGCGAGCGGGTTGACGGTATCCAGCACGTCACCGAGCGGCATGGCGGTCTCGTTCCTTCAACGCTTCCCCGAGGCGCAGGAGCTGGGTGTCGAGCGAGGCGTCGATCAAGCGGTTGTCAGTGTGGACCAGGCAGGTGCCGCGCGGCACCGACGGATCGGCCGCGATCTTCACGCTCGTCTCTTCTCCGGGAACGACCAGCGAAGCGCGGGCCTCTTCCAAGGCGGCTGCGTCGGCCGGGTGAACGGACAGGACGGCGCTGGCGACGCCACTGGCGGCCTTCAGCGCGTCCTGCGCCTGAATCATGATCTGGTCCTTGCAGGCCGCGGCGCCGTCATGCAGGACCTTGGATGCGATCTGAAACGCGAGCGCGACGGTTTCCTCCTCCATCCTTTCATGGAGGGTCGTGCGGACACTGTCCAGTCGCCGGACGGCCTCGGCCAGGAGCGTCCGTTCGTGCCGGAACTGCTCATCGGCCCGCCGGCGCCCTTCCGCGACGCCGCGCTCGAACTCCGTCATGCCGTCCTCGCCGCGCAGGCTGCCGTCTTCGCCGAAGATGTGCAGCGGCGGTTGCTCGATGCGGACGGCGCCCGCGCGCACGGCGGCTTGCTTCAGCACGGCCCGTTCGCCTCTCAAGCGGTGCAGTTCCAGCAGGCGGCAGACCGTGGCCAGCACCGCCGCATTGTCCATCGGCTTGGAGAGGAAGTCGGCGGCCCCCGCTTTCATGGCCCGCACGGCCTGCTCGACGCTGGCGGCGCCGGTCATGACCACGCCGATGATGCGGGGATCGAGCCGTTGGGCATCTTCAAGAACCGCGATGCCGTCGCCGTCGGGAAGCATGATATCCACGATCAGGAGCGCCGGCGCCGTCTGTCGAATGAGGGCTGCCGCCTCACGTGCGGTTCCGGCAAGGCGGAGGGTGACCCCTTCGGGGCGCAGGAGTTCCCCCAACAGAGCGCGGAGCCGCTCGTCGTCCTCCACGACCACGACGGAGCCCTGCAGCCGCGGGGCCTGCGGGCTTCGGAACTGCGCGACCTGGGTGCCTGAGGCCGACATTTACAGCAGCGCCTCCCCTTCGCCCGCCACCACGATGCGCCCCTCTTCCTCCAACTTGCGGCACACCTTGAGAATGTTCTGCTGGGCCCGTTCCACGTCGGACACTCTGACGGGTCCTCGCGCTTCCATGTCGTCCTTAAGCATCTCGGCGGCGCGCGACGACATGTTCTTGAAGAACTTCGCCTGGATGTCGGGATTGGCGCCGCGCAGCGCGAGCGGCAGATCCTCTTTGCTGATTTCCTTGAGCAGCTCCTGGATGCCGCGGTCGTCGAGCTTGATGAGGTCGTCGAAGACGAACATGAGCGCGCGGATCGCGTCGGCCAGCGGCTGGCTCTTCTCCGCGATCTTCGCCATGATGCCGCCCTCGGTCGTCTTGTCGAGGCGTGTGAGGATGTCGGCCATCACCTCCGCCCCTCCGATGCTTTGCGCCCCGAGGCCCTTGCTGGCCATCAGGGCCTCCTGAAGCGTCTGACTCAGCTCCTCGAGCACGTCAGGCTGGACATCCTCCATCGTCGCGAGCCGCAGCGCCGCGTCGCCCCGCATGGGTTCGGGCAGCGACGCGAGCACCTGCCCCGCTTGATCGCTCTCGAGATGGGCGAGGACCACGGCGACGGTCTGCGGGTGCTCGATCTTCAACATCTGGGAGATCGTCTTGACGTCCACCCATTTCAAGGCCTCCAACCCGGGATACGACTTCCGCGTCATGGATTCGATGATGCGGGCCGCTTTTTCCGGACCGAGGGCCTTGGTGAGGATGCTCCGGATGAAGTCCTTGGCCTGGAACTGCACTTCTCCGCTGGCGCTCGCCTGTTGGAAATCGGCGATGACGAGCTCTTCCTCTTCCCGTGAAATCTGCGCCGTGCCGTTCATGAAGCTGCCCAGCTTCTTGATCTCCTTGGGATCCAGTTGCTTCAACACCTGGGCGGCGGCGTCCTCGCCGATGGCCCGCAGGAGAATGGCCGATTTTTGCTCGCCGGTCAGTTGCTTCGCCATGGCGCGGTCCTATGCTCCGCCTTTCAACCACTGTTTGACGACCACGGCGGTCGTGTCGGGGTTCTTCCTCGCCATGTCGATGATATGTGCGCGGTCCGGACCTGCGGCCACCGAGGCCTCGACCGCCCCCACCGAAGCGGGCAGCGGCGACGGCATGGCGGACTCCGGTGCAAGCGCGGGACTGCCCAACATGGCGATCAGCGGGCGCACGACGAAGAGCAGAATGATCATGAACAGCAGGCCTCCCACCGCGTAGCGGAGGTAGGGAAGCCACGGCTTGGGTCCGTCGGCGGCCGCTTCCACGGCCGCGGACTGCGGCTCTTCGGGGCCGAGCTCGAACTGCACGTTCACGACCTGCACTTGGTCCTGGCGCTCGGGGCTGTACCCCATGGCCTTTTTCACCACCTCTTCGATGCGTTTCATGTCCTCGTCCGACCGCGGGAGATACTTCCTGGCGCCCTCGGCTCCCTCCTTCGTGGGCTCGTACAATCCGTCCACGAGGACCGCCACGGAAAGCTTCTTGACCGTGCCGATCGGTTCCACGATGCGGGAGACCGTGCGGCTGATTTCGTAGTTGACGGTTTCGTTCTTCGTCTGGCTGTGGCTCGAGCTGGTTTGCGCCGGCTCCAGGTCGGTCCCCGGCGGGACATTGGATTGCACGCCCGGCACGCCGCCGGACACGCCGTTCACGCCGTTGGACTTCTCCTGTCCGCGCTGCTCGCTCCGCACGACCTGCCCGTTCGGATCGTAGCGCTCCTCGGTGGTCTCCACCTTCCTGAAATCCACCACGCTCGACACCCGCACGACCGCCTTGTTCAGCCCGACGATCCGCTCGAGCATCGTTTGAATGCGGCTCTCGATGTCCTTTTCGATGGAGCGCTGGTACTCCAGCTGGGTATTCGTGAGGCCCGCGGTCTCGTCCGTGGCGGTGGACGAGAGCATGTTGCCGTGTCCGTCCACGACCGTGACATCCCTGGCCTGCAGGCCTTCCACGCTGCTGGCGACCAGATGCACGACGCCCTGCACCTGGGCTTTGGTGAGCACCAGCCCGTGGCGCAGCGAGAGGATGACCGAAGCGCGGGCCCGATCCTGCTCGTTGGCGAACAGACGCCGTTCGGGAATCGCCAGATGGACGCGCGCCCGCTCGACCTCGGGCAGTTGGGCGATCGTCCGCGCCAGCTCGCCCTGGAGGGCGCGGCGATAGTTCAGCTTCTGCACGAACTCCGACATGCCGATCGAGGTGCGGTCAAAGATCTCGTACCCCACCCCGCCCCCGTGCGGAAGGCCTTGGGTGGCGAGTTGCAGCCGCAGATCGTGCACCTGTGCGCTCGGGACGAGCACCGTGGATCCGCCCCCGGTGGTCTCGTAGGGCACCTTGGTTTCCTTCAGCTTGTCGATGATGGCCGCGGCGTCTTCCCCGTTCAGGTTCGTGAACAGCACCTGCATGTCGGGCTGCTGGGTCCAGAGTGCGAGCGCGATCAGCCCGGCGACCGAGCCGGCCAGCGCGACGAGGATGATCATCCGTTGGTTGACGGAAAAGTTTGAAAAGAGCGCCATAATTTACCCGGGTTCCCCGTACAGACGGATCAAATCTGCATCCGCTGAATCTCTTCGTACGCGGTGACC
>JBDZVU010000049.1:0-24440 GCA_040255845.1 Nitrospiraceae bacterium | reverse complement strand
TGTTCAGCGACATCCGAGTGGGGACGGTGGAGGGACTGACCGTGTGGCGGGAGTGGAAGCGGTTGAGTCGCGACACCAGGATCGTGCTGCTGACGGCGTTCGGGTCGCTGGAGGGCGCCATCGAGGCCATCAAGCAAGGGGCCTACGACTACCTCGCCAAACCGTTCAAGAAAGAAGAGATCAAGCTGGTCGTGCAGCGCGCGCTGGACCACTGCCGCCTCGTGCGGGAGAACGCCCGTTTCCGGGAGGAGCTGAAGGGCAAGGACGAGTGGTCGCCGCTGGTCGGCAGCAGCCCGGCGATGCTGGAAGTGTACAAGCTGGTGGCGCGCGTTTCCGAAAGCAAGAGCACGGTGCTGCTGCAGGGTGAAAGCGGCACCGGCAAGGAATTGATCGCGCGGGCGATCCATGCCAACGGCCCGCGCCGGGACAAGCCCTTCATCCCGGTCAACTGCGGCGCGCTGCCGGACACCCTCCTCGAATCCGAGATGTTCGGTCACGAAAAAGGCGCATTTACCGGCGCGGTCGGAAGCAAGACGGGCCTGTTCGAAGCGGCGAACGGCGGCACCCTCTTTCTCGACGAGATCGGGGAGCTCGGCCAAGCTCTGCAGGTCAAATTGCTGCGCGTCATGCAGGATCAGGAAGTGCGGCGCGTCGGCGGGACCGGCTCGGTGAAGGTAGACGTGCGCGTCATCGCCGCGACGAACCGGGATCTCGCGCAGCTCGTCAAGGAAGGGAAGTTTCGCGACGATCTCTATTACCGGCTGAACGTGGTGCGGATTACGCTGCCGTCACTCGCCGAGCGCCGGGAGGACATCCCGATGCTGGCGCATCATTTTCTCCATAAGTGCGCGTCGGCCTCGTCGGGCATGGTCCGGGGGTTGCTGCCGGAAACCATGGCGCTGCTCAAGCAGTACCATTGGCCGGGAAACGTCCGGGAGCTGGAAAACGCGATCGAACGCGCCGTCTCGCTCAGCCATGGCCCGTTGCTGACTCCCGACGACTTGCCGGAACCCATCCGCCATGGCGCCGCGGAGGCCGAGGGCACGGCCGCCAAGCCGGAAGAGGAGGTCTGTTTGACGCTGGAGGAGGTGGAAAGGCGGCACCTCATTCGTGTTTTGAAGGAGACGAAAGGCAACAAGGTCAAGGCCGCGAAGATCCTGGGCATCGACCGCCGGACCTTGTACCGGATGGCGGAGCGGTTCGGCCTTGATCTGGGCGAGGATCCAGATGCTGGTGAAAAGGATCCGGGCGGCTAGAGCATCTGCAGGTAATTCTTGATGAGTCGGAGTTGGTTGTCGGCGCTTTGCGGCAACGCGCTTTCCTGCGCGTCCCAGGCTTCCAAGAGGCCGCCCTTGCCTTCGGTGAGCACGTGCAGGCGGAGGCGCGTGCTTCCTTCTTCGACCGGCGTCACGACGCCTTCCACACGGCTCTTGATGACGCCGACCCGCCACCGATAGAGCGCGTCCCACGGGCCGGGGATTTCCTCACGATAGCCCGTGCTCACGTTTTGATCGTCTTGCCACTCGACATCGTACCCACCGTTCGTCAGCACCTGGGTGACGGCTGTCCTCACCTGCTCGACGGGCGCGGGCAGCGTCACGTCGATCATGTCCGGTTCGAACGGTCGTGGCGGCGTGCTGCTGCACCCGACGACGAGGGAGAGCAGGACGAGGGCGGCGGCGCGGCGTTTCATTTGGCGCTGGCTTCCTTCAAGCGGTAGACCAGATGGGTGTCGGTTTGCGTCACGCCGTCGATGGCGTGGATTCGACTGAGGACCAGTTGGGTCAAGGCATCCTGGTCGGCCACTTCCACCACCGCGATGATGTCCGGTTTTCCCCAGCAGGGATCGATCGTTTTGATTTCTTTGATTTGGCTCAACGCTCTGGCCACCGCCGTGGTTTGGCCAGGCTGAACGTTGATGAGGATATAGGCCCGGTCGGACATGAGACGCTCTCCGGAACTCGGTGCGTGAATGGTATACGGAACCGATGCTGTCGTTGATGCAGGGTCACCGTAGCGAAGTCGCTGAGGGCCTGTCAACAGTGGGGCTGCACCGGATCGTGACGGAGGGGCGGTGGGGATGCTCTTCAGTTTTGGTTTCGCCATGGCTATTTGGGCGCGACGAGCACTTCGATGGTATAGCGGTCGCTGACGCTAGTGAGATCCGTCTCGAGCCGCTTCGGACTTCCGATGCGGCCTTCCGGATCGTAAATAAAGCAGAACAGAGTTCTACAGGTGGAACGGCCGCCGTGATAGGCGGAATCCGCCGCGATCTGCTCGGCGAGCTCCTTCGTCGTGAGCCCCGGTCGGGTTTTCTTTGCCACGACCGTGATGTGGTCATGGTTGACGAGAAAGGCGCGGCTCGGGGTGCCTTGGCCATAGGGCGGCGTCCATTCCTCGATGCCCACTTCGTCGAACTCTACCTTGAGCAGGGCGCACAGCAGGTCTTGGAGATCGTGGTCGTCTTCCACTTCCAGGGTCGGCCGGTAGTCTTTCCGCAGCCGAAGCTGCCGGGTGACCGCGTGAAACCGTATACAGACCTTTCGGACGAGTTCCAGCGTGTCCTGATCCGTTGCGGGCATGGGCGGGGGAAGCTCGGCAGATAGAGCAGGCGCGGGAGAGGGAGTGTCCGCGGCCGGTGCTTCATGAGCCGGCGGGGAATCAGAGGGTGGTGGAGCACCCGTGACCGCGGGCTGCTCGGCGGCCGGCGCGGGGCTTGCTGTGGGTGACACGGCCGGCGCGGCGGTTTGCGTGGAACGCGGTGGCGGAGACGCCGTGAGGGGTGCGGGTGGAGGCGATGCAGGAACGACAGGAGCGGCGGCGGGGGGAGGTGGCGGCGGCGGGGGAGGTTCGGGCGGTGTCGAAACGGCGGGCGCGATGGTTTCTCCCTGAAGGCGGTGGGCTCCGGTTGCCGCGGCCTGTTCCTGTACAGCGTCAGGGATCGTCGGAGCGGGTGCTGGAACGGGTGCACGCATCGGCAGATCGGGAGATTTCCCGGCAGCGGCCGGCATCGCGAGGTTGGTCGTCATGGCGACGGACACGGTCATCGGAGCGGCGACGAGAGAAGGCGCAGCGACGACAGGCCGGCTTTCAGGGATCGGAGGCACCAGCGCCATGGGCGGGGGGGCGGCAGGAGCAGGGGGCGGCGGTGGCGGTGGCGGTGGTTCGGGGGCCTGAGGCTTGAGGCCCTGGAGCTCCAGCTTGCGGTCTTCCAGATTGTGAATGAGCTGTTTGACGACGGCGATGCTTTGCGCCGTCTCGCCCTTGTTTCCGGTGCGCAGTTTGTAGTTGCGGTAGGTCTGAAATTCGGGCGAACGCTCGCCGAAGATGCGGCGGACGGATTCCCGGAGCTGCAGCTCCGCCTTGGCCCGGGCCGCGTCCCGGTACGGAAAGCCTTCCCGGCTGAAGTCTTCGATGGAGTTGAGGATGTCCTGGAACTGTTCGATGCCGCGGCTGACCTCTTCGATCAGCGTGGACTTGGACCGTGAGCGATTGTCGACGGGGCGCGCGCGTGCCATGAGCGAATGGAGAAAAGTCTAGCCGAGGGGCTGGAGCCTGGCAAGAAAAGCGGCGTTTCCCGCTGGCTGGCTGATCGGATGAGAAGGCGATCGTGCGGGATGGCGAGATTGACGGGACAGACTAGTTCGGCGAGGCCATGGCCGGGAACATCGAGTTCAGCACCATCATGAGATGCTGCGGGTCGAGTGGCCGGGCCAGCAGATGGTGCGCGCGCAGCGATTCAGCGCGAAGCAGCGTCATCAGGCCGCTGCCTTGCCGGACGGGCGCCAGGGCCAAGACCTTCGTCCCTCGGCTCTCCGCAAACGCTTGTCCGACTTCCTGCGCCGCGCCGTCGGACACCATGTCGAGCGCGATGATGGCAAGATCGGCAGGCTCGCCGCCCAGTAGGCGATCCAGCAGCTCGTGGCTGCTCGCCGTCCGGACGACCCGGCACTCACTTCCCATGACCTGCTCGATGATGGTGCGGTCTTCGGTCAGATCGTCGAGCAGCAGCACCGTCGGCAACTTTGCCCCGTTCATAGGGCCCATCTATAGCATGGCGGCGCCCAGGACAAGACCTGGCTGATCCGCCAGGAAGGGATTTTACCGATCCAGGGGCGGGACGCGGCGTGGGACTGGAGACCGTGAGGAACAATCCAAACTACTTCGGTGATGGCATTGCTGCCACGGGAGCCTCCGGGGTGAGGACATGGCCGTCTTGGGGGTCGATGATTACCTTCCTGACGACATAGATTTCATAAACGACGTTGCTCCCGTCCTGTTTCAGCTCTGCCGCGATCGAGCGGCTCTCAGGGATCGTCTTTTCCGCAATGGTGGCCGCCTCGATAAGCGTCAACTTCGCATGGCGGATCAACATCGCCTTTCCACTTGGCTCTCCGGCGCAACCGACAAGGAGTGCTGAAGCCGCCATCAAGCATGATGACATGGGCAATTTGATACGCATCGGGCTCTATTTCTCCTTAGTTGCATGGCGAGGCTGGTCTTCCTCGGGAGAGCAGTACCCGTGCCATGAAACCGCTGAACGCCGAGCCGCACGTGCCAGCCGCCGAAATTGCGATGCCGATTGAAAATGAAAGGGAACCGGCGTTCGTGCCAACCAATTCGAGCCGGACACCTAGAGGAATCTCTAGCGGCCAGGACCTGCATTCTGTAGGCGCTGCTATGCACCTTTTCTGCAAAGCTCGCCGTCTGAGACGAACAGCTCCATCCGTTCTGGCGTGTGGAGAGACGGCATGGGCCTGCCGCTCTCTCCACCAGGCAACATTTATGGTTTGAGCTTTTCGATATCAGTTAATTTCCCATCCGCCCCATAGGTGAGATGGTAAACGACCAGTTTGTCTTTAAAGGCGATCTCGAGCGGGGTAAAGATCAGCTCGGTCAGGCACAGGGTGACGACGTCGGCCGCCAAGTAGAACAATCCGGTGAAAAATTTCGCGACGGCGCCGTGGGCATCGGGGTCCAACTTGTACCGGTCGTCGTATCCTTCGCCGTCTCGAGTCGAAAAGCTGTCTGGCTGGCCGAGTTCGGCAATCACCGCGGATCGTTGAGCGCCGATCTGAATGACGTTGATGTCGCCTCTGTTGCTCTCGCGACTTGCGACCATCAGCACCGAACAACCTGAGAGACTCACGGCAAGCAGCAACGCCACGAATACATTCGATTTCCGCATACGCCCTCCCACTAAAATATTCAATATTTCAGGACGCCTGAGCGGCGTCCGCACCTAGGCAAGAGCAAAGGGTTCCGATGCATCGTTCTCAGGTGGCGACCTTATAGAAAAATGTTGAGCGAGTGTCAATACCATGGAGGCCAACCTAGCCTACGCCTGGTGTTAACCAAGCCGCGGATCGCAGGCTCTAGCCAAGCTTAACGGTGTGGAGAGGGCGGCAGATGTGAGTTCGGCGAACGGAAAAGAGGGGAAGGAACCACCCAAGATTAATGGCTTTCAAAGTCTTCTGGTTCCAAGTGCTTGCGATATCAGGTCAAGCCAGGAGAAGCATGGCGAAGGTTCATTTAACAAACATCCTGGTTTCACCGCAGTTCGAGAGCGTCATCAACTTGATCAATCGCTTCGTTCAACCATGGTTGCATGTCATTACGATTCTGAAACCGTGCCTGTGCATCGCGGAGCACCTGCCTCGCTGACGGGCATGCCAATGCTACGAGACCATCAAGCGCTTGTTTCCAGGCTTCCGGTGCTTCGTCTCCGAGAGCTTCACCAAGGAATGGAACAATGGAAACATCGCGGTGCTGCCAAATCACTTCGACTAGGAAGCAACGAAGGTACGCCTCGCTCTCAGTCTTGTAGGCGTTTATCAGGTGCGGAAGGATGTCCTTTTCTTGATGAACGAGGCCGCAGACGGCGTTCTCGTAATCCCCGCCACGCCGGACATGCTCCACATAATGTTCTGTTGTCGCTTTGTAAGGGTCCACTCTTGCCTGTCGATTGCCAACGGCAACAGTTTGCCGCTCCGGCGCAAATTGCGTGACGCAAGCTGGATGCCGTACCGCTTACCAATCTAGCTGCGGTGGCGGGTGATAGCAAAGTGGTGACAGAAGGATCTCATGCACAGAATCCTCAGATCAGAGGGGTTCGGCAAGTACCTGATTGCCGGTGGAGGTTGGTGCCCCCGACACGAATTGAACGTGCGACCCGCGGTTTAGGAAACCGCTGCTCTATCCAACTGAGCTACGGGGGCGTGCGAGGACTCTAGCGCAGTCGGGGCAGGATTGGAAGGGGAGAACCGTGAGCGGGCTTACAGACGTTCGAAATGCTCCAAGTCCTTGAGGGTCAATTCCGTCTTCCGTTCCGGGGCTTGATTGTTCTCCGGATGGTCCCATTCGACCACCACATACCCCAACGCCGTTCTCATGTAGCGCACGGTCGCCACGGCGCCGGCCTTCGCTGGATACCGGTCTTGGACCGCGCGGATTTTGTCTCCGGGGAGTAGTTTGTGGAATGGCATGTTGAGGGGCCGAACCGGGTGAATAGCCCGATCACTGTATCGGACTTTGACCGCTCGGCCGAAGTGTAGGTTGTCCCAATTCCGATGGGATGATGGTCCCAAACGGCTGCGGCCTAGGGTTTCCCCCGGTTTGTCGGAACGCCCTTGTCCGAGTATCGTGCATCACAGGGGAAATGCTTGCAATGAGGATCGTCATCTTCCTCGCCGTTTCCTTCGCCGTCGCCATCGCGGCGCCGGTTGCGCCTTCCCCCGCTGCTCCCTATGCCATGGGGGATCCCGACGCCGTGATCGAAGCCAAGTGCAAGGCTGACTTTGCCGATGATCCCCGCAAGCAAGCGACCTGCATGGAGCAGCAGAAGCGCCTGTTGGAGAAATCCCGTTCCGCGGCCGGTGACCGCCGCGCCCAACAGGAGGACCTGGCCATCCTGCGGCAAAAGTGCGCCCAGGAGTGGCCTGATGACTTCCGCAAGCGAATGCTGTGTGAGCAGCAGCAGATCAGAGTCGTGCCGTCGTACGACGCCGAAGCGATCATTCAAGAGAAGTGCAGGGCCGAGTGGGCGCACAATCCCCATATGCAGGCTGCCTGCATCGAGCAGCAGGAGAAGGTCGTGGAAAAATGGCGTCAAACGATGGCCGACCCTCGCCTGAAAATCGAAGATCAATCCCTGATTCGGGAGCGGTGCGCGAACGAGTGGCCGGACGACTTCCGTAAACGTGTGATGTGCGAGGAACAGCAGTTGCGGGCGTTTCAAAAGCTTCAAGCGCCGCCACCGAAGGACATCACGCTGTTGGATTACTCCCTGGCCATGGCGGAGTGCGCCCAGGACTGGCCGGACGATTTTCGATTGAGAGTGCGCTGTATCGAGCGGGAGTTTGCGGCGAGGCGCAGCGGGAACCACTCGGCGCTTCCCCTCGAACCGTGACGACGGGGCTTACCGAGCGCCGGTTGATGCGTTGTCCGGCTTCGCCAGGAGTTCCTGCTTGGATGGAATCTGGGTCAGAATGTCCGGACGGACTTGGAAGATACCTTGCAGCCGCGCCCCGGTCGCGTAGAGCAGATTCCCCGACTGGTTGCCCAAGGCAAGGCGGCCGACGACCTTGCCGTCCCGCCCGGTGGCGACGAACTCGGCAGCCGGCGCCGCCAGCCCGTATGGCGCCAGCGGAGCCGATTGCTTGATCACCCGTTCTTCAGCCGGGAGGTTGGCGACCCGGCTCACGAAGAGGTCGGCCGCCTGCTGGCTCACCTTCTCGGTGGGTTGATCCTCCAAGACCCATTCGCCGTTCTGATTGATCAGCACGTACTCCTTGTCGCGCGTCTTCACGGACAGCATGGCGATGTCCGTGTAGTCGATCCCCAGCAGCCGTTTATCCTGCAAGGTGAACAGCTCCTTGGTGAGGTCCTTGATGGCGGTTGGGTTGACCCGGTAGAGGGGCGCGTCGGGCTTCGTTTCCGCGATCGCCTCTCCGCTTTCGGGATCAGGCTGGTACAGCTTGACCGTCTGGTCGCCCTCTGCGGTGTGGATCGTGACCTTGACCTTGGGCGCCGTGAGACGTTTTGCGACGGCGTCGCGCTCGGGGCCCGGATCGATGATGCTCATCGCCTTCAGATCCTCCAGGCGGAACATCAGCGACCGGACCTCGGTTTGATCAGCTTCGGCTTCGATGGGATACCGTATCTTCCAGGAGGGCTTGGGCTTGTCCTTCGCCACGTTGTACAGCACGATTTCCGTGGTGGGATAAGTCAGGCGCACCCGGTCCACGTCGTTCTGCACGAACCGCAGGAGTTCCTTGCGCCGGAACGTGAGGACGGTCTTATTGATGAAATCCTTGGGCGCCAAGTCGGTGAGCAACACCTTGTGATCGGACCCCCGGAGGACGTACAGCGTGTTGGAGAGCGGCCCGCTGTCGCCGATGGAGAGCGTCTCCTGTTGCTCGCCGGCGTGCACGGTGATCGTGACGACGGGCTGCTCGAGTCCGAACGGAGCCAGCGCCGATCCCGTGTCGTCCACGGCCCGGGTCACCTTGCCGAGGACCAGGGCCCGGATCATGGCCTGCACCTCGCGCGCGTCGGCTTCGGCTTGGAGGGGGGCGGTGATGACCCACTTCCCGTCCGTCTTGGCCAAACGGATGGGGCCCTGCATGGCGCCGATGTCGAGGCCGGTGATGGCGCTGTCCGAAAGGGAGAGCAGAGTCTTGCTTTCCGCTTCTCGCTTCTCCTCCAGCCGCTGCGTCGGAAGCTCCACCCAATAGAGATATCCGCCCAGCGCCGCGAGAATGACCAGCAGGAGCAGTGTCGGCCAATAGCGCATGGGCCTACAAACGACGGCGTTTTCTCCACACCATCATGCCGGTGAGGAAGGTCATGAGTGGGAGAAGAATCACCTGAATGTAGAGAAGTGCCCGCTCCTGGAGCGGGTTCGGTGTGAAGGGCCGCAGGGCCGGCTCCTTGGGCGCAATGCTGATGAGGTCCCGTTCTTCAGCCAGCCAGCCGGTGGTGTGCAGGAAGAAATCGCTGTTGCCCGGAAAGTTGAAGAAGGCGTTGGTCGCAAAGGCGGAGTTGCCGACTACGACGATGGCCGGGCGCAGTTTGCCTTCTTCCGGCGCCTTCTTCGGGGCCAGCGCGGCAGCCAGCGGCAGAGGACCTTTAACGTCCTCTTTTTCGTTCAGACTGACCACCCGGCCCTGCAGGTTAGTTTCGGCCCAACTGTTCGGCGAGGTTCGAGCCAGAGGGACATAGTCCCAGTCCTTGCCGGCCTGCTCGTCGAACGTCACGTGGCGGGAGAGAGGAAACAGCACTGCCGACGTTAAATCCTGCGTGATCTCGTGTTCCGTGAACGTCCGCACGAGGAGCGCGGTCAGATCTCCCTGGGCCAGCCGGTCTTGCAGGTCCACGAGGACGCCTGGGCCCACCCCCAATCCCCATTGAGCCAACAACTTCTCCAGACCAGTGTCGGTGTCCGGATCGATCAGCAGCAAGAGGTGGCCGCCGCCCTGCACATAGGTCAGAATCCGATCTTGTTCTTCTTTGGTGACGGTGCGCCGCGGGCCGGCGAGGACGAGCACCGACGTATTGTCCGGTACGGACGCTTGCTGCAGGAGCGACACGGTGGCCACCTCGTAGCCTTGCTTCGTCAGGGCGTCCTTGGCGATGGAGAGACCGTTGCGGTCCTTGTCTTCGAGGCTGCGTTCGCTATGCCCCTCCACGAACACGATCCGCTTCTTGGTGTCCTTCGAAATTCGGATCAGTGCGCCGGTGAGCTCCACCTCGGACGGCGACGTGACCCGAATCGTCTGACCGTTGCTTTCGAAGATGGCCGTATCGGTTCGGAAGACGCCGTAGGTCTGCGCCAGCTTGGGCTGCTTTTCAGGGTCGACGAACTCAACCGTCAATTTTTGCGAGGCCTGGCGGTAGCTTTCCAGCCGTTCCTTATAGGCCTGGTACCCTGGATCCTTCTCGCGCGTAAAGACGGTGATTTTGACGTCGTGCGGCAGCGTGCGCAGGACCCGGTGCGTCTGCGGGGCAAGCGTGAAGTTTTGATTTTCCGACAGATCCCACCGGACGGAATGCCGCGCCGCGAGAAAGTTGACGATGACCAGGATGGCGGAGAAGAGGGCCACCATCACTACGCTGTTGACGCCCATCCGCGTCGAGCGGCGGCCTGAAAAGGCTTTGATTGCCTCGAAATGCAGGACGAAGAACAGGCTCAGAGAAACGAGCGCGAGCCCTTCCACGGCGGTGACGACCCACGCAAGGTCGGGCCTGAGGCTGTAGATCACCAGCCCCGCCGCGGCGAGGATCGCTCCCACGATGCCGAGAGGAAGGGTCTTGAGGCTCATTTCCAGCGCGCCGATTCCACGACTCGATGGGTGAGGAAGAGCATGAGGATAAGCCCGGTGCCGAAGTACACGAGGTCGCTGGTGTCGACCAGGCCCCGGACGAGGCGATCGTAATGTTCCATGAAGGAAATGTAGGTCACGACACGCCCCGCCGTAGTGTCTCCCAGTAGCGCCCCGAGCCCTGAAATGAGCCAGATCGTCAGCAGCAGACCGAAACTAACAAAGGCCGCCACGATTTGATTTTCGGTGAGCGCCGAGGCGAACAGGCCGACCGAAAGAAACAGGGCTCCAAGCAGCGTCAGCGCTAAATAGCCGGTGAAAACCGGGTACCAGTCGAAGTCGCTGAACAGCGTCAGGACGGCCGGCACCAGCCCTGTCAGTCCCAAGAGACCGAGAAACACGAGAAAGACGCTCATGAACTTCCCTGCCACGATCTCATTGATGCCGATGGGGGCCGTCATCAGAAACTCGAACGTCCGCAGTTTCCGCTCTTCGGCGAAGAGCCGCATGGTCAAAATGGGGAGGATGATCAACAGGACAAACCGCATGCTGGCGAACAGATTGCGGAAGACCAAGTCATTCAGATTGATCTGCGCGATGCCCTGCATCTGCATCAGTTGAATGGCCTGCGCGCCCGCGAAGACGATGTACAGGTACGAAAGAAATCCAAAGATCAACAAGAACACCGCGCCGACGACATAGAGGATCGGGGACACGAAGTATCCGCGCAGCTCTTTGGCGATGACGGCCTGAACGGGAGTCATGATGGGGCCACCGTGGATGTGGGCGACGACACCTCCTGCGCGGCCGCCTCGGAAGCATGCATCCCTTCCTCGTGCCGAGTCAGGCGCAAGAAGACGTCTTCCAGCGTCATGGAAATGGTCCGCAGCTCCAGCAAGCCCCACTGGTTTGAAACCACGCAGCGCGCGATTTCATCCCGCAGGTCCTGCCCCAACGCGCATTCGATCAGAAAGCTCCCCGGCTGCTGTCCTGCAAACACGTTCAATACCCCCGGGAGCGCGCGCAACGTCGATTCACAGTCGGCCGCGGCGTGCCGGACGGTCACCGAAATTTTTTCGGATTGCCGCAGCCGGGCGGACAGCTGATCGGGCGTATCCTCGGCGACGATGCGGCCACCGCTGATGATGACCACCCGCTGACAGACGGCGGTCGCCTCGGGAAGGATATGGGTGCTGAGGATGACGGAATGAGAGCCGGCGAGGCCCTTGATCAGCTCGCGAATTTCGATGATTTGCTTGGGATCCAGGCCGACGGTCGGCTCGTCGAGGATGAGGACGGGCGGATCATGCAGCAACGCCTGGGCCAGCCCGACACGCTGCCGATATCCCCGGGAGAGGTTCGCGATCAGCCGGTGGCGGACCGGTCCCAACTCAAGGCGCGCGACGGTCTGATCTAATGCGGAGGTGAGATTCCGGCCCGTCATACCTCGCAGGCGCCCGACGAAGGTCAAATATTCCGTGACGGTCAGCTCCTGATAGACGGGTGGAGTTTCGGGCAGATAGCCGATGCGCCGTTTCACCTCCAACGGCTGGTCGGCACAGTCAAACCCCGCCACGCGCGCCGTCCCTTCGGTGGCCGGCATGAAGCACGTCAGGATGCGCATGGTCGTCGTTTTTCCCGCGCCATTCGGGCCGAGAAACGCGAGCACCTCTCCCTTGGCGACCGAGAACGTGACCCGATCGATGGCCGTATGGTGCCCGTACCGCTTGGTAATGTTCTGCACTTCGATCATGGACGTGATACGGGAACAGTCACTGCGGGGGATCCTGGCGGATTCGCATGCGCCCGTGCTGCGGACGGAATCTTACTCAGTCCAATGCGGCCAGTCAATAAGGCCCGGCTTTACAGCGCCCGGCCGACCTGCTACATTTCGCCGCGATTCCGCTGTCCTTCCTCTTTCTCTCTTACGGAGGCGCTGTGAGATATCTCGGAATCGCGTTGCTGCTGCTCGGAATCATCACCGGATGCGCCGGACACAAAGATCCCGTTCCGATCGCCCTGGCGTTGAAGCCATCAGCGGGTGTCGCCGAACCTGGCGCGGGGAGCCCCGTGCAACTCGTCGTGACACCATTCGGAGACGATCGATCGGATCGGACCAAACTCGGCGTGCATCAATCGATGTGGGGCTCGACCGAACCGCTGACGTTGAAGAACGGGACCGTCGGAGAAGTGACCGCCAAGGCCTTCGCCGACTATCTGCTGCGGAAAGGCTGGCGGGTACATTATGCTCCCACACCTGCTGAGCAGCAGGCCGGAGACGTGGTGATATCGGGCAAGGTGCTGGAAGCGTCCGTCGACGCGCACGGGACCATGGGCTCTACGGACATCTCAGCCAAGAACAAGCTCGTCGTCCACGCGAGCAACCGGACCGATGGCAGTTCCATCACGAACACGGTCAGTCACACCGGCACCTATAGCGTGTTCTGGTACGATCCCGAGGACGCTGAAGAAATTCTCAGCGAGGTCATGGAACGGAACTTCGACAAATTCTTAGGCCAGGTTCGGTTCGATGGATCGGCCTTGCGGTTCAAGTGAGGCGGCCTGGAGGCTGTTCATTTGTGTACAGTCCTCCGCCTAGGCCTTGACGCCTCCTTTCGCCTCCTTATATATAGCCTGTCATCCTCGCACAACGCCGCTACTGAGAGCGAAAATCGGACGTTCGTTCCTCGAAGGAGTAGTGTGCTTCCATCAGCCGAAGGTAGGGGCGAGGACTACGCAGTCGGTATTGTTCGCTGCCAGGGGCTTCCCTAGGCTGATACTCAACGCTCGTTGGATATCTTCAGAGGGGAGCCAGAAGATGAACCATACCATGCAGGACCATCAACAGCCCGGACGACGGGTCGTCTATGCGGTGGCGGCTCTGGCCTGTCTGTCCCTCGGGGCGTGCTCATGGATTCCCAAGGGGGAAAGCGGGCTCGATGTGGGAATCAAGGATCGCGGCATCGCGTCCTGGTATGGCGCGCAGTTCCATGGCAGGCAGGCGGCCAACGGTGAAATCTTCGACATGACGGCGCTCACCGCAGCGCACCGCACGCTGCCGCTCGGCAGCATCGTCCGTGTGGTCAATCTCCAGAATGGCAAACACGTGCGGGTCCGTATCAACGACCGGGGGCCGTACGTAAACGGGCGCATTCTGGACCTGTCTTACGCCGCTGCGGCTCGCCTCGGCATGGTGGATCAGGGGCTTTCCGTGATCCAGTTGGAGGTCATCGGCGATCACCGTCCTGAATTTGACGTGCCGGAATGGAGCTTTCCCACTCTGAGATCCGTTGCCCTCGCTCTTCGCCAGCCTACCCCGGTGGCGACTGTCCCCTTGTCGTTGTCCACCTTAGACATTCCTCGGCCCAGCATGGTGCCGACCCATCGCCTGCCTCCGAATGACGTCCTGCTGCAGCGCCGCTGGCGGTGGGAGCCCTCCGTGCTGACGGAGGGGCCTTCGAACCAGGATGATCCGACACTCGTGTTGGCGTGAGTGCGGTTGACAGTCCAGGAATTTCTCCTCTAGACTGACTTCTCCTTTAGAAAATCGGCTTCAATTCAGGAGGAGAGAGGGCCAATGGCGAAAAAGGCGGCGGAATCGGACGAAGCTCGCTTGAAAAAAAAGGTGGCAGCCAGGTTGGCTGGGCACAGCAACCCGGAGGGCGATGCCGCGCTGCGGGCTTTGAGGAAACGATTGAAGCGGGAGCAGCGTAAACGGCGGGCGCTTGCGATGCGCAAGAAACACGCGGCCGGTCAGAAGGATGCCGCCGCCTCGGCGTAGCACCGAGGTGACGAGACCGTTTCTTCACAGGGATGAACATGGAACAGGAACACGAAGAACAGAAAGACGAGTCGGCGGAGTTGCCGCAAGCCAGTGACGAGTTGACCGATAAGGTGGCGGCGGACCTCGTAGGTGAAACGGCGAAGTCCGAGGAGGCGGCTGCGGCGCAAGACGCCGTCGCGCTGGAGGAAGAGCAGGTCAAGGATGAGATCGATATCCAGATCGATCTCCTCAAGGATCCTGATTGGGTCGTCCGACGCGAAGCCGTCATCACGCTGGGCGAAATGGGCGATGAGCGCTGCGTGGAACCGCTGGCCAGGGCGCTCCGCGACGGCGACTGGCAGGTGCGCGAGGTGGCGATCGAGGCGCTGGGGCAAGTCGGCTCTCCGGCCGTCGAGACGCTCCTGAAGCTCCTGCGCGACTGGGATGTCCGCAAGTACGCAATCCTGGCCTTGGGCAAGATCCGGGACGAGCGGGTCCTGGATCCGTTGATGCATCAGCTCCGAAACGACGAGTTCAAAGATGATGCGATCAACGCCCTCGTCGACCTGGGTGAACCGGCCGTCCCCCGACTGATTGCCGCGCTCAAGGACAAAGACGAAAACGTCAGGAAGAGCGCCGTACTCGCGCTTGGGCGCATCAAGAACAGCGAGGCAATCGACCCGCTTATCGAAATGCTCTCCGACAAGGACTGGTTTACCCGACTCACCGCGGCCGCTGCCCTGGAATCAATCGGGGATGAGCGGGGGCGCGAAGCCATCAAGCCCCTGCTGAAGGATCCCGACATGGTCGTGAAGATGCGGGTCGAGCGGATTCTCGCGAAGTGGAAAAAGCAGCCGGTCTCGCAACCAGCAAACGCGTAACGGCAGGCCGTCGTCCCGACGGCACGCGCGTCCCTGTCTACTTGTTCAACAAGTGATCCAGCCGGTGTAGTAGCTCGTCTACTTTCTTGCGGGGGACCGGTTTTCCCATGGTCGCCTGCATGCGCACTTCCCGTAACGAGCTCGCTACCTCCCGAAGGGCGCGGTGTGACTCATCCGACGGCCCGCTCTTCGACGCGCCTTCGAGTGCTTCAATCGCCTCAATTGCCTTCTCCAGCTCGCGTGCCGCGTCGCCGTAGTTCCGCTCGAGCAGGTCCGCTCTGGCCTCCACGACTTTGGCCTTGGCGTCCACGAGGTGTTGACGCCAGCGCAGATCCCGTTCGATCCCCAGGGTCGTATCCAACACATTCCGCGAGAGCTCCTTTAATGAGCGCTGCAAATCGGCGATGGTCTGCTCCAGCGTCCCGATGGGGCGTTGGCCCCAGTAGTAGCCTGATGCGAACGAGAGGGTCACGATGAACATGAAGCCGAGAAATCTGAGCATAGGTCCCCGGTGCAATCAGGACTGGCGCTTGCCGGTCCCCGTACGGGTCAGCTGTTGGACGAGACTGCCGGCGGCGGCAATCCGCACGGCTTCGTCGGTATCTTGAAGTCCCTTGATCAGCAACGGTAGCGCGCCGGCCGGCTGCTTTCCCAACCCCTTGGCGGCCATGAGCCGTGGCATCGGCTGCTGGTCCTGCAAGAGCGTCTGGAGGACAGACAGCGCCTGCTTGTCCGTGGCGGCGCTCACGGCCTGCGCGGCCGCGCCGCGTATCGAAGGATCAGGGTGTCGGGCGAGGTCGGCGGCCAGGAGAATCGCCGAATTGTCACCCAGCCGAAGCAGCGCCTCCGCGGCTCTGGCCCGCACGTGAAGGTCGGGATCCCGAAGGAGCGGCTGCAGCAACGGTCGGTTCTCTTTGATGCCGAGCCGGCCAAGACTGCTTGCGGCCACGCCGCGCACGACTGCCATCTCATCTCCGATGGCATGCGTGAGCGGCGCCACACCGTCCGGGGAGCCGAAGTCGCCCAGCGCGCCTGCCGCGAAGGCCCGAACCTGCGGGTGGGGATCATACACGGCCTGCGACAGAACCGCCAGGCTGGACGGGCGGCGCAGGCGGCCGAGCACCCCCACGGCGGCCATGCGGACCTCGGGGTCCGGCAGAGTGGCCGCACTCGTGATGTCGACGATCATATCGGATTGACCGAGTTTGTACAGCGCCGCATAGGCGAAGATGGCTTCCGGTCCATCGTCCGTGCGTCCGATCTCGGTGAACCGCTGCTTGAGGTCCGTGGCTTGGGCATCGCCGAGCGCCGTGATGGCGGCGATGCGGACGGTGGGCATCTCGTCATTCAGGGCACGCCTCAGGGCTCCGGATCCTTTTGCCAGCCCCGCCTTGCCGATCGCTTCGGCGGCACGGGCTCGGACGAGCACTGAGGAGTCGAGCAGGCCGTCCTCCAGGATTGGTCCGGTCTCCGGCAATCCGAGTTCGGCGAGCGCGGTGTAGGCCGCAATTCGCACGTGTTCCTTAGGATCGCGCACGCGGCTGGTGATCGTGCTGACGGCGATGGGGCGGAGCAGCGACGCGTCCGGAGCTTGCGGCGCGGGATTCAACCGCTGGTAAATGGCGAGGGCCTCGTCGGGGCGCGCGAGGCGCACGTAGCTCAGCAGGGCAAGGCGGGACAATTCTTTGGAGGGTGGGGGATCAGCGGGCTGTTGCTGATACAGCGACACGACTGCCGCGTAGTCGCCCGCTTTGAACAGCGCGGCTGCGTTGGATTGTGCCGATGCCGCGTGGGCCCAGCCCGGCGCCGCTGACGCCTGCCCCAGGAAGAGCAGGGCCGCGACGACCCATCCCGCAGCCCGGGACGCGCCGGGCCGGACAGTCCGGAAGTGGCCTACCATGTCGTGGGTACATGGACCGCGGCGCTGCTGTACATTGTCTGCACGTATTCCTTGACCATGCGCTTCGTACAGAATTGCGGCGCGATGGTGCGAATGCATTCCTTGACCATTTGGAGCCAGCCGCGAGGGATGCCATCCAGATCGCGCTGGTAGTAGAGCGGCACGGCTTCTTGCTCCAGCATACGGTACAACTGCTCGGCGTCGTGCTGGTCCTGCGCTTGAGTGTCGACGGCGTCGCCGAGCGGCTGAATGCCCCACCCGTTCGCCCCGTTATACCCCTCGACCCACCAGCCGTCCAGCACGCTGAAGTGCAGCACGCCGTTCAGCGCCGCCTTCATGCCGCTGGTGCCGCTGGCTTCCATGGGAAAGCGCGGGGTGTTCAACCAGATGTCCACCCCTTGGACTAAGTACTTGGCCATGTGCATTTCGTAATCTTCGAGAAACGCCACCTGCCCGCCCAACTTGTGGTCCTGACAGAAATTGAGGACTTCATGAATAAAGTAGCGCCCGGGCTCGTCGGCGGGGTGCGCTTTGCCGGCAAAGATGATTTGAACGGGCCTCCACTTGTCGTGCAGCAGGTTCTTCAACCGCTCCAGGTCCTTGAAGAGGAGGGTCGCGCGCTTGTACGTCGCAAACCGGCGGGCGAAGCCGATCGTCAAGGCCTCCGGATCCAGCAGGGTGCCGCGGCTGAGCACTTGAGCGGGTTGGAGCTGCCCGTACATCCAACCGGAGCGGGCCCGCTCCCGAATGAATCCCATCAGCTTGCGCTTCATCGACTGGCGGACCGCCCATAATTCATGGTCCGGGATGTCCATGACGCGTTGCCACATGGTGGGATCGTCGCAATGCTCCGTCCAGTCGGGACTGAGCGACCGGCTGTAGAGTTGGTGCATTTCTGGAGCGATCCACGTCGGTGCGTGTATGCCGTTCGTCACGCTGGAGATGGGAATCCGTTCAGTCGGAAGGCCCGGCCAAAAATGCCGCCACATCTCGCGCGTCACCCGTCCGTGCTCTCGGCTGACGCCGTTGACATGCGCCGACAGGCGCATGACCAACGCCGTCATGTTGAACGCGCCGCCTCCGGATTCCGGTGTTTCGCCCAATCGGAGAAACTCTTCACGCGTCAAGCCCAGCTGTTCCCAGTACCCCGCAAAGTAACGGTCCATCAGGTAATGCGGAAACACGTCGTGTCCCGCCGGGACGGGGGTGTGCGTCGTGAAGACGGTGCTCTGCCGAACGAATTCGTTGGCTTCGGCCTGGCTGGCTCCCTTTTGAATTTGTTCGCGCATCCGTTCCAGGGTCAAAAACGCGGAATGTCCCTCGTTGGCGTGCCAAATGGTCGGATGCACGTCGAGAGCCCGGAGCATGCGCACGCCGCCGATTCCGAGGAGGATTTCTTGGCAGAGTCGCATCTCCTGGTCGCCCCCGTACAGCCGGGCCGACAGGGCGCGATCCTCGTGATTGTTTTCCGGTACGTCCGTGTCAATCAAATAGAGGGACACTCGCCCCACGAGCACCTTCCAGACGACGGCGGCGACGTGGCGGTGCCCCATCTGCACGGAAAACCGGCAGGGTTCGCCAGCCGGCGTCAGCGCGGGGTGAATCGGTGACTCCTCCCGGCTGAACGGAGCATAGGCGGCCTCTTGCCAGCCCTCGGGGTTGATGCGCTGCCGGAAGTATCCCTGCGGGTACATGAACCCAATGCCCACCAGCGGTACCCCCAGGTCGCTCGCTTCCTTGCAATGATCACCGGCCAGGATGCCGAGCCCCCCGCTATAGATCGGAATGGAGGTATGCAGGCCGAACTCCGCTGAAAAGTAGGCGATCGTCATATCGGCCAATTCGGGATGCTGGGTGCGAAACCATGTGCGGGTGTGGGCGCGGTACTCATCGAACAAGCGGAGCACGGCCGAATAATGCCGCAGAAAGGAGGGATCTTCAGCCAACCGTGCCAGCCGTTGGGGCTGGACGTCCGCCAGCAGCTTCACCGGATTATGATGGGTGTAGAACCACAACGTCGGATCGATCGACTCGAACAGTCGCCGGGCTTCCGGCGTCCAACTCCACCAGAGGTTCTGTGCCACCTCGGCGAGCCGGTTCAGGGTCGGAGGCAAATGGCCAGGGGTGCCGTCTACAAAATCCGCAGTCTTCACAGTGGCTCCTTCAGTGATGATTCATGGGGGAACGCCGGGGGCGGCGAGGGACCGGGACCACTCCTGATGCTGCGATCAAGCGTGGCCGGCTCGATGCCACGAGGCCCACTCTTGCGAGAATGCCACGGTGGCATAACGTTCGCCAAGGATTTTCGCAACCCGATTGAGCAATTTGGTGAGCTGCTGCAGCTCCGACGGCGTGAGGTCCTTTCGGAACCTTGGATGGAGGCCCCAGCGTGTTTCGACTTCCTCTCCCGACACGCTGGACATCAGACTCACAAGTTTGATTTCCTGGCCCGTCGGGCCCTTTTTCTCGCCGGCGTCGTTTCTTGCCTCGGCATTCTGCGGCATGGCGGGCGGCGTCTGGCCCTGCAGGACGGCGCTGATCGCTGGGACGATCGCACTGGCACAGAGCGTCGCCGCGGAGCTGAGTTGTGCGTTGCCGGGGGCTCCCAAAAGTTCGGCGACACGCTCGCCGAAGTCCCGGAACATCTCGTTCTTCGTTTTCGAATCTTCGGTGATAAGGAATTTGTATTTCTCGTAGAGTTGGCGGCTCTCGGCGACGGCGCCGCCAATCGTCAGGACGATTTCCATCTGGTCCGAGTTGGCGCCAAAGGCGGGCTCCAAGACCGTCTTCAGCTGCGACGTCACCGCGTCCTCCAGGCTGTTCATGAAATCCATCTGATCCTTGATCGGAATGTGCAGGGCGGTCAGGCGGTCCGCCAAGTTGAACATGATCTTGAGAAATTCAAGATAGATGCTCCATTCGTCCTGCCGCTTCAGCTTGAGCGCCTGCTCGGGAGCATTGCGCTTCATCATGGTGACCGATTCGCCTGAAACGGCAAGCATGAGCTCCGCCAAGGCGCGCAGTTGCTGCTGGTACTCGCTATTCACCGTGCCCATAGGGTCCGTACTCCTCGGGGGCCCATTATATACGGGTTATCCGGCTGCCTCCAAGAGGTGCGGGCCCAGGATCGCGGCGATGGCCATGAGGCTCTCGGGGTGCTTGCGCCGGATGTTCATCTATGGTCAGTTGGACGTGGAATGATCTGGCGACGGAAGGAACCCTGAGCGATGCACGCAGCACCGCCACCGAGGGATCATCAAAGGCCCGACCAAGAGCAGCTCGTTGCGGTGGCCGATCTGCTCGCCAAGGTGCTTGATACCACCGTGCGAATTCCGGGCACCTCGCTGTACCTCGGTCTTGATCCGCTGCTGGGGTTGATCCCTGGTATAGGGGACGCGCTGGCCAACCTGCTGGGGTCCACCATTTTAGGGCTGGCTGCACGGCTGCAGCTCCCTCGTATTGTGCTGGCACGCATGAGCCTCAATCTGCTGATTAACGGCGCGGTGGGAGCGGTGCCGATTGTCGGCGATCTCTTTTCCGTATGGTTCCGAAGCCATGCCAGGAATGCGCGGTTGTTGCGCGAGGCTCTCCATCGGCCCGAGCGCGAAACCTACCGGGACTGGCTCTATGTCGGAGCGGTCGTCGGTGCCACGGTCCTGGTCATGTTCTTGGCGATCGCCTCCGTGGTGTGGCTCGTGATGGTGCTGTGGAGGACGGTGCAAGCGCTTTGAAAGCCCGGAACGACTGTGTTATACAGGCCGGCCTCCGCATTGTGTATGATGTCCTCCGCAACCTAGGTTGGTGATCCCCTCGTGGAACGCGATGTGAAAACCTATGTGCTGAAGCGGTCGGCCGAGGAGGCGGCCCCGGCGAAGCTGTCCATCGACTACGCCGCGGCGCTCAATGCCCAACAGCTCGCCGCTGTGACCGCGGGGGACGGGCCGTCTCTCGTCATCGCCGGAGCGGGCAGCGGCAAGACGCGGACGCTGGTGTACCGCGTGGCCTATCTCATCGACTCCGGTGTCGACCCCGCCAACATCTTGCTCCTGACCTTCACGCGCAAATCGGCGCAAGAAATGCTGGACCGCGCAGGCGAGTTGATCGGCGCCCGCAGTCAGCGGGTCTGCGGCGGCACCTTTCACTCCGTGGCGAATCTGCTGCTCCGCCGATATGGGCGCGGCATCGGGATCGAGCCAGGCTTCACGATCCTGGACCGCGGCGACGCGGAGGATCTGATTGCGCTCTGTCGCGCGCAATTGGGTCTCAACGAGAAGGACAAGCGGTTCCCTCGCAAGGGCACGATCATGGAAATTTTCAGCAAGTGCGAGAACACGCTGAGAAGCCTCGAGGAGATCCTCGTCGAAGAGTTCAGTCATTTCGCCGACCATGCGGACGACCTGACCCGGCTTTTGAAAGCGTACCAGGGAGCCAAACGCCAGAAACAACTGCTGGATTACGACGACTTGCTGGTGATGCTGCGGCAGATGCTCCTTCTCGACGAGTCCGCGCGCGCCATGATTTCCCGGCAGTACCGCTACATCTTGGTCGACGAATATCAGGATACGAATCGGCTGCAGGCGGAAGTGATTCGCCAACTCGCGAGCACCCATAACAACGTCATGGTGGTGGGTGACGACTCTCAGTCCATCTATGCGTTCCGGGGCGCAACGTTCAAGAACATCATGGATTTCCCAGTACTGTTTCCAGGGACGAAAATCTTCAAGCTGGAAGAGAATTACCGGAGCACCCAACCGATCCTCAACCTGGCGAACTGCATCATCGACGAGGCGGCCGAAAAGTACACCAAGCGACTGTTCACCAGGAAGATCGACGGCCCGCTGCCCGCGCTGGTGGAGGCCGCCGGCGAGAATGCCCAGTCCCGGTTCATTGCCCAAAAAATTCTGGAGCTGCGGGAAGAAGGCGTCCCGCTGCGCGAGATGGCGGTTCTGTTCCGTTCCAGCTTCCATTCGTTCGACCTCGAAATCGAGCTGTCGCGGCGCGGGCTGCCCTTCATCAAGCGCGGTGGAGTCAAGTTCATTGAGACGGCTCACGTCAAGGATCTCCTCGCGCACCTCCGGGTCGTGACGAATCCCATGGACTCCGTCAGCTGGCATCGGGTTCTCATGCTCGTGGAGGGGGTCGGCCCGAAGAAGGCGCAGGATCTGCTCGCCGCGCTGATGAGCGCCGACCGGCCATACGAAGTGCTGAAGGGCATGACCGGCAAGGCCGCCCACGGGCTGAAGAATCTTGCCCTCACGCTGGAGAGTCTGTCGGGCGCGGACGACCTCCGGCCTGCGGAGCAGGTCAATCAGGTGTACGAGTATTATCTGCCGATTCTTAAGGAGCAGTACGACGACTATCCAAAGCGGACGAGGGATCTCGATCATCTCCATACGATCGCCGAAGGCTACGCCGGCATTTCAGACTTCCTGGCGGATTTGGCGCTGGAGCCTCCCGACGGCAGCGCGATCGACGTGGAGGGTTCTGATCGTGACGACGAACGCCTCGTGCTCTCCACCATCCATTCGGCCAAGGGATTGGAATGGCAATGCGTCTTTGTCATCTGGGTCGTGGACGGCAAGTTTCCGTCGGTCTATTCCTTCATCACCGATGAGGAGTTGGAGGAGGAACGGCGCCTGTTCTACGTTTCCGTGACCCGAGCCAAGCGCCATTTGTTCCTCACGTACCCGATCAATGTGTACGACAAGACCAGCGGAATGCTCTTGACCAAGCCCTCGCGTTTCCTCGATCACGTGTCGTCCGATCTCGTGGAGACGCTCGCGTTGGTCGAGGAGGGCGGGTACGATTGGCGAGCCGAGCGTACCGGGTATGGCGATCGGTACGATTGATCGCTGGGCGCGCCGAGGCTTCCGCTCCGGCCTCTCCATGACCGGTGGCGGCGGTATGGCGCTTTTTTGCAAGGCCCTTCTCCTGGTCCAGCTGTTGTTGTACGCCCTGCCCGGAGCGCAGCCGGGTGCCTTCGCAGCGGTCGGCGCGGAGACGGTAGCCCCACAGTGGACGCGCCTGCTGGTCGATGCCGACAAGCTGCGCCTTCCGACGCAGTTCCTCAAAGAGATTCCGCCTGATTTCGTCCGCTTTGAGTTCGAGGACCTGCACGCCTACGCGGCCGAGTACCATCCGGAAGAGCATCGGCTCGTGCTGAATCGCTCGCTTTCCTTCAATGGAGCGGGCCGGACTCTCGGCCCGCTGACCGGGATGACGAACAAGGAACTGCAGGTGCTGTACCATGAATTGTTCCATGCCTACATGGACTACCTGGTAGATCGAGAGCGAGATCGTGGGTCGGATGGTCCGGCACATCCGGTTTTAGCGTTTGCGCGAAAGCAGCAGGCGTGCCGGTACAGCACCGTGATGATCGCGCCCCTTCCACAAAAGCCGGACGAAACGGAGACACGGTACTTATCCGACGAGGAGGCCTGGGAAGCGCTGAACGAAACGTGGGCGGTCTTCGTTGGGTGGGCGATCTTGCAGCAACTGGAAGTGCAGAAGCGAGGCACGGCGTCGATGTTTGACAAGAAACGGCCGGCGGAGCAGTGGATGCGGCGGTACGAGCAGGCCGTACACGCCGGGGAGTGGCGCGGGTATTACGTCCCTCAGGATCAGGAGGAGCGGCGGTTGACCCACAAGCGCTTCCTCGGGAACCCTTCTCAGATCTCGGGCGAGGAAACATTGGTTCTGATGTCACAAGTCATTGGTTTTCCAAAAAGTTTTATGGATAGGATCAAAGGCAGACCTGGGCTCGCTGATTTCTTTTCACCAAAGAATGAATGCACAGCGGCCGGTTCGGACCAAGAAAAATCCGAGCTTGGGCATTTGCCCTCTTGACACGGCAAAACTTCATCAATAGAATCCAGCGTTTCCTAAATCAGCCTGTCCGAGCATAACCGACTCATCCGTCCTGATGGGGAGAATAGGGTTGTGCGCGGAGAGGCTTGCTCTTCTTTATCGCCTGATATTCGAGAGCAGTCAGCGCTACTTTATTGCGACAACCATCGGCGCGGGCAGGTACCCAAGCGGCCAAAGGGGGCAGACTGTAAATCTGCTGGCTTATGTCTTCCAAGGTTCGAATCCTTGCCTGCCCACCATACAGCGCGTCTGGCTGCGAGAGCCGTCATGGCGCAGGATGCGCATCGTGTTGTGATCGGCTGGCGGGGTGAGACCTTCTTATCTGATGGTCCGGCGAGAGCAAATCGTGTCCGAGGCGGGC
Source organism: Nitrospiraceae bacterium (assembly GCA_040255845.1). Taxonomy (GTDB): domain Bacteria; phylum Nitrospirota; class Nitrospiria; order Nitrospirales; family Nitrospiraceae; genus Nitrospira_D. The sequence continues at coordinate 346 of JBDZVU010000049.1, read as the reverse complement.
GTAGCTCAGCGGTAGAGTCCCAGCCTTCCAAGCTGGCTGTCGTGGGTTCAACTCCCACCGCCCGCTCCAAAGTGAAACGTGATTCCTGAAGCGTCATTCGCAGAGAGATCCCAGAGGAGATGCGCTTGACGAGGCGCGAGCGACGCAAGACGAAGTCGAAGAGCGCCCACGTAGCTCAGTTGGTAGAGCACGTCCTTGGTAAGGACGAGGTCACGCGTTCGATCCGCGTCGTGGGCTCCACATGCTCCCAGGGACTGCGTGTCGGAGAACAATTAATCACTCGAAGGTGATGTATGGCGAAGGCGAAATTTGAGCGGAAGAAGCCGCACGTAAACATTGGGACGAT
>JBDZVU010000048.1:0-24478 GCA_040255845.1 Nitrospiraceae bacterium | reverse complement strand
CACGACTCCACCCCGTCCGACTTGCCCTTTCCCCACCTCGAACTGCGGCTTGATGAGGGCCACGATCCTTGCCCGTGGCGCGAGGAACGGCATCAGCGGAGGGAGAACCTTTTTCAGCGAAATAAACGATACATCGATGACCGCCAGGTCAATCGATTCGGGAATGGTAGCCGCGTCGATGTATCGGATATTGGTTCGCTCGCGGAGGATCACGCGCGGATCATGCCGGAGGCGCCAGTCGAACTGTCCGTACCCGACGTCCACCGCGTAGACACGGGCCGCACCTCGCTGCAGCAGACAGTCCGTAAACCCTCCGGTGGAGCACCCGACATCCAGGCAGACACGCCCCTCAGGATCCACTCCCCCCGCGTCCAGCGCAGCGGCGAGCTTTTCCCCACCACGGCCGACGAATCGAGGGCCCGAGGAACGAAGCGCGATGAGCGAATCCGGGAGCACGGTCTTCGAGGGTTTATCGATCACCGCTCCATCCACTGTCACCTCGCCGGCCAAGATCATACGCACGGCCGCATCGCGGCTCTGCGCCAAACCTCGCGTGACGAGCGCGTGATCAAGACGGTCCTTCGCGGTTTCTTTAGGAGCCATCAGAGGGTACGGGGGAGGGAGGCGTGACGCTAGAACGTGACGGGTTCATCACCCGGCTCGTCCGAAGAGAAGGCGCGAAGTTGCTTCTTACCGTTCTTGTCCTGCACCAGGACTTCAACCTTCTTCTCCGCCTCCTCCAGGACTTTCAGACAGTTCTTCGACAAGCGGATGCCCTCTTCGAAGATTTTGAGTGATTCATCGAGCGGCAAATCGCCTTTTTCCAGTTCCCCGACAATCGCTTCTAATCGTGCCATCGCTTGCTCGAATTTTACGCCAGCCACATCATGCTCCTTGGCCTGGGGTGAACGGCTGATTATACCCGGTGGCGGAATCGTTTTGCATCGGCGAATCGAGGGTCACCTCCCGCACGGTACAGCGCAGCTGCCCTCTGGCAAGCCGAGCGAGGATCTCCTCTCCAACCGAAAGCTGGCGGGCATCGAGCACAACCTGGCGCGTCGGCAGGCGCTCCACGATACTGTAGCCCCTGGTCAAAATGGCCAAGGGACTCAAGTGATGCAGATGGTCCATGCACGCACGGATCGCCTGACCTCGACGATGAATACCGTGCCGCATTACGGCGTGAAGCCGCCGCTCCATTTGGGGAACCACGGCCAGCCCGTGCCGTATCTGGGCTTGGGGGCCCGTCCCATGCAGCCGGAGAGTCGCGCGGTTCAACTGCTCTCGGTTGTGCTTCACGCGGTCCTGCATGATCTGCGTCATATGGAGGACCGCCTCGTCGAGGCCTTGTGCCGCGTCGAGAAGCCTGAACCGGAACCGCGTGAGGTCGGCCGATAGCAGCGCCAATCGTCTGCGCTCATCGTTGACGCGCCACATCAGAGCCTGACAGCATCGGGCGCCCAGCTCCTTCAGTCGCTCTCGCACGTCGTCCAAGACCGGCACGGCGGCTTCAGCCGCAGCGGACGGGGTGGGGGCTCGTACATCGGCCGCAAAATCCGCCAGCGTCACGTCGGTCTCGTGTCCGACGGCGGAGATGACCGGCACCGGAGACCCCGCGATGGCGCGGACCACCCGCTCACCGTTGAAGCTCCAGAGGTCTTCCAGGGAGCCGCCCCCCCGCCCGACGATGAGTACATCGACCAGCTGCAGTTCTCCCGCCGCGCGGATGGCGTCGGCGATCTGCTGGCCCGCTCCCTCGCCCTGCACTTGAACGGGCAGGATGACGATGCCCACATACGGGCAGCGCCTGTGTAAGACGGTGACCATATCGCGCACTGCGGCGCCGCTCAAAGAAGTGACAAGACCGACTTTCCGAGGCAGAAACGGCAAGGGCCGCTTTCGCGCCGCGTCGAACAGTCCCTCGGCGCTCAGGCGCTGTTTCAATTGTTCAAAGGCGAGTTGCAGAGCGCCGAGCCCTTTGGGCTCGGCATACTCCAGCACCACCTGGTATTCGCCCCGCGGTTCGTACACGGTGATCCGCCCGCGCGCCACGAGGTGCAGGCCGTCTTCGAGCGCAAAGCGGAGCCGGGCGGCGGTGGAACGAAAGATGACCGCCCGAATCTGGGACGTGTCGTCTTTCAGCGTACAGTACAGGTGGCCGGATCCTGGAGCACGGAGGTTGGAGATCTCGCCCTCCACCCACACATCCGAGAACCGGTTTTCCACACAGTCGCGGACGAGGGAGGTCAGTTCGGAGACGGTCAGTACCCGTCGGGGGCCGGTCGTGTCCCGGAGGGAGACGGAGAAACCGGTGTAGAGGCTGGTCACAGGCTCCTTCAACCGCGTGTCCTCCGACCGAAGGCGCCGGTCAGTCGACGATGCGGATGCGCTCGATGGCGATCGCTTTGCCCAAGCGAGCGTCCAGTTCGAGCAATGCCGCGCAAAAGACGGCCGGTCCGGTCGCCACTTCAAAGCGGCGCGGCATGGCGGTGAGGAATTTCTCGATGGCCAATTCTTTCTTCACTCCGATGACGGAGTGCAGCGGGCCGGTCATGCCGAGGTCGGTGATGTACGCCGTGCCTTTCGGCAGGATCTGCTCATCAGCGGTTTGAACATGCGTGTGCGTCCCGACGACGGCCGTCACCTCTCCGTCCAGAAAGTGCCCCATCGCCATCTTCTCGGACGTGGCCTCGGCGTGCATGTCCACGATGACAGCCGGGGTCTCCTGCTTCAACCGCGCCACCTCTCTCCGCGCCGTTTGAAACGGACAATCGATCGTGGGCATGAAGGCCCGGCCCATCAGCTGCACGACGGCCACACGCTCCCCGGCGGCGGATTCCACGATCACGCTCCCGTTGCCCGGAACCCCGGCGGGATAATTCGCGGGTCTGAGCAACCGCGGCTCTCGGGGAAAATACTCCAGCGCTTCCTTCTTGTCCCAGGCATGGTTTCCCGTCGTGATGACGGCCAGTCCCATGTCGAACAATTCTTCCGCCAGCTCCGGAGTGATGCCAAACCCCGCCGCTGCGTTTTCGCCGTTGCCGATGACGAGATCGATCTGGCGCTGCCCGACGAGGCGGGGGACCGCTCTCGCGACCGCCCGCCGGCCGGGCTCCCCCATGATATCGCCGATGCACAGCACTTTCATTTCGCGTATTCCACGTATCGGCTTTCCCGAATGACGGTGACCTTGATCTGGCCGGGATACGTCAGCTCTTGTTCGATCTTCTTGGCCAAATCGCGCGACAACTGGAACGATTCCGCGTCGGTAATGTCCTCCTGCCGGACGATGACGCGGATTTCACGTCCTGCTTGAATGGCATACGCCTTTTGCACGCCTCTGTGTCCTGTCGCGAGCGATTCCAGCTTTTCGAGGCGCTTGACGTACGACTCCAGGGCCTCGCGCCGCGCCCCCGGTCTCGCCGCCGACAAAGCCTCGGCAGCCGCCACCAAGACGCTCTCGGGGCAGATCGGCTCCACCTGTTCGTGGTGCGCCGCGATCGCATTGACGATTTTTGGTGATTCCCCGTACTTCTTCGCGAGCTCGGCTCCGAGCATGGCATGGGGCCCTTCCTCTTCATGACTCACGGCCTTTCCAATGTCATGCAGGAGGGCGCCGCGCCGGGCCAGCCGCACGTCGAGGCCCAGCTCGGAGGCCATGATGCCGCAGATGTAGGCCGCCTCTCGGGCATGATACAGGTTGTTCTGCCCATAGCTGGTCCGATATTTCAGGCGCCCCAAGACCTTGATCAGCTCGGGATTGAAATCCGAGAGACCCAGCTCGAAGATGATCTTCTCGGCTTCTTCGTACATGAGTTTGTCGATCTCGGCCTTGACCTTTTCGACGATCTCTTCGATGCGGGTCGGGTGAATGCGCCCGTCGTGCATCAGCCGCTCCAACGACACCTTGGCGATTTCCCGGCGCAGCGGATCAAAGCCGGAGATGATCACGGCTTCCGGCGTTTCGTCGATGATCAGGTCGATCCCGGTCGCCGCTTCGATGGCGCGGATGTTGCGGCCCTCGCGGCCGATGATCCGGCCCTTCATCGCGTCGTTCGGAATCGGCACGACGGAGATGGTGGATTCGGAGACGTAGTCCCGCACCACGCGCTGGATGGAGGTCGTGATGATCTCCCGCGCCTCGCGCTCGGCGTTTTCCCGCGCCTCTTCGATGGTCCGCTTCGCAATCCCGGCCGCCTCCAGCCTGGCCTGACTCTCCATCTCCGTGACAAGGTGCTTCTTCGCTTCCTCCGCCGTCATGCCGGCGACGCGCTCAAGCGCCTCCCAGTGCTCGCGTTCCGCCTTCGCGCAGGCGGCCTCCTTCGCCAGCAATCCTTCCTCTCGCCGAAGAAAGTCTTGATCCCGCTTGTTCGCTTCGATGTCCCGCTTTTCGAGGGCGGCCAACTTGCGATCCAGCCCTTCCTCGCGCTGGATCAACCGCTTCTCCATGGTCAGAAGTTCGGCAAGCTTGGCCTTTTGTTCTTTTTCCAGCTCAGACTTCGCTTGGAAGACCAAGTCCTTGGCTTCGAGTCTGGCTTCCTTGATGACGTTTTCCGCCTCACGTTGCGCCTGCTGGACGACCTGCCTGGCTTGGTCTTCCAGTTCAGCTCGCTTGCTGGCGGCCATGTTTCGGCGCACCACTTCATAGAGCCCTGCACCGCCCAGGGCTCCCATGACAACACAGAGGATATACATCACGATTGAAGTAGAAATGGGAGTCACCCCCTTCTCGGAAAACCAGGTCCACCCTGGTACGACACACCGTTATAGGCGTAGATGAGGACGCGAGGGTGACGAAGAGGATCGGCGAGGCAGCAACCCGAACTAGCGAGCGGACAGGCGAACCGGCATGGAGGCTGGCACGATGACGGTGCGACTTCTGCCAGACCACCCTCTTCGCCGAGCGAGTCCGACTTGGCGTGGTAAAGGGGTGAACGGTCTGACAGGAAGTAGCTGTGGGGTCCCAAAGAAACATCCCGGCACCGAACCGCCGTCTTCTCGTCCTAGCGGTCCCTGGCTGCTCGGGATGGATGATGTGAAACTATTCCACAGGGTGAGAATCCACCGCACCAGCATACGGTACAACGACGCCCATGCGTACTTTGTTGCTCTCACGACGCCTGTTTCCGGTTGAGTCGCTCTTTCAGTTGATGCTTCCGATTGACCGCCGTCACGGTCTGCGTCAATCCTACCTAGGGGTCACGATAGCAAAGGGTTCTACTGAAAGCAAGGCGAAACTGGCTCTCCTAGCGGAACAGCGAGGTCGGCATCTGCTCTTCGATGGACTCCATCAACGTCACCATCCGGCGCTCGACGTCCGCTTCTCCCTGGGCCCGCTTCTTTTCAGACTCGAAGAGTTGATGGGCAAGATTGATGGCGGTCAGGACGGCGAGCTTCGACGGCGTGGCGGTCTTCATGCCCTCGGCCAGCTGCTTCATGTGGTGATCGACGAGGCTCGCCAACCTCTGCATATAGGCCTCATCGGCGTCGCCTCGGATCGAGTACCGTTGGCCGTAGATTTCGACGTCAATGGTCTTAGTCAAGGGCCACCTCCTTGGGATCATCCACACACTCGAGCAATTCGATCTCCCCGATTACCTTTTCGATCCTCGACTTGATGTCGATCCGTTCTTTTTCCCAACGCCGGTTCAGATCATCCTGAGCAGCTAATTTTTGGCGTGCGGCTTTGAGTTCCTCCTCGAGTTGGGCATTTTTCCGTTTGAGCTCCTGCACCAACGTGACCAAATCCCGGATGCGGGTTTCCAATGCGTCCAGCCGATCAAGCGCCATGGCACTTCCTATTCCGCCCCCCATAAGTTGTGGCGCACTATAGAAATTTCACCATATCTTGTCAAGAAACGGCGGAAGAGCGTCCCGCCAACCGGAGATATTCCTTGTAACTGCGGAGCACGCGTTTGACGTATTGTCGCGTCTCTTGGAACGGGATGAGCTCCACGAACTCATCCTGACTGCGCCCTTGGTGCTCGGCGACCCAATTCCCGACCACGACGGGTCCGGCGTTATACGCCGCGATGGTATACACGATGTTGCCCGAAAACTGTTCGAGCAGTTGACCGACATAGCGCGCGCCGATCCGAATGTTCGTTTCCTGGTCAAACAGATCGTCGCGACCCACCGCGGGCAGCTGATGTCGCTGGGCGACCGCGCTCGCCGTGGCAGGCATCACCTGCATCAGCCCGATCGCACCGACCCGGGACACCGCACGGCGATCATATTGACTTTCCTCGCGGATGATCGCCGCCACCAAGAAGGGATCCATTCCGTTTCGACCCTGGGCTTCAATCGTGGGGAGCAGGCCGGTGGGATACGCGACATTCCAGAGGCCCGGCATGACGGCCCCTCCGGTTCGTTCCAGCTTTTCCCGAAAACGGGTGCGCGCCAGGCGCAACGCGTGATGGTAGGCGCCGGCCTCGTTCAACATCATGGACAGCGTCATGAGGGCTTCCGGATCGCGGCTGTAGCGGTCGGTCAGGGCTGTCAATTCGCGAGCGGCGTCCTGGTCCAGGCCTAACTGCTTCAACTCCACCGCGCGGCGATAGCCGGATTCCTGCTCAAGCGCCGTTCGCGTTCCGCGAGGAACCGCCGGCACCTCCGGCATGGCCGACTCGGCGGGGGATGCGATGAGCGCGTCCGTCGCCGGTAGCGCAGGGAGCGCAGGAAGATCGGCCCGCTCGCGGGCCAGCTGACAATAATAGGTGTAGGGATACTGTTCGCACAGTTGGAGGTAGCTGTCACGCGCGAGCGGGGACCCGAGATGACCGTACGACCGCGCTTTCCAATAGAGGGCCTGCGGCTCGAACTCGCTGTCGCGCTGAAGGCGCTGCCACACGTCAATCGCCTCCGTATACCGGCCTGTCCGGTAAAAGACCCAGCCCTCGCGCCACTGAGCCTCGGCACGCTGCGACGCCGGCTCTCCGGTCTTCCCCACCAAGCGATATTTATTGATCGCCTCGTCAAACTGCGCGTGATCCTCGAGCCAGATCCCGGCAAACAAATTGATCTGCCCCTTCCGTTCGGCCGAAAGAGATCGCTTGCTCACCGTCCGACACAGCGCCAAGAGCTTGGGACCCATCGCCTGACGCAGGTACACCCGGGCCAACCATACGGTGGCTTCGTCGGATTGGGCCACCCGCTCCTCCATCAATTCCTGAAAGGTGGCTCGCGCCTGATCATAGAGTTTGAGCCGCACCTGCGCGACGCCGAGCTTCAACTTCGCTTCACCCCGCTGAGCGGGCGCCGGGTCCGCGGCAAGGAACTGCTTGAGCTCCCTGATCGCCTCGGCGTGCAACGCCTGCCCCAAGTACGCTTGGGCACGGGCAAAGCGATCGGCCGCCTGCGGCTTCCACGGCTCTCCGCCGAGATTCGAGGACAACAGCGCTTCCGCTTCCTTCGCCTCTTTCGAATAGGGATATCTGGTCCACAATTGCCTGAGCGTCTCGCGGCCTTCCGTCACTTGGTTCTCGCGCAGCTGACAGGCCGCAAGCCGCAGCCATGATTGGGGCACCAGAGGGTCCTTGTCGTTCAGCGAGACCGCCTTCATGAGCCAGGGGATGCTCTCCGGACAGCGTGATGCCTGATACAACGCTTCGCCGAGGCGCAGCGTCACGAGCGGCACCAGCGTCGAATCAGGCGCGGTGTCGATGACCGAGCCGTACATGGTCGCGGCCTCGGCCGCATCCCCGAGGTGAAGCAAGGCGTCGCCCATCCAGAGGCGCACATAGTCATCCAGCAGCGAGAAATCGCGTTGAGCGGCACGAAGATAGTGGAGGGAGGCGGCCGGGTTTCGCTCCACGAGGAGCACGCCCGAGAGCAGGCCGGCGCGCTTCGCCCACAAGGAGGCGGGGTACTGCTCCATGACACGCCGCAGCCGCTCAAGTTTGAGCGCCGCCACTTGATCCTTCGTCAGCTGGTTGCCAAGCCGTTCTTTCGGCCAGGCGGAGGCGGTAAAACAGTCCTCGCCGGACAGGCACTCCTCGAGCGGAGCCGGCTCGGCCACCTGAGCCGCCTCGGCACCGCTTGCTCGGCAGAGCGCAACCCCGACCAGCAGCAGGCGGAACAGGGGGTACCGAATATGGCCAAGCCGGGGACGCATCATAGGCGACGCGAACCAGTATAGCCGATCTCGCGTCGATGGAGAACGTTGGTTGTAGATTGTGATAGGCTGCCGAGTGGCTCTGAAGTCCTCTATATAGGGAATTATGAAACCGGCCAATCGCCGCCTCGACTTGCTCGGCCTCACGGAACCGAAGCTCCGCGCCCTGGTGTCGGCGGAAGACTGGCCGTCCTATCGGACAGGTCAGATCCTCCGTTGGCTGTACCGGCGCCGCGTCCGGGATGTGGCGCAGATGACGGATCTCTCGGTGCGCGAACGGGACCGGTTGTCGGAAATCGCCTCCATCGGCCGCGCTTCCGCGTGTGACCTGCTGGAGGCCAGCGATGGCACGCGCAAGCTGCTCTTGACGTTGGAAGACGGCAAGACGGTCGAAACGGTGCTCATCCCGGACGAGGGCCGACTGACGTGCTGCGTGTCGACCCAGGTCGGCTGCATGCTGGACTGCGCCTTTTGCCTGACAGGCACGATGGGGTTACTCCGTAACCTCAAGGCGCAGGAAATTCTGGATCAGGTGCTCACGGCACAGGATCAGTTGCGCGCGGGGGAGCGCCTCACGAACCTGGTTTTCATGGGCATGGGCGAGCCGCTCGCGAACATCGACGCGCTGACGGCCGCCATCACCGTCCTCACCAACGCCTCGTGGGGGCTCGGCTGGTCGCCGAGGCGGATTACCGTCTCGACCGCAGGGTTAGCCGCACGACTCAACCAGGTGGCGGCGCTGGGCGTCAACCTCGCCATCTCGTTGAACGGGACGACGGAAGAGCAGCGCCGAGCGCTGATGCCGGCGGCGGCGGATATTTCGTCGCTCGCGTCGCTGCTCGCGGCGTGCCGGCGCGTTCCTCTGCCGCCGCACCGCCGCCTGACTTTTGAATACGTCGTGTTGGCCGGGGTCAACGATACTCAGGCCGATGCCACGCGCATGGCCGAGTTGCTGCGTGGGATTCGGTGCAAGGTCAATCTGATTCCCTTCAATGCGTTTCCCGGCAGCCGATTCCGGCGCCCGTCCGATGAAGCCGTGCTGGCCTTCCAATCGGCGCTGCAGGCGGCCGGCCTCGATGTGTTCATCCGCCGAAGCCGGGGACGCGACGTGCTCGGAGCGTGCGGGCAGCTGGGCACATCGCGCGGCGCGCCAGCGGCGGCTGCCTTGACACCCTTGGAATCCCGTTGCTAGCATCGAACACGATCTTCGCATGATGCGGCCCACCTCTCATCGCCTCCACGTGATTGCTCTCTTGGCTGTTGCGCTGGTCCTGCTGGCTGCCGGATTCGGCGGCGCCGCAGAGACACACGAATTCGTGTTGTCGAACGGCATGAAGGTCTTGCTGGTGGAGGTGCCGAAAGCTCCCGTGGCGACCGTGCAAGTCTGGTACAAGGTCGGCTCCCGGAACGAAGTCATGGGACGGGCGGGCCTGTCGCACATGCTTGAACACATGATGTTCAAGGGAACGGCCAAGTATCCCAAGGGAACGTTCTCGCGTCTGGTCAGGAAAAACGGCGGAGTGGACAACGCGTTTACCAGTCAGGATTTCACCGCCTACTTCGAGAACCTCGCCGCGGGCCGGGTCGAGCTCGCCTTGGAAATGGAAGCGGACCGCATGCAGGGACTGCTCCTCGACAACAGCGAGTTTCAGACCGAGCGGCAAGTCGTGAAGGAAGAGCGCCGCTTGCGCACGGAAGACGATCCTCAAGGCGCGCTGGTCGAGGCGCTCTTTGCCCAGGCATTTTTCAGCCATCCCTATCACTGGCCCGTCATCGGGTGGTTCGCCGATCTGGACGCCATGTCCTTGGATGACCTCCAGCGGCACTACGACACGTACTATTCCCCCAACAACGCGACCCTGATCGTGGTCGGGGACATTAAGGCCGAGACGCTCCTGCCCACCATCAAGCGGTTGTTCGAACCGATTCCTAAAGGCCCCTCCCCCAAGCATGAGATTCCGCCGGAGCCCGAACAGCGCGGCGAGCGTCGGTTCTTGCTGAAACGGGAAGCGCAGGTCCCCTTCGTCATGATGGGATTCCGCGTACCGAATTACGCGAGCGAGGACTCCTACGCGCTCGACGTCCTGGAGTCGATCCTGTCGCGCGGCAAGAGTTCCCGCTTGTATCAAAGCCTGGTGTACGACCAAAAAAATTCATTGGCCGTCGGCGCGGAATACAGCCTGCTGCAGACGGACCCGAGCCTCTTCTACTTCTACGCCCTTGTTAGTCCTGGGCAGAAAATTGAAGCCGTCGAGGAGTCGCTGCACCGCGAAATTGCCAGGCTGCAGAATGAACCGCCCTCGGAATTGGAACTGCAACGCGCCAAGAATCAGATCGAAGCCGCCCGCGTCTTCGAGCAAGACTCCAATTTTCGTCATGCGATGCTCCTCGGCCAGGCCGAAACGACCGGGGCGGGCTGGCGCCGCGTAGATCAATTTCTCGAACGCATCCGTGCCGTGACTCCCAAGGACGTCCAACGGGTCGCCAAGCAGTATTTGACGGAAGATAACCGGACCGTCGGCATCCTAATTCCTCTTCCGCCGAAACCACCGGAGCCGGCGCCGACCGCCGCCACGCAGGGAAAATCCTAGGACTGCATGCGCCTCCCACGCTCCATCGTCCCTCGCCGCTTCGGCGCCGTACCGATCGTCGCCCTGTTCGCGTGGATCGCGGGTGCGGTCGGATACGCCCAGGCCGCCGACATCGCGCCCGTCAAAACCACGACGCCCAACGGCATGACGGTCTTGGTCCTCGAGCAGCACTACTTGCCGATCGTGGAGGTTCATGCGCTGATCAAGACAGGGTCGGCGCAAGACCCTCCCGGGAAAGCCGGCTTGGCGAACCTGGTGGCCAGTCTGCTCGACGAAGGCACCACCACGAGGAATTCCAAGCAATTGGCGGAGCAGATCGATTTCGTCGGCGGGTCTTTGGAGGTGAAAGCTGGCGAGGACTTCACGACCGCGTCCGTTCGTGTCCTGAAAAAAGACATCGAACTCGGCTTCACTTTGTTCGGTGACATCCTCATGCACCCCGCATTTCCCAAGCAGGAGTTCGAGCGGGTCCGCGCGCAAATTATCGGCGAAATCGCCAGTGACAACGACGATCCTGGACAGGTCGCAATGAAGGCGTTCAATCAACTCGTTTTCCATGACCACCCCTACCGTTGGCCGGTGCATGGAACCGAGGAGACGCTCCCGAAGATCACCTTGTCGGACGTGCAGAACTTTTACGTGAAGGAATACCTGCCCAATCAAGTCATTCTCGCGGTCGTCGGGGATGTGAGCGCCGAGCAAGCCACCGCGCTGGTCCAGAGCACGTTCGGCATGTGGAAGAAAGGCAATCCTCCTGCACGAACCGTCAAAAAGCCGGCGGCGATCGAGAAGAAGGCGGTGCAACTGATCGAAAAGGACCTGACCCAATCGACCATCGTGCTGGGGCATGGGGGGATCAGCCGGACCAATCCCGACTTTTACGCGGTCACGGTGATGAATCACATTCTGGGGGCCGGCGGTTTTTCCTCCCGGTTGATGGACTCCATTCGAGACAAGCAAGGACTGGCCTACGGGATCATGAGCCATTATGACGCCCGTTCCATGCCCGGGTCCTTTTGGGTCAATCTTCAGACGAGAACCGAGGCGACCAACCAGGCGATCACCGGCGTGCTGGCGGAAATCAAGGCCATCCGCGAATCTCCGGTGACCGATCAGGAATTGGCGGAAGCGAAGTCGTTTCTGATGGGGAGCTTTCCGTTGCGCCTGGACTCGACCGCGAAGCTCGCGCAGGTCTTGGCCCAAGTGGAGTATTATGGACTGGGCTTCGAATACTTTACGCAATATCCGAACTGGATCGAGCGCGTGACGAAAGAGGACGTCCAACGGGTCGCCAAACAGTATCTCGATCCCCAGCACTATGCCTTGGTCGTCGTCGGCAATCTGTCGAAAGCCAAGGTCCGGCACTAAGCGCCGCCATCCGCGAGTCACCATGCCTGTGATGCTGCAGGACAAAGTTTCCAGACTGCGAGGCGTCCTCGCAGACATGCACTCCGTGCTCGTCGCCTACTCCGGCGGCGTCGACAGCACGGTCGTGCTTCGCATCGCGCATGACGCATTGGGAGAACGCGCCGTCGGGGTCACCGCCGTCTCGCCGACCTTTCCCGCCCTGGAGCTCGCCGGCGCCAAAGCCGCCGCCGCCGCAATGGGCGCAAGGCATGAGATCGTCCACACCGACCAACTTGCAATGCCGGAGTTCACCCTCAATGACGCGACCCGCTGCTTCCACTGTAAGACGGACTTGTACCGCCTGCTCAGCGCCCTTCGGGAACAGCGCGGATTCGCCGCCGTCGTGGACGGCACGAACCTGGACGATCTCGGAGACGATCGGCCGGGTTTGGCCGCCGCACGGCAATGGGGAGTGCGCAGCCCGCTGGTGGAGGCCGGATTTTCCAAGATGGACGTTCGCCTGGCGGCCAAAGAACTCGGGCTCCCGAATTGGGATAAGCCGGCGGCCGCCTGCTTGTCGTCACGCATTCCGCGAGGAATCACCATTACGAGAGAGCGGCTGAGCCGCGTCGAACAGGCGGAGGCGCTGTTGCACGCGGAAGGACTCCGCTCGTACCGGGTCCGTGACCATGGCGACATTGCGCGGATCGAGGTGGAGCCGGCCGAAATGCCCCTGCTGATGGACGCGGACCGCCGCGCGCGCGTCAGCGCGCAACTCAAACGCCTGGGGTTTCGATTCGTGACGGTGGATCTGGAAGGCTATCGCCGCGGCGGAGCCGCCCTTGGGTGACCCCGCGCGAACGGCAGGCTAGTTAGCGCTGGTAGGCCTTGGAGAGCGCGTCGAGCGCCTCGTCGGCGAATTTACGGTGGTCTTCCTCGGTCAAACTGCGCTGCACCACTTTTTCGGCGACCATCAGCGCCAACTCGGTGGTCTGGCTTCGAATTTCCCGAATGGCGGCTCGCCGCTCTTGTTCGATCTCCCGGGCCGCATCGCCTTTGATTCGCTCCGCTTCGGCCGTCAAGCGCTGTTCGTTCTCTTCGAGCAGGCGCTGGGCGCGCTCTTTTGCGGCCGCCAGAATACCCTCGGCTTCCTTCCCGGCTGCCGCGAGCTTGGCCTCATACTCCTTCAGCCGCCGTTCGGCCTCCGATCGGTGGCGTTCGGCCTGGTCCAGGCTGTCTTTGATCTTCTTTTCCCGCTCTTCCAGCACGCTCAAGATGCCTGGAAAGGCAAACTTGTAGAGCACGAAGAGGAGAATCGCAAAGGAGACGACTTCCCAGAAGATCAGCGAAGAGAAAAAGTGCGATTCGAACTGCGGCATATCCGTCCAGCCGGAAGCAGGGCCCCTTGACGCGGCGCGGGCCCCGGTCCGAGGCTGCTCCTATTTGCGGAGTCCCATGATGATGAAGGCGATGACGAGGCCGTACAGCGCAATGGCTTCGACGAGCGCGAATCCAATCCACATGTACTTCCCGACGCGACCTTCGGCCTCCGGCTGGCGCGCAACGGCTTCGATCATCTTCCCGAAGATGTATCCGATTCCCACGCCGGCTCCGGCGAAACCCGCGGCCGCCAGCCCCATGCCCAACAATGCTGCTGCTGCTGAATCCATCGTATCTCGCTCCTCCCTTGTCTAAGAAAGCCTGCGGCGCCCGCTAATGCGCGTGCTCATCGTGACCATGGAGATGAAACGCGTCGCCCAGATAGACGCACGTCAGCACGGTGAAAATGTACGCTTGAATGAACGCGATGCCCACCTCGAGGCCATTCATCGCGATGGTAAAAGCGAACGGGAGCCACCCGATCAACAGGCCTCCGCTGATCGCCAATCCGAACAGCACCCCAAGGATCACGTGGCCGGCGGTCATGTTGGCGAACAACCGAACAGCCAGCGAAATGGGGCGGGCCAATTGGCTGATCAGCTCAATCGGCACCATCAGCGGCAAGAGCCACGCGGGGGTGCCTGGCGGAACCAGGATCCCGAGGAATTTCCCGCCGTGCAGGACGAAACCCATGACGAGACTGAGACCGTAGACGACCACGGCAAACACCGCCGTCACGACGATCTGGCTGGTCACGGTATAGGCACCAGGGATCAGCCCGATCAAATTGGCGAATAAAATGAAGAGAAACAGCGTCGCGACGAGAGGGAAAAACCGCATCCCGCCCTGCCCCATGGTGTCGAGGATGATGCCGCGGATGAAATCCACGAGCATTTCGGCCAGGCTCTGAAGCTTGCCCGGCACAAGCCGACGGGCTGATCCCGCCATGACCATCAGGATGCTCACCAAGGCCACGACCACCCACATCGTCACGACGGCCTTATTGATGGAGATGTCCAGACCGCCTACGGTGATCGGGATGAAATTATGCAGCTCGAACGGGTGTAGGGGATTCTCTTCCATGCCTCTTTACTTTCGGCTCTCCGGCCCACCGGTGGACTGTTCCCATCGCTGGGCAGACCGGTAAGCGCTTCGAACACCAGCAGCAGCCCCAAATCCCAGCCCGATGATGAGGCCCCAGGGAGTGGAGTCCAAGAGATACGTATCTGTTACCCAGCCCAACCCACCTCCGACGATAAGCGCAGCCAGCAGTTCCGTTCCGATGCGAACGGCTTGGCCGAGCCCCGCGTAGAACGGATCTTGTGGAGGGGGCATGCCGTACCCAGGCGAGTGCACATGCAGCGAACGAGCACGGAACTCTGCCGTTAGTGGGCGCGCCATTCAAGCAGAATCGTCACGCCAAAGTCAAGGTGTTGCGCGGCTGTCACACGCGGACAACCTGCGGTATAGTGAGGTGCCCGCGATGAGGAGAACGCGCGCCTGGCATGGATCATTCAACTTCTTCGACCTTCCTGCATGGACCTCCGTCCCCGCTGACCATTTCGCGTCCCGCCCCACCGTCGGGTGCGTCCCAGCTCTTCGAGAGAATCGCCTCCCAACAGGGAATCTCGTTCCTGTTTGAAAGCGGAAAGGGCCCGTCGCAGACGGCCCGGTATTCCTTTTTCGGCGCAGACCCCTACCAGACGTTTCGGGCCAAGGACGGCACGTGGTCGCTCCGGCGGTCGGACGGGCATGAAGAGTCGGGGCCAGCCCCGTTTGCGCGTCTCAGCGCCCTGCTCGAACAGCCGAAAATCGAGCGGCCCGCCTGGGCTCCTCCATTTTTTGGAGGCGCAGCGGGGTATCTGAGCTATGACTGTGTCCGGAGCTATGAAACGCTGCCCACGCTCGCGCAGGACGATCTCGCCGTTCCGGATATGGAATTCGGTTTTTTCGACGTCGTCGCCGCCATCGATCACCAAGAACACCGGTTGATCCTGATGTACTGTCCCCCTCCCGAACGTTTCCTTGGTGAGCCGCGGGAAAAACTGTACCGCGAAGGAGTGGACCGCCTTTCGGCGCTCGATGCGCGGCTGGCCGACATGGGGCGGGAACCCGCTTGGGGCCAGGTCCCGGTTCGCCTCAGCTTCACGCCGGGTCAGGATCGAGCAGCCTATGTCGGGCGGGTGCTCCGCTGTCAGGAGTACATCGGCGCAGGAGACATTTATCAGGCCAATCTCTCCCACCGCTTCACGGTCCGCGGCGACGGCGCGTGGGCCGACCCCGGCTCTCTGGGCCTGCAGCTGGGTCTGTACGAGCGGCTGCGCGCGGTGAATCCCTCGCCCTTCTCAGGGGTGCTCCGGTTCCCCGATGTGCACGTGATCAGTTGCTCACCCGAACGGCTCATTCGACTCAGCGGGCGGCAGGCCGACACCAGGCCGATCGCCGGCACGAGGCCCCGCGGTCAAGCCGAGTCAGAGGACCGACGGCTGGCCGAGGAATTGGTTGGCAACGAAAAAGAGCGGGCGGAACATCTCATGCTCGTGGATCTCGAGCGAAACGATCTCGGGCGGGTCTGCGAGTTCGGCTCCGTCAAGGTGAACGACTACATGGCGCTGGAATACTATTCCCACGTCATGCATTTGGTGTCGAACGTCACGGGCACGCTTGCGCCGCACGCCACGCAGTTCGACCTCCTGAAGGCCGTCTTTCCGGGCGGGACCATCACCGGCGTACCGAAGATCCGCTGCATGGCCATCATCGACGAGCTCGAACCCCTGCGCCGCGGGCTCTATACGGGTTCGATGGGATATTTCAGCTGGAGCGGCGACTTGGACTTCAACATCCTCATCCGCACGTTGGTCATCCGGCGCGGCACCGGCTATCTTCAGGTCGGCGCCGGCATCGTGGCGGATTCGGATCCGGCTCGCGAGTACGAGGAGACGCTGTACAAGGCGGAGGCGTTCTTCAAGGCGCTGTCCTGATCACTGATCATGTGGGTCTATCTCAACGATCGCTTCGTGCCGGAAGAGCAGGCCATGGTGTCCGTCTTCGACCATGGCTTCCTCTACGGCGACGGCGTCTATGAAACGCTCCGGTCGTATGGACGCCGGCTGTTCATGCGCGATCAGCACATCGCCCGGCTGTATCGCTCCGCGCAAGCGATCGGATTGACGATCCCGCTGGCGCAAGATCAGTGGCCTGCCCTCCTCCATGAGGCGATGGCTCGCAACGATGTCGGGAACGAACGGACCGACGCCTACGTCCGCGTGACGATCACCCGGGGCCCCGGACACATCGGGCTGGACCCTGCACTGTGCAGCAGCCCCACGGTGGTCATCATGACCAAACCGTTGGTCCCGCCCGCGGCGGCGCTCTACGAGGCCGGCGTGGCGCTCATCATCGCGCGGACTCGTCGCAACCTGCCCTCCGCGGTGTCGCCGCAGATCAAAGCCACGAACTTTCTAAACAATATTCTCGCGAAGCGCGAGGCCATCGCGGCCGGCGTCTTTGACAGCGTGCTGTTGAACTGGGAGGGCCGCCTGACGGAATGCACGATCAGCAATCTCTTCTTCGTGGCCGCAGGACGGTTGCGGACCCCCTCCATCGACTGCGGCATTCTCGACGGGATCACGCGGGACATCGTCCTGCAGTTAGCCCGAGCCGACGGCATCGCCACGGAGGAAGGCTTTTACTCTCCCGACGACCTCTACGCCGCGCAGGAATGTTTCCTGACCAACACCAGCATGGAGATTCTGCCGGTTGTGTCAGTCGATGGCCGGCCGATCGGGGCCGGAAAGCCCGGTACCCTCACTCGCCGTCTGCAGTCATTATTTGCCACCCATCGGAGCCGTTTTTTGGCCTAGGGTTAGGGCTTCCTTCGTTCCGCCCCTTCCAGCGCACCACAATACCGGGTCCGCAATCGGCATGGGAACTGCATTTCCTTGACAGAGGAAGACAGACTGCTATCGTTGCACCATGCAAAAATCTGGCACCCCACGTATCCCCATCCGGTTCACCCTGCTGGCCGCCCTGCTGTGTGCCGGAGCCGTGCCGCTCCCTGCCGCGGGCGAAATTTACCAATACGTCGACGCCAATGGGACGATTTCCCTGACCAACGTCCCGTCCGATGCCAGATACCGTCGGCTGGATCTGTCCTCCCGCCGCCTGCATCCCATGATCTCTGAGCGGGAACTGGAGCCGGTCATCACCCGGTTCTCGCGTCAACATCAATTGCATCCCGCCTTGATCCGCGCCGTCATCAAAGCCGAGTCAGATTTCGATCCCCATGCCGTGTCCCGGGCGGGCGCCATCGGCCTGATGCAACTGATGCCCCAGACGGCCGTTCGCATGGATGTGCGGGATTTGTATGATCCGGAGGACAATATCGGGGGTGGAACGAAATACCTGCGGCAGCTCTTAGACCGGTTTCGCGGGAACCTCCCCTTGGCGCTGGCAGCCTACAACGCCGGAGAGCACGTCGTGGACCGCTACCGAACCCTCCCACCCATCGACGAGACCCGCCAGTACGTTCGTAAAGTCCTGCGCTATTACCGGACGTTCCTCATCCGCGACTCCCAGTTGCCTGGACGCGTCGTGGGGGCCCCGAGCGCCGCAACGCCGTGACCGACGCCCGGCGCCCCGGCCGGAGACGCTCGTTGATATCCGCGAACGAAATCTGGCTGTGCTGCTTCCATCCCGCCCGGTGGGCTTCCGGAAAATCCGATCGAAAATGAGCTCCCACGCTGTTCTCACGCCATAACGCCGCCTCGGCGACGCAGTACGCGACCTGCACCATATTCTTGGTCTCCAGATCGGCCCGGGATGCGAAGGGTTTCGAGACCAGCTGAAGCCACCGGGACAATTGTGCGGTGGCGCGAATGAGTGACTCCCGCGACCGGATAACCCCCACCTGGCCCCACATGGTGCGCCGGAGGGAACTGCGGAGTTTTTCCCCGTCCTCCAACGGCTCGAAGCGGCTGCGGGAAAGCCGCTCGGCTTCCGCGGATAAGTCTGGGATCGAATGCCGCGAGGCCGCCCAAATGGCCGATAGACCCGCCCGCATGCCAAAGACGAGGCCTTCCAGCAGCGAGTTGCTGGCCAGTCGATTCGCCCCATGGACGCCGCTGCACGCGACTTCCCCGGCGGCAAAAAGTCCGGGCAAACTCGTGGAGCCGTTGAGATCCGTCCAGACGCCGCCCATCATGTAGTGGGCGCTGGGGGAAACGGGAATCCACTCCTCCGTGATGTCGATGTCATGGCGCAGGCACGTCGCGTAGATGGTCGGGAAGCGGCGCTTCACGAAATCGGCTCCCAAGTGCGTCACGTCGAGATAGACGTGGCGCGCGCGCGTGGCCGCCATTTCCGCCCAGATGGCGCGGGCCACGATATCGCGAGGCGCCAACGCCCCCATGGGATGGTACCGGTGCATGAAGATGTCGCCCTTGCTGTTGCGCAATTGCCCCCCTTCACCGCGCATGGCCTCTGACAGGAGAAAGGGAGGGCTGGAGGGCAGATAGAGCGCCGTGGGATGGAACTGCACGAACTCCATATCCTGTAATTGCGCGCCGGCCCGGAGCGCCATCGCCATTCCGTCTCCCGTGGCATTGGGCGGATTGGTCGTTCTCGCGTAGATTTGTCCCGCGCCTCCCGTCGACAGCACGACAGCCTTGGCCGGGAGCAGGAACAGCTCGCCGGAATTCTCGTTAAGCACGATGGCGCCGCAACAGCGCCCGTCTGCCACGACCAAATCGACCGTAAAATGGTAATCGAGGCGTTGAATCGTTTTTTGCCTGGCCGCCTGTGCCATCAGCACGCGAACCATTTCATTGCCGGTCGCATCGCCCCTCGCCCGCAGGATGCGGCTGCGGCTGTGAGCGGCTTCACGCGCAAAGGCGAACTTGCCGCCGGTCTTGTCGAACTTGGCGCCCCATCGGATCAATTCCTGAATCCGGTCCGGTCCTTCCTCCACCAGCACCCGAACGGCTTCCCGCCGGCACAGCCCATGCCCTGCCTTCACCGTATCGGTGAGATGAATGGCAACATCGTCTTCTTCGCTCAAGGCAACGGCCACCCCGCCCTGGGCATAAATAGAATTGCTTTGGAGCGGATGGCCCTTGGTCAGCATGACCACACGGCCTTCGCGGCTGAGCTCCAGCGCCGCGCGCAAGCCGGCCACGCCGCTTCCGATCACCAGAAAGTCGGCCGGCGAAACGGGACGTGGCAGTCGTTTGACCGGCATCGTCATATGCCCGGGCGAGAAGGAGCGGAATCGGACAGGGTTTGCCGGCTCTTCATGCCGAAGGGAAGATCGCCCTGCACACCGCGCAGCAGGATGGCGTGCGTGCCGACCCACTGCAGGCGGGCATGCCCGCGTTGCCGCATGCCGGCATCGTCAGGATCCTTCTTCCACACCCCTTGCCAATGGACGTACACGTCCACGTCGTCCCCCTCGATCATGATGCGCTCGGTCTTGAACTCGAGCGCAATGGAATGAAAGGCGTCGAAGTCGGCCTCCGCGTCGCGCTGAAGCTGCTCCAACTGATCGAGCGGCAGCATCAGGGATTCGAGTCCCGAGCGATCTTTTTTTTGATACGCCTCGCGCAGGGCTTCCACCGCGTGATCGATACGCCGAAACCGCTCATGGTCTTCCGGATACTGGATGGTCTTCGAGGAACACGCCCCCAGCAGGAGGACCAGCATGAGCGACCAGACGTGCAGGGCGCGGCAGGATGTGGAGGACCGGGGCAACATGGTCGCGCAGTATATCACAGGGGCCTCTTACGCCCGCTCCCGGCGCCGTTCCGGCAAGCGGGCCACTTCCCGCGGCGACCTTGCATTTTGAGCGCAAAGATTCTAGACTCCGGCCCCTAGGAGAACCAAGCATGTCCAGTGTGTTGAAAAAGCGCCGAAAGAAAATGCGCAAGCACAAGTACAAAAAACTGCGCCGGCGCCAAAAATTTCTGCGCCGTAAAAGCTAGCTCAGCCCGTCTTCCGAGAGGAGGAAATTGTGCCCGAGGGCAAGAAGGTTCGCATCCGCGTCCGGACGGTGAGCTGTACCTACGTGGGAGACTTTCTCATTCCTCCCATGCGCAATCGCGTATCCGACGCGATTAACGAGGAAGCCCGCTTGTTCATCAGTCTGACCGACGTTGTGATCAACGACAAGGACAAGTCCGACTTCGTGGCCATCAACAAGAACCTCATCGAATCGATCGCTCAACTGTAGCGCTTGCCGGCCGCATCCGTCTCATTTTCTTCGTTGACCACCAGCGCCTGACGCCGCACGTGTGCGGCGGCGGTACGAACGGGCTCATCTTGCCATGCTGACATTCAAGCGCTTCCTTCCTTTTATTCGGCCGTACCTTCCGCGCATGATCGTGGCCGGGGTGCTCGTCATGGCGGTCGCTGCCATCAATCTGGCCCTGCTCCGGCTAGCCGGGACGCTGTGGGACATCATCACGGTGCAGCGCGATGCCGACCGGATGACGAGCCGAATCGGCGTCTTCTTGGGGCTGGTTCTGGTCCAGGGGCTTTGCACCATGGGTCACAGCTATCTCACCGCCTGGGTGTCGCAGCGCATCGTGGCCGACTTCCGGCGGCATCTCTTCAATCACTTGCAGCACTTGTCCGTCGCCTTTTTCGCCCGTCGACGGACAGGCGAATTGCTCTCCCGGCTGATGAACGACGTAACTGTCATCCAATCCGTCGTGACCGAAACGCCCATCGACAGCGCAAAGCAGCTCGTCACGTTGGTCGGCGGAGTGGCGTTCCTGCTCGCCATGAATTGGCGTCTGTGTCTGCTGATCCTCGTCCTTTTGCCGGTGTTAGTGCTCGTGGCCAAGCTGTTCGGCCGCCGGTTGAAAGCGCTCTCCACGTCCATCCAAGACCAGACCGCCGCCCTCAGCACGCTCGTGGAAGAGGTGATCTCAGGCATCCGCATCGTCAAATCCTTCGTGCAAAGCGGACGTGAGGCCGACCGGTTCTCAACGCAGATCAACCACGCGCTCGCGCTGACGCTCCGGCGGGCTGCGATCATGGCCGTCTTCATTCCCACCATCAGTTTGCTGACGTTTACGGCGGCAGCCGCGGTGCTCTGGTACGGCGGGCAGCAGGTGATCGACGGCGTGGTGACGCCCGGCGACTTGTTTGCGTTTGTCCTCTTTGCCGGGATCCTGATCGGCCCGTTCAGCTCGGCCGCCCGGGTGTTCGCCCAGATCAAGGAGGCGCAGGGAGCGACCGAGCGCGTGTTCGACATTCTGGAGGCGCAGCCCGATATCCGCGACCGGCCGGACGCCGTGCCGCTCCCTCCGGTCACGGGCCGGGTCAGGGCCGAATCCGTCAGTTTCTCGTACGATCCCCGCAGCCCTGTCCTGTCACACCTGTGCTTTGAAGCCAAGCCCGGCGAACTGGTGGCACTGGTCGGACCCACCGGAGCGGGCAAAACCACAGTCATTAACCTGCTGCACCGGTTTTATGATCCGACCCAGGGGCGGATCATGGTCGACGGGCACGACCTGCGAGACGTCACGCTCGAAAGCTGGTATCGGCAAGTGGCCCTGGTGCCTCAGGAAACCATCCTGTTCGGCGGCACCATCCTGGACAACATCCGCTACGGCCGTCCCGAGGCGGACGAGGCCGAGGTTCAGGCGGCAAGCCGCGCGGCCCATGCCCATGACTTCATCTCCGCCCTGCCCGACGGCTACGGCACAGTGGTCGGGGAAAAGGGCGTCAACCTTTCGGGGGGACAACGGCAACGGATCGCGATTGCACGTGCGATCCTCAAGAATCCGCGCGTCCTGCTGCTGGACGAAGCCACGTCATCGTTGGACACCGAATCCGAGCGGCTGGTGCAAGAGGCGCTTGAACGGCTGATGGAAGGCCGGACGACCTTCGTCGTGGCTCACCGGCTCTCGACTATTCAGCGGGCGGACCGCATCCTCGTGTTGGATAAGGGCCGGTTGGTGGAGGAAGGCACCCACGCGGAACTCCTCGTGCGGAAGGGGCTCTACCACTATCTGTATACGGTGCGGATGACCGAGACGCCTGCTTAATTATCTCACTTTGCTGAAATCGGCTTCGAACTCGTTCATTTTCCCGTCGGGGAAGAAGACGATGACCTTGGTCTTCGCCATTGGATCGAAGCTTTCGTAGGCGAACCGAGCGGTGAATCGGGACCGGTACGCGGGCCCATTGCTGCCCTCGTTCTTGCGGCCGCGCTCGGCGGGACTGACATCGACCGGCTTGATCGTTTTGCTGCCCTGCTGCAGGGCGATCTGGACGCCCTCGGCGAAGTACTCGTCGTCGCCGCACAATTGGACCTCCACCTCCATGTTCGGCATGTCGACGACCTTCTTAATGAACTCTTCCGGCATCCGGACTTCTTTCTTTTGTTTCTTCGATTCGGCGGCCTCCTGCCTTCCGAAGGCCTCGAGACGATACCGCTTCGTCCGGAGGATGGCGCTCGTCCCACAAGGATCCTTTTCGGGATCGGCCCCGACCCGCGTCATCATGGACGCCTGCTGCAGCACCTTCTTGACCTCTTCGGGCGTATTGGCCTTCTCCATCGGAATACGCCCGGCCTCGAGGGCCTTGTGCGCCTCTTCTGTCGAGAGGTTGACATCAATCGCCCATGCGGGCCCTGCGATGACCAACGCGACGCACAGGCACAGAGCCACCCTCCCCTTCATCCTCGCCACCATGAGACCCTCCCGGAACGACAATGATGGAACGTTCAGATAAATGGGACCATTGTAGGGGAACGATCTGATCTTTGGCAATCAGCCCGAAAAGCGGGACCAGTTGGGGTAGGGCTTCTCGCGATAGAGCCTTTCCACGTCCCGCGGCACGGTCACGCCGGCCGCGGTCAAAAGCTGAGCAACGGCGCGCAGAGGGAGCCCCACCACAGCCGTAAAATCTCCCTGAACCGCTGTGATGAAGTCCGCGGCCCGGCCTTGAATGGAATAGGCGCCAGCCTTTCCAAGCGACTCCCCCGTGGCCAGGTACGCTTCAATTTCCGCCGCATCGTACGGCTTCATCGTCACCCAGGCCGTCACAAGATCCTGCTTCTCAGTCGGCGGCGAGCGCCGAGAGACGGCCACAGCGGTGTGGACCTGATGGGTGCGGCCCGCGAGGCGCTGCAGCATGGCACGGGCGTCCGCCGCATCGGCGGGCTTGCCGAGGCAGTCGCCGTCGAGTTCGATGATGGTATCGCTGCCCAGCACAAGCGCCGTCGGCTGGAGCGTCGAGATGGAACGTGCCTTTTCCACCGCGAACCGAAGCACCTGTTCCGATGGCCGCAGACCGGGGGCCAATCGCTCTTCAAACTGTGGAGGGCAGGCCGCAAACGGAACGCCGAGGAGCGACAGCAGCTCCTGCCGGCGAGGCGACGTGGACGCGAGCACTAACTGCATCGGGAGGAGGGAGCCGGCTCGGCAAGCGGTGGGACGGCGTCCACGTCGGCCACACAGCCCATGCGGTAATCGGCAAGCGCAGCCGCCACGTCATCGGCTGAGCAAACCCGGAACATTCTGGCCCGAAGGGCTGCTGCGCGGGGAAACCCCTTACAGTACCATCCGAGGTGTTTCCTCATGCGGTGGAACTGTCCTCCCCCGCACAGCGCCTCAAACTGCCGGGCGTGGTCGAGCAGAATTTCAAACCGTTGTTCGATGGTCGAGGGGCCGGCGTCCAGCAGCGCCCCGCTCGTCGCGCCTCCTTGCCGGGCCAAGGCTCTGGCCTGTTCCTTGTGACCGAACAACCAGGGAGCACCGAAGACGGCGCGGCCGATGAGGACGCCATCGACGCTTGTCTCCTGCACCCGCCTGACCAGCTCCTCCAGCGATTGGACATCCCCATTGCCCAACAGCAGCGTGCCGGTACCCTTCACGAGCGCGACTGCCTTGGCGATCGCTTCCCAATCGGCGGTTCCTCGATACATCTGCTGAAGGGTCCGTCCATGCAGTGAAATGGCCGCCGGGGACTGCTTGAGCAGATGTTCGATCCACGTCTCCACCGTCACGCAGTCGTATCCCAATCGAGTTTTTACCGACAA
>JBDZVU010000133.1:0-5732 GCA_040255845.1 Nitrospiraceae bacterium | reverse complement strand
AGACAGCGTCCTAATAGCGGAGAGTCGCGGTGGCGGTGCTCCGGCGCGCGCCGAAGAACTCCTTGGAGAAGGATTCGACGACCGCGGGATCATAGCCCTTGCAGCTGAAGATATCGAGATAGGCGTTGTTGGTGTCGTTTGCAAAATGGCCGCTGATCAACGAGGTCGAGATCAGCTGCACCATGGAATATCCAGCCACCCGGCCCTCTCCGAAGTTGACCACCTGGCACTCGCCAAAGCGGTTCATGCCGATCAAGTCGCACAACTCGACGACATAGCGCTTGATGCGCTCGGCATCACGGATGAGGTCGGGGTTACAGTCTTGGAGATCTACGGCGGTGCAAAGTCCCCAGGCTTTGCCTTCCCCTACCATGTCCTTGACGGGTAGAGAGCAGGCCCCTGGGGCGTTCGTTGGTAAGATCGTGGACTCGGAGCCAGCCGAGATGCTCATAGGTGGGCGCACCTTTCTGTGTGTGAGGTGGAAGATCGGAACGTTGACTGTGCGGTGGACTATACCACGTTTTTTTTCAAACGCAGCCGATCGCGCAAATATTTTCACGCCGAGCAGGCCCCTCGGCAGCGGCGCACCGGCTCGGTTGACAACCTTCTCCGCCCTCGGGGAGAATGCCGCGCATGAGCACCCCCGCCGACCTGTCGATCGATGCCCTCCCGGACCGGCTATGCACGTGGTGCAAGGTCCCCATGAAGAAGCGTCTGGTCGGAGGGAATCAGTTCATTCACTACACCTGCCCGAAGTGCATCTTTCAGCACACCACCCGGCTAGGTCCCAAACCTGCCCCGACCCCGAAGCACTGAATCGTGAACGCGCCGGCCTGGATGAGCGGATACCCGCTGACGTCCCTGCCGAGCACTGCAGGCCGCTGCCCCGATTGGGCGGCAGTTCGCGCTCAATAATACTTTTCCCGGTAGATGGGACAGAGGCCCCGCGCTTGGATGACGCCCGTCACGTCATTGATCATGTTTCCGTTCCCGCACACATACACCGAGAGGCCCGCGACCGACGTGATACGCTCTTGGACCAAGCTCGTGACGCGCCCGGTCGGGCCCTTCCAAGACGGCCCCGGCTGCGACAACGTGGTGACAAAGCGGAAGGAGGGATGGTCCGCGGCCCACTGCGTCAGTTCATCCTGGTAATACAGATCGTGCTCGTATCGCAGGCCCCAAAAGAGCGTAAGCGGCTGTCCGGTGCCGCGCTCGAACAGCGTGGGCAGCATGGAAAGGAACGGCGCAATGCCGGTCCCCGTCGCGACAAACAGCAGGTGTTTCGTCGGCTCGTCGCGGAGATAAAAGGAGCCCGCCGGCCCCTTGAACCGCGTCACATCGCCTTTTTGGAGGCTGTAAAGATAGGTGGATCCCGGTCCATCCTTCACCAGATTGAAGAGCAGCGTGATGCGGTCTGCAATTGATGGAGGGGAGGCGATGGAATAGGGGCGCGTGACGGGAAAGGGCAGGCCTTCCTTCGGCACCTCAAATGAGACGAATTGCCCCGCCTTGAAGGAAATCCTCGCCGGATCCTCCAGCGTCAGCTCGAGCTCGCGGACATCGTGGGTGAGATCCTTTATCCGACTGACCGTGGCCTGAAACGTTCCGATCGACATGGTCCAGAGGTCCCTGTGCAGCCCCTGCTCCTTGATACGCTATCATACCGGAACCTCCAGGTTGGATGCGGTTTCCTCGGCACTGCTTGGAGGAGGAAAGACGGAGTCGGCGTGGGGCTTGCCCCAAGGGACGGAGGGGCCGGGGCGGAACGGGAACCCTGTGACCGTTTAGTAGGAGGAGAACAGACGCTGGACGCGTTCGTCCAGGATGTGGGCGAGCCGCTCCTGATCTTCGGGACTGATGGAGAGCAGTTTGGCGCCGAATCGCGGCGAGCGAACGTAGATCGGCTGGATCATGCAGCTCAGCGTCCGCCCCTGATCCAGGTCGATCGTCAGGTGAAGCGATTCTCCGGCCTTCACGAACAACCGGCTTTCGATGCGGACGCCGGACTCGCTCACGTCAAGCACCGTGCAGGGTGCCGACAGGGATCCGCGCTGCAGGCGGCCTTTTCGTCCGACTTCAATACGGGAATGTTTGCGTTTGAAACCCATCGCGGCTCCTTCAGCGACAGTTCTCCGGCACCATAACAAGGGTCAGCCGTTCTACCAAGTATTTGGTCGAAATCGGCCGCGAATACTGTCAGAGCCGGCCTGCCGCCAGCGCACGGATCCGCTCCATGCGCCTGCGGTTCACGCCGAAATCGCCGTATCCCACCCGGGACGCCGAACGGAAGTGCACCGTCTTGCTTTCGTCGTCAAAGAGGAATTCCACGTCGTCGACGAAGCGGAACAGCAGGCTGGTGAATTCGTAATGCAAGTAGCGGCCGTCCTCTTCGACCAGCTTGGTCCGCGGCAGCGAACCGACGACGTCCTTCAGGACCTCCCGCGCCTCAGCGAGCGGCTTTCTGTACCGAAAGGGCTGGATGGCATGACGCTCGTCCGCCCCAGCAGAGGTCGACACGCAGTTCGGGCTGGCGGGGCACGGACGGAGGGAACGATTCATCGTGCCGTATTATGCCATGTTCATCGCGCCCGTGTGCCGAACCAACCGATACAGGCGGCCTCACGCGCAGTATCGGGCATCTCCTCACCTGCCCGGCGTCGCACCGCTCATAAGCCCTCATCAGTACAGGACCGTCCGAATCGTCGGCTGTTCATGCTCCATCGGCACCACTTTGACCGAGACCCGGCCGACAATGCGACCGTCCTCGGTCTCCACGTCCACCCGCCAGTCTCCGGGATCCAGCCGCTGCTTGAACGAGTAGGCGCGATAGCCGCCCTCCCGACCGCCCGAAATGGTGATGGGGATCCGATCGGCGTGTAGATAGGGCTTGTCGCTGCTGGGCCTGAACCACCAGTGGTGGTAAATCGTCGTCTTGAGTGCGACCGGAGCAAACACCGCGGTGAAGCAGTAGATGGGCTCGTCCGCCGGGAACACCGTGTCTCCCCGCTTCCAGAATTGATACCACTTCTTGTCGAAGGAGAGCTCGAACCGTTCGCCCGTCTTTTTCACCTCATGATAAATGCCGCCGAATTTCATCGATAGCGGAACCGGCGGGATCCAGTTGAGGAAGTAGAACCCCACCAGCAGCCCGATCACCGCCACGGCGGGCGCCGCCACGCCCACCCCTTCGCGCCTAGAGCGCTCGGGATTATCGCGATAGATCAATTGCACGACGCGAAAGGTCACGAGGCCGCTCAGCGTGGCGCCCACCAGAAAGACGGCCCCGTTCATGTATCCCGTCATGACCGGCAGGAAAAACGTGAAGAACGCGAAACAGACGACCGCATAGAGCATGACGAGAAGCCGAAGATTCGATAGGCGGTCGCGCAGGAACTCGTTGCCCACCAGCAGTGCCACCAGCAATGCCAGGAAGACCGCGGTTCCCGTGAGGGTGGCGCTGCGAGAGTAGAAGATGGCATAGGCGCTGAACAGCCCGCCCAGCAGAAACTGCACGGCCATCGGGTAATACGGACGGCTCCGGAGGATCCAGCGGCTCACCGCCGACAGACCGGACAGCTGATTGCGGTCCGGCGCCGGTTCGATTCCCAGCCGTCCGATCAACACGATGAGCACGCCCAGCACCAGCAGATACACGAGCAGCAGCAGGTTGTCCTGCAGCCGATCGATCCTGGTGAGGGTGAGCGAGTCGTAGGTGACGCCGGAAAGAAAGAAGACGGCCGGCATGAAGGGTTTCGCGAGCGCCGACTGAATCTTGGCCACGGGGCTCATGCCCCATCACTCTGCGAAATCCGCAGGATTTCTTCAACGAAAAATCGGTTCTTGCTTCGGTACATGCAGTGCTCAAGTGCGCGACCGACTCAAAACGGTTCCTAACGAGGCCGCAGGCGAGCATCAACCGGAGGCGTACCCTTTGCGGTACGTTGAGGATTGAGCCGAGCCGAGAACGAAGTTAGGGGCCGTTTTCAGTCGGTCGCTACACGAAGGCGGGGAGCGGCGCATACACCACCGCATGCCCGATGAGACGCTCGAGCCATCCCGCCATAGCCCCTTCCTTCAGCGGCGCCCGATTCAGCCGTGCCTCGATCTGAAACCGTCCTTGATGGCCGACGATACCAATGATCGCGGACGCGTCGCCGGCTTCCGGGATGAGGTCTTGCGTTTGAAACTCGCAGAGGGTGGCGTACAACCGGCCGTCCGGCTGGATTGCAGCGGACACTTCGGGCAGGTCATCCAGCGGGCAGTGGACGGAACAGCGGTACGCGCAGCGGGGGGCATCTTCGATGGCCCGAAACTCCTCCAGCGCCTCCTCGCCAAACCCGGTCAGGTAGGCGCGGACCCCGGCCGGCTCCGGCGCGAAGGTCGCTGCCAGCTTGCTCGCCGGCACGAGGAATTCGTAGGCATCCGTCGTGTTGTATTCGAATTGACAGGGCCCGAACGCATCCGGCCACGAGCAGAAAAACGGCACGGTCGCATCGTGAGGGCGCAGGACCACGGCATCGTTTTCGACCCGGGTTTCGATCGGCAATTCCAACGTGGCGATGGCTTCGAGGAACGCCGCCCGCCGTTCATCGAGCCAGAGTGCCCGCTCGTCGTCGCCCCGCGTCTCGCCAGGCGGAATCACGTCCTTGGTTTGCAGCCGTACACGGACGAAGGAATGGGCGTGCCGAAAGCCCAGCCAGAGCATGTGACGCTGCTCATGCAGCCGCAAGCGCTCCCGCAGGCGCCACGGATGGCTCACGGAGCAGTAGGTGCCGATGTCTTGATGGCGTTGATAGACGGTATGGTAGGCGCCGGCCAGCAAAAAGAAGTCCCCGCGCCAGCGTTCGCGAACGTGAACAAGGGTGACGTCTTCGGTGGCCCAGGGATCCAGCTGATCGAACTCGTCGGGAGAGCCGACGGTCCACTCCTCCACGTAGCAGATCACATCTTTTGCCGGCGCGGCCGGACTGAGGCCGAGAGCCGCAAGCCGCTCTCCCACCTTCAGGACCTGGTGGAAGTTGAGGGAATCGGTCGTCTCCCATCGACGCTCGCGCATCTCTACGATCCCTGACGGTGAGATGACAAGGCACCTCGCGGCGCCAGGCACAGGTCCTCAGCCAGCGCCTTCCGCTTAGTGCACCGGACGAAGGCTTCGATTGTCGATCATCGTATCAGCGATGAGACGGTCGATGCTATCCTTGAGCGTGCCGGTCAGCAACTCCTGGACATCCTCCTCATTGAACCAGAACACGGTCTTCGTCTGGGAGTTTTCCACGCTGCGCGTCGTCCTGCTCGCGTCTGCCTGATTCCTGGCGTGAATCGTCAACTTGCTGGCCGTGTTGATCACGGTGGAAAACACCCGGCTCTTGGCGTGCGCGGAGAATTCTTCCACCTCTCCGCTGATGACGATGTCGGCATCCGGCATCGAGGATGCCGGCCCCATGCGGACGTTCCAGGCCCGGTCCTGCCACCCCCGAACTTTCAAGCGATCCGTCAGCGCCTGAGCGATAAACTCGCCCGGGCGCCCCCCGGGAATGTTGAAATAGGTCTCTCCGCCCCACAAATGAGTGCGCATGCCGACCCGCCGTTTCTCCGCGCGGCGGTCTTCGAACGGCTCGATGATGATTCTGACCGCCTCCATCGCGGCCGGCGCAGTGGGCGGCTGCTTGATCGGAAGATCGAGTTGTTGCATCTCTCCCGTACCGGCGCAACCGGCGATGAGCAGCAGC
>JBDZVU010000047.1:0-24480 GCA_040255845.1 Nitrospiraceae bacterium | reverse complement strand
GATCATCATCTGAGGTGCGGCGGGCTTCCGAAGGATGATGAGCGGATGAACGGGATCCAGCAGGCATGCCTCTGGTTGAGCCGACTCGGAGTTGCCCGCGGTGGGTATGACGCGCTGTTGCCCGTGGGAGAAGACCGTATCGCCCTCCCGGAGCGGACCGCTCGGCGCCAACGAATAGAGGAGCACAGGAGCAAGTAGGACGAACACCACGGCGACGCCAATACTCCAAAGGGGAGGTTCCGGGTGCCGGCGGTCCTCTTCATGATCGGGATCTGCCATCCCCGACTGCCGATCAATCGCGGCTCTCAACCTGGGCCGGATCCGCATCCAGCCAGACGTCCCCCTCAGAGCCCACCTGCCAGGTCCTTGCAAGCGTCCGGAAGTCGAAGAGTCGTTGATCCATCAGCAGTTCGGGAGCCACGTTCGTCAGGGCCGCGGCGATGCTGTCGCAGCATCCCGGCGAGTCGGCCTCCCACATCTTGAGCCACGCTTTGACTTTCGCGCGCTTCAAATCCTCCTGAGAGCCGCAGAGGTCGCAAGGTATGATGGGGAACGAGCGAAGCGTGGCGTACCGGGCGAGATCCGATTCCTTCACCAGCGCGAGCGGGCGAATGACGATATGCCGGCCGTCCTTCGATCGCAGTTTGGGTGGCATCG
Organism: Nitrospiraceae bacterium; assembly: GCA_040255845.1. GTDB lineage: Bacteria > Nitrospirota > Nitrospiria > Nitrospirales > Nitrospiraceae > Nitrospira_D. The sequence goes on along the minus strand of JBDZVU010000047.1, from coordinate 23,823 downwards.
CCTTGAGCTTGCCCGTGTAAAACAAGTTGAGGAACAGCGTCTCAATGATGTCGTCACGATGATGCCCTAACGCGATCTTCGTCGCGCCTAGTTCGCCGGCGATCCGGTAGAGATGTCCTCGGCGCAGACGGCTGCAGAGCGAGCACGTCGTCTCTCCAGGTGGCACCACGCGTTGGACGATCGAATAGGTATCCCGCGCTTCGATATGGTAGGGGAGACCGCGCATGCGAAGGTAGTTCGGCAAGATCTCCGCCGGAAATCCCGGCTGCTTTTGATCCAGATTGACTGCGACGAGCTCGAAGCGGACCGGCGCCCGGCGTTGCAGGACCAGGAGAATATCGAGTAGCCCGTAACTGTCCTTGCCGCCCGAGAGGCAGACCATGACCTTATCGCCGTCCTCGATCAGACGATACTCGGCAATGGCTTGTCCGACAAGACGGCACAGCCGTGTCTGGAGCCGCTCCGTCTCTTCATCCAGTTTGGAACACGGAGCCGCGGGGCCGATAGGAGCCTGCATGGCGGCCATTGTACTCGGCGACCAATCGCCCTGTCGACGGAGGAGAGCACCACATGGCTGACGACCGGCCGCGATCGATTTTGTTCGTCTGCACCGGCAACATCTTTCGCAGCCTGGTTGCCGAGTGGGCGTTGCGGGCCCAGCTCGGTCCGGAACGCCGATATGTGGTGGGGTCGGCTGGAATTCAGGCCGAGCGCCAAAGCCTGCATTCGGTCGTCCGCGCCCGCTTGCTCGAAAAGGGCGTGGATCCCGCTCCGCACATACAGCGCAAGCTGACCGAAGACCTCCTGGCAGACGCAGGGCTCATTGTAGCGATGGGAGAGGATCACCGCCTGCACCTGGCACGGGAATTTGGACGCCAATCGGTGCTCTTCAATGATGCAGCGGGGCTCTCGTCTGATCCCATCTTGGACTTGCACGAAGCCCTTCCAAACTGGCAGCAAGATTTACGGGCCGCCCAGGCATATGTCGAGTCGGTCGTCGACCACATTTGGGATGCAACCCCCTCGCTGATCGCACGATTGCCGCAGATTTGTCCTTAGGAATTCCTTTCGTTATCCCGCACAGTTCATTCTTGTACCGCTCGGGACAAAAATTTTCCCGGTGGGCCCGAACAGCCTCGATGACATCGTGGAGCGAGGATCCTGGGCAAGCCGCATGCTATATTTTTATGAGTCCCGCCGTACGGGATACTGACTCCTATGCAATCCGCATCATCTGATGTCCTCAAGACGCCGGTCAGCGGTCAAGGCGACGCGCCCTGGGCTGCGTGGTCCGACGACGCCCTCTTGGAGCTGCGCATGCAGGATCTTCAAGTTGGGATCAAAGGCGGCTTCTTGGAGGCGCCCATCGCTGAGTTGGAGCGCGAGCTCGAGGAGCGGCGTCTCCTGTTTCGTCCGCATTTTTGGGTTTCGAACGAATGGTTTACGCCCGACGGAGTGCCTGGCATCGCGGTTCCTTTTTATTTGACGCATCCACGCCTGGCCAAGTTGGAGTTGGCCCAGATGCTGGAAGTCGAGGGAGGCACCTCGGAATGGTGCCTCCGCATTCTCCGGCATGAGGCCGGGCATGCGATCGAAAATGCCTATCGCATTCGCCGTCGGAAGAGCCGGCAGAACATGTTTGGTCGTTCGTCTCAGCGCTATCCCAGGTATTACACGCCGAGGCCCTATAGCCGCAGCTTCGTCCGGCACTTGGATCTTTGGTATGCCCAAAGCCACCCCGATGAGGATTTTGCCGAGACGTTTGCCGTCTGGCTCACGCCGGATTCCTCGTGGGGGGAGCGCTACCGCGGCTGGCCGGTGCTGAAGAAGCTCCGGTACGTGGATGGGCTGATGAAGGAGCTGGCCGGCGTGCCGCCACCGGTCGTCGCACGTGAGGAGGTCGATCCGCTCTCGTCTCTCACGGAGACGCTGCGGGAACATTATGAACGGAAGCGGCGCCATTACGGGGTCGAACAGCACTCCCTCTACGACCCGGATTTGAAGCGATTGTTTTCCAACGGCCCCGCGCACGCGGGCAAGCCGAGCGCGGCCACCTTTCTCAACCGATTCCGTAGAGAGGTTCGCCGGAAGGTCGCGTCGTGGACCGGCGAATACCAGTACACGATCGACCAAGTGTTGGAAAGTATGATCCGGCGCGCACGGGAGCTGGATTTGAGGGTCCCGATGCCGGAGGAGCAGGCCAAGCTCGACTTTACGATCCTGCTGACTGTGCATACGATGAACTTCCTGAGAAGCGGGCGGCACCGGGTGGCCTTATGAAGCGTCTTCGCATCCTGGTGCTGATGCATGAGGACCTCGTTCCTCCGGACCATCTCAACGGTCACGATGTGAAGACCGCCGAGTGGCGGACCGAATACGACGTCGTGACCACGCTACGGAAGCTGGGTCACGAGGTGCGTCCCCTCGGCGTGAAAAGCGATCTGGGGGTTATCCGGTCGGCGATCGAAGAGTGGAAGCCACATATCGCGTTCAATTTGCTCGAGGAGTTCGATGGGGTGGCGCTGTACGATCAGCACGTGGTGTCGTATCTGGAGTTGCTGCGACTGCCCTATACGGGATGCAATCCCCGAGGCCTCATGCTGGCCCGGGACAAAGCGCTGACGAAGAAAGTGCTGTCGTTTCATGGCATTCCCTATCCGGAATTCATGGTGGTGCCGCAGGGTCGGACGGCGAAGCGACCGCGTTCACTGGCGTTCCCGCTGATCGTTAAGTCGGTGAGCGAAGAGGCCTCGCTTGGGATCTCCCAGGCCTCCATCGTCGGAGACGATGAGAAGCTGAAGGAGCGGGTCGCGTTCATCCACCAGCGGGTCGGAACGGCGGCCTTGATTGAGCGGTACATTGAGGGCCGTGAGTTTTACGTCGGGATCATCGGAAACGGCCACCTGGAGGTGTTGCCAGTGTGGGAGCTCATCTTGGATCACCTGCCCGAGGATGCGAAGCGCATCGCCACGCAACGGGTCAAGTGGAGCAGGAAGTACCAAGAGAAGTACGGCATCACTTCACGTGAGGCGCAGAACCTGCCCAAGGGGAAGGCGGAACAAATGCAGGATCTCGCCAAGCGGGTGTACCGTGCGCTGGGCCTGAGCGGGTACGCCCGCATCGATCTCCGGATGGATGGCGACGGCCAGCTGTTCGTGCTTGAAGCGAACCCGAATCCGCAGATTGCGGAGAACGAGGATTTCGCCGATTCGGCGGCGAAGGCGGGCTATCCCTACAAATTGCTCCTGCAGGAGTTGCTCAACGTCGGTGTGCGTTGGAAGCCCGCGAAAGCGGCCTGAGCCGCTTCCCCGCCAGGACCGGCGCGCTGCAAGTTCCTCCCCGCCTGCTCCTATGGACCCCACCGAAAGCCAAAGAGCAGCGACACGCTGGTGCGGTCATGCTCTTCGATGGAAGGCGAGAGGTTGATGTCATGCAGATTGACGATCAAGGTCGATGCCAGAGCGATGTTGCGCGTCACTTGATACTCCAGCGACAACCCGATCGGGATGTACCAGCTGGTATCGTTGCGGTCAATACGGGACGGACCCGTGCCTTTGTCCAGATCGACATGGATGAGCCCGAGGCCGGTGAAGGGGACTAGGTTGATGCCGTTGTTCAATCGCCAATGGTATTTCGCCACGCCGGCGAATGAGATCTGAAACAAATCGCCCATGGGCGTAATCTGCATCAGCGGGCCAAACGAAAAGTTCCGGTCGGGATAGTAGTCAAGATTGAACCCGAGATTGAACACGGTATCGTTCACCGTCCCGGTCATCAACCCCAGATCCGACCCGAACCCCCAGTCGCCTGCTCGTACAGGATCAGGTGGCAGGGCCAGCCAGAGCAGAAGCGCGCCAGTGAATGCGAGGATTCGGCAGGCCAGTGACTTCGGCATCATCTCTCCGCGAAAAAAGCGACCGGACTGTAACATAGGGTCGGTGGACCGACAAGGCGCTTGAGCCGCGCCGGCGCCTTTAGTATGCTCGATCGTTCGTTCACGCGTGGAATGACATGACGCCATCAGAGGCCGCCGCCGCGATCCTCAAGACCATGCCCCAGCCGCCGTCGATGGCACAGCTGGAGGAGTACGGGATCACCGCTTCCGAAGATCAACTCCGGCACATTACGCGTGAGCTGCTCTCCTTGAACCTGTATTGGATCTTGGCGGCGATCGATGCGCATATTCCGCAGAAATACCGGGCTGCCCTCACGGCCAACCTCTTGGAGCCGCTGCGCGCGACATGGTGGGCAAAGGGCCACCTCGGCCCCGGAACGTGGGAGGACTATCGGCAGGAACTCGAAGAACGCAGGCTCCGGTATGCGAAGCTGGTGGATGAAGAGGGAATGAGCCACATGGCTGTCAGCGCAGAGGCGGCCTCCCTCATTGAGGATCACGGGGCCGTCGCCTCGGAGGACCGGCAGAAGCTGCTCGTGCTGTTGATCGATTATGCGCCAGCCGCTGAATACGGCAGACTGCTCGACGAGGTGGGGTAGCGAGGTCAACCTTAGAGGTAGCGATGCGAGACCACCGCGCCCGTCGCATCGAACTCATACAGCAGCGGTGCCCCGGTTGGAATGTTGAGTTCCAGGACCTGTTCCTTCGACAGCTGTTCCAGTTCCATGACCAGCGCCCGCAAGCTGTTTCCATGGGCCGCCACCAGGATCGTTTCTCCCTTCGCGAGATAGGGTTTAATGTGCCGCTCGTAGTAGGGTAGCACGCGCTCCGCGGTATCCTTTAGGCTTTCGCCGCCCGGCGGACGCACATCGAAGCTGCGCCGCCAAATTTTGACTTGCTCCTCGCCATACTTCTTGGCCGTTTCCGCCTTGTTCAAGCCTTGTAGCTCCCCGTACATCCGCTCATTAAGCGCCTTATCCCTCTCTATGGGAATGTGGGATTGCCCGATGACCTCGAGCACCAGCCGCAAGGTCTCATTGGCGCGGGTCAGCACCGATGTGAAGGCCCGGTCGAACGTAAAGCCGCGGAGCTTTTCCCCGGCGGTTTTCGCTTCCTGGATGCCGCGCTGAGACAACGGGACATCCACCCACCCGGTGAAGCGATTTTCCAGATTCCATTGAGACTCGCCGTGACGCAGCAGCACCAACCGACCCATGCCGATCCTCCTCGCTAGGCTCCTGAGGCCAAGATTCACCGGATTGGCCCAGCGAAGTCAAGCGGTTGCTTTCAGCCCGAGGCGGCAGTACCATCCGAATTTCTCACTGGATACGCATGAATCCCCCAAGCCCCTCTCCGCAACGTACCGGCGCCGACACCGAATCGTGGTGGGGCGATATGAGCCGCCGGCTTCAGGTTGCGGAGCGCGCGGAAGCCTTCTTTCAGCGAGCCAGGGCCGCGGATTTGTTCGACCGCATCGCGCAGATCGGCGGCCAGATGGATTATGTACTCTTCGTGCTGACACGATATTGGGTTCCCACCGTCCTTCCGCCAGCCGGCCGTGAACGGCTCACGAAGAACGACCCCGATTACTGGCTCGAGTCTGAGCAGCTCCTGAAGGCCGCGGCTCGCCGGTTGCGCGAGCTCAAGCCGTTGATCGAACTGCTGACCACGCCGAGCCCGCTGGCTGACACACCAGCGGGCAGTCAGCCGGGCGAACAGGGCAAGACCGAGCTGGATCTGCCGGGCATCATTGAGGGGCTTGCCGAGGCCGCCGGCAGCTATGCCGGCCCCGACTACACCTCCATTGTCAAAGCGTTCGATCCGGTTCCCTTGCGGCAGACTCAGCCGTTCAAGCACAACAAGAAGCATAGTGCGGAGTTGTGGGTCGTGTTTTTGTTGCGGGAGCACTTTCGCGGGTTGGGGCTCGGGAAGGACCGTTACTGGCCGCTGATCTCGCCGATCTGCACGGCGGCCGGCATCCTCAATCAGAACGGGCAGCCCTACGCAGCTGACGAACTCAAGGCCTGGTGGCAAAAAAACTGGCCGCGCACCTACACCCAGCTGGAGCAAAAGCAGGAGGCGACGGATCTGGGCGGCGCGGCCTACGAGCAGGATATGCAGTGGTTCCAGGCTTGGATGGCCTGGCAGAAAAGTCGCTCGCGCTAGGGCTCACACGGTGCTGCCGGCCGTCGGCTTGGCGGGCTTGCCGGGCAGTCCTTCCGGTGGGCCCTCCTGGATCATCTTCGTCACCGTGGCAAGAAAAATGACATAGAACGCGACCCCGACCCAGATGACGTACGGCTGCACGCCGCCCGCCTCTTGCAGAGCCGCCTCCTGCGCGGCCGGGTTCATCCGCCCGCGCTTCTTGATCTCCGCGATGTGCTCACGGCAATGCCAATAGTAGAGATAATTAGCCGTGGCGCCCGCCATCACGCTCCAGACGATCCCAATGGTAATGTCGCCGGTGAGATACGTGGACAGCATCGGTCCGAGCGCGTACACGGCGGCGTGCAGGTACATCTTGCGGTAGAGAAACCAGAGGAACGAGATGAACAAGAAGGCGGGCCAGTTCCAGCTCAGCGCGAAACGCGGTTGCCCGTTCGACGAGAATTTCTTGAACTGCGCCAAATAGCGATCGGCATTGGGCCCGATAAATTGCCGCCAGAGCTCCTCCTCGGTCTGGGCGCTCCACGAAGAGGTGTCCGGGAAAGGCGGTGAGGGAACGCTCGAGGCGAGCGACGCGCCGCAATAATGACAGTAGTTGGCATCCGGCGCATTCTCCCGCTGGCAGTGCCCGCACAGTTTCATCGCGGCCCAAGCTTAACACACTCGCACGGCGTACGCGTCAGCAGGCATGTTGCTTTCATGGGGGGGCTGTGCTAACTTCCCTTTCTTTCTAAGGGGATACGTTTGCAATGCCTACCGAAGAACTCAAAGACGACGCAGCGAAGTATCTGATGCAGACCTATGCGCGTCAACCCGTCTCCATCGTGCGCGGACGTGGCGCAAAAGTCTACGACCTGGAAGGGCGGGAGTACATCGACTTCGTCGGCGGTATTGCCGTCAACATCCTTGGCCACGGGCATCCCGATCTGGTGCATGCGATCCAGCGCCAAGCCGCCCAGCTGATACATGTGTCGAATCTCTACTATACCGAGCCCCAGGTGAAGCTGGCGCAGTGGCTCGTCGATCACTCCTTTGCCGATCGGGTCTTCTTCTGCAACAGCGGCGCGGAAGCCAACGAAGCGGCCATCAAGCTGGCCCGTCGGTATGCCCATGAGAAGTACGGGCCGGGGCGGTTCGAGATCATCACGATGAAAAACTCCTTCCATGGCCGCACCCTCGCCACCATCACCGCGACCGGGCAGGAGAAGGTCCAGAAAGGCTTCGAGCCATTGATGCCGGGGTTTGCGTATGCCCCTTTCAACGATTTTCAGGCTCTGAAGGACCTCGTGACCGACAAGACGGCCGCGATCATGCTCGAGCCGATCCAGGGCGAAGGGGGCGTTCACGTCGCCAACGAAGAGTACCTCAAGAACGTGAGAGAGTTGTGCCGTGAGCGAGACGTGCTGTTGATTTTCGACGAAGTCCAAACCGGCATGGGCCGCACGGGAACCTTCTTCGCGTACGAGCATTTCGGTATCGAACCGGATGTCATGACGCTGGCGAAGGGATTGGGCGGCGGCATGCCGATCGGGGCTTGTTTGGCGCGCGAATCGGTGGCCGCCGTGTTCACGCCCGGCACCCATGCGTCCACGTTCGGGGGAAATCCGCTGGCCTGCGCGGCGGCCCTCGCGGTCTGCCGCGTCCTTCTCGAGGGCCGGCTTCTGGAACAGGCCAAGCGGATGGGTGAGTATCTGGTCAAGGGATTGGCGGACTGCAAGGATCGGCACCGTGTGGTCCGGGACGTCAGAGGAATGGGCCTCCTCCAGGGCATGGAGTTGGACATCGACGCACGCACCGTCGTCAGCGATTGTCTGGCCCGGGGGCTCCTGATCAATGCGACCAGCGACCACGTCCTGCGGTTCGCTCCGCCCTTCGTGATTACCCAGCGGGAGATTGACAAACTGATCGAGACGCTCTCGGCCATTTTCAATCAGCGATTGTTGTCCGGGAAGGACGCGCATCACTGATGACGCTGCAACGGACTCACCGGGGACGCTCCGTGTCGTATGCCAAGGATCTGCTGGACGTGGCGGCACTGCCGCGCGCCCAGGTCGAGTCGCTGCTGCGGCTCGCCCGATCGCTCAAGGCCAAGCAGCGCCGGGGCATCCCGCACGGGCTCCTGCCGGGTAAGACATTGGGCCTCCTATTTCAAAAGCCATCCACCAGGACGCGGGTGTCCTTCGAGGCCGGCATGAATCAGCTCGGCGGCCATGCGCTCAGTCTGCCCATGGGTGACATTCAACTCTCGCGCGGCGAAACCATCGCCGACACCGCGCGGGTGTTGTCCCGCTATCTGGACGGGATCGTCATTCGGACCTACGACCATGCCACCGTCGAGGAGTGGGCCCGGGAAGCGACCATGCCCGTCATCAACGGCTTGACCGACCACAGCCATCCCTGTCAGGCGCTCTCCGACCTGCTGACGATTCGTGAGCACAAAGGCCGGCTGAAAGGCCTCACCCTCGCCTATGTGGGCGACGGCAACAACGTCGCCAACTCTCTCATCGAAGCCGCGGCAAAAATGGGGATGCGTATCACCATTGGCTGCCCCGTCGGATACCAGCCGGATCAGCATGTCTTGGATCGGGCGCAGGCGGAGGCCGACAAGACCGGCGCGGTCATCGAGGTGACCGAGAACCCGCAGGTGGCCGTGAAAGAGGCTGACGTGGTTTACACCGACGTCTGGATCAGCATGGGACGCGAACGCGAACAGGCGAGGCGCCTCAAGACCCTGTCGCCCTACCAGTTGAACGGGCGGCTGCTCCAGCGCGCGAAGGCGGATGCGATCGTCATGCATTGTCTGCCGGCCCACCGCGGAGAAGAAATCACGGCCGAGGTCTTGGATGGCCCCCAATCGGTCGTCATCGACCAGGCGGAAAACCGGTTGCACATGCAGAAAGCGATTCTGGTGCAACTGCTGTCGAACAAGAAAGGCGCCCACTAAACGCCCATGAAACAGAAAACGGTCAAGAAAATCGTCCTGGCCTATTCCGGCGGACTGGACACCTCCGTCATTCTCAAATGGCTTCAAGAAACGTATCAGGCGGAGGTGATCGCGTTTTGCGCGGATTTGGGCCAGGGCGAAGACCTGCAGGCGATCAAGGCCAAGGCGCAATCCCTCGGCGTCAAAAAGGTGTACGTCGAAGATCTGCGGGAGACGTTCGTGAAAGACTACGTGTTCCCCATGCTGCGGGGGAATGCCCTCTACGAGGGATGCTATCTGCTCGGCACGTCGATCGCGCGGCCGCTGATCGCGCGGCGGCAGGCCGAAATCGCGCTCAAGGAAGGTGCAGACGCCGTGTCGCACGGAGCGACGGGAAAGGGCAACGACCAGGTGAGGTTCGAGGTCACCTATACGGCGTTGGCCCCTTCCCTCAAGATCATCGCGCCGTGGCGCGAGTGGACGATGCGCTCGCGCCGGGAGTTGATCGAATACGCCGACCGCCACGGCATTCCGGTCACCGCCACGAAGGCCAAGCCGTACAGCATGGACCTGAACCTCTTCCACGTGAGCTACGAGGGGGGCATTCTCGAAGATCCGTGGGAGTCGCCTCCCGAAGAAATTTTCCAGATGACCGTCTCGCCCGAGAAAGCGCCCAACAAGCAGGTGGAAGTGGAGATCGAGTACGAAGCCGGCAATCCGGTCGCGGTGGACGGCAAACGCATGACGCCCGCTGCCCTCCTGGCTCATCTGAACAAGCTCGGCGGTGCACACGGGGTCGGGCGCGTCGATCTGGTGGAGAACCGGTACGTCGGGATGAAATCGCCCGGCGTCTATGAGACGCCAGGGGGAACGATTCTGCACGTGGCCCACCGAGGCCTGGAATCCCTCACGATGGATCGGGAAGTGCTGCATCTCAGAGACAGTCTCATCCCGCGATTCGCCGAGCTGATTTACAACGGCTATTGGTTCAGTCCGGAACGAGAGATGCTGCAAGCCGCGATCGACCAGGCCCAACAAGACGTGACGGGCATCGCGCGCGTCAAATTGTACAAGGGGAGCTGCACGCTCGCGGGCAGAAAATCGAAGCACTCCCTCTATCGCCTGGACATTGCGACGTTCGAGGAGGACGACGTCTACAATCAGAAGGACGCCGAGGGCTTTATCCGCCTGAATGCCTTGCGCTTGAAGATCCGCGCGCAGGGAAAGAAAGCCTCGCGCTAATGGCTCCAGGAAGCAGCAAGAGGCTTCGACCGAGCAGGCCCGCTCCCGCGAAGGCCTGGGGCGGCCGGTTCGTGGAACACACGGATCGGCTGGTGGAAGCCTTCAGCCGCTCCATTGACGTCGATCGGCGTCTGTACCGGCATGACATCGAGGGCAGCATCGCGCACTGCCGCACGCTGGCGAAAGCTCGAGTCCTGACCCGCCAAGAGGCCGCCGCCATGATCCGCGGGCTCGAGGCCGTGCGGGAGGAATTGGACCGGGACCAGTTCAAGTTCTTGCCCCAGGACGAAGACATTCACATGGCCGTCGAGCGGCGGCTCACCGAGCTCATCGGGCCGCTCGGGGGGAAGCTCCACACGGGACGCAGCCGGAACGATCAGGTGGCGCTCGACAGCCGGCTGTACGTGCGAGATCGGCTGACGGCCATGATCGCGCGCCTTGAGGACTTTCAGCGCGTCCTCGTGCGTCAAGCGCATGCCAACCGGGATGTGGCCATGCCGGGGTATACCCACCTGCAGCGAGCCCAGCCGGTGCTCTTCGCCCATCACCTGCTGGCCTACGTGGAGATGCTCGAGCGGGACAAGGGTCGGCTGCGGGATGCCAGGACGAGGGCGAATGTGATGCCTCTCGGCTCCGGCGCGCTTGCCGGATCCAACTACCCGGTGGATCGGAGCTACACCGCGGCGCTGTTGAAGTTTCCCGCCGTCACTCAAAACAGCCTGGATGCCGTCTCAGACCGTGATTTTATGATCGAGACGGTGGCGGCCCTGGCGCTGGTGATGCTGCATCTCTCGCGCATGAGCGAGGAGCTGATCTTGTGGGCGACCCAGGAATTCCACTTTGTGGACCTGCCGGACGCCTTTTGCACCGGCAGCAGTATGATGCCTCAGAAGAAGAACCCGGACGTGCCGGAATTGGTCAGGGGGAAAACCGGGAGGGTTTACGGGCATTTGATGGGGCTTCTCGTTGCCCTTAAGGGCTTGCCGTTGAGTTATAATCGCGACATGCAAGAGGACAAGCCCGCGCTCTTCGACGCCATGGATCAGGCCGAGAGCTCGCTTGAGGTGATGAGCGCGCTCATGGCTCGATTGACCGTTGACCGGGAAGCGGTGACGAGGGCGTTGAGCGGCGGCGGCATGCTGGCCACCGAGCTCGCCGATTACCTGGCGATGAAGGGAGTGCCGTTTCGCGAAGCGCATGCCATCACAGGACGCATCGTCCGGTGGGCCGCGGAGCAGGGGCGCGAACTCGGCGATCTGTCGGTGGATGAGCTGCGAAACTTTTCCGATAAGTTCGAACCGTCGGTGCTTCGGCGGTTGACCGTGCGAGGCGCGATCGATCGCAAAGCCCAGGTCGGCGGCACAGCGGCCAGGCGGGTCGCGAGCCAGTTGCGTCGATGGGCCAAGGTTTTGCGGTGATCACGTGGAAGCAAGGCCCCTGTGCGTGGGCCTGGGCTGCGGTGCTGTGCGCGGCGGGGCTGCTGTACGCCTGCGGGACAGTCGGGCCACCGATGGCTCCGGAAGACGTGGGGATCGGCCCGTTGATGGAGCAACAGGATCGGGCTCGCGCGCAGCAGGCGGGGCAGCGGATGCCGGCTGAGCCAGCCGAACCCGGTGCCCCTGAAACGGTGGAGCCCCTGGGACAAGAGGACGTCTTGCCGCCGTTGAGACCGGTCGGCGGTCGGTAGTTCACCAAGACTCCGTGCGCTCGCCAACGGGCGGGAGATCATGGGAGGTAGACGATGAGCCTTATCCAGCCAACGCGGCTGACGCAGGAAGAGGGACGACGGGGTACCAAACGGCGGCTGCTCCTGGTCGATCCCTATCCTCGGAACAATCCCTATCACCTGACGGCCTCGGAGCGCCGTGCAGTCTGGTTTCCCAAACTGAGCCTGCCCACCATCGCGGCGTATACGCCCGATTCCTGGGAGGTGGATCTCGTCGACGAGGCGGTCGAGGACATCGACTTTGACGACCCGTGCGAGATGGTCGGGTTGTCGATCATGACGTGTTATGCGCCACGGGCCTATGAGATCGCCGCGGAGTTTCGCAAACGCGGCAAGACCGTCGTGATGGGCGGCGTGCATCCGACGTATTGCCCGGAGGAGGCGCTGCAGCATTGCGACGCCATCGTCTGCGGAGAGGCCGAAGATCTATGGCCCGAGCTGGTGGCGGACTACGAGGCGGGCCGCATGAAGCGTGAGTACCGGATGACCAGGTTTCCCTCGCTCGAGAACTACAAGAGTCCGCGGGTGGAGCTCCTGAGTCCGGATGCGTACATGACACGGCAATGCAGCTTTACGACGCGCGGGTGCCACTTCGACTGCGAGTTCTGCAGCGTTTCGCCCTTCAACGGAAAGACCACGCGCCGGCGGCCCGTGCAGGAAGTCGTCCGCGAGATCGTGCAGGTCCAACGGTGGGTGCGGAGCGAACTGATCGAACGGCTGTCAAACGAACCGTTCTGGCAAGCGCTGAGGACGATGTTTCGGATTCGGGTCGGCATCGACGACGGCGGCATTGTGGCGTTCGTGGACGATCTGCACAACAGCAACCGCGCCTATTGCCGCGAGTTGTGGACGGCCCTCAAGCCGCTCAAGATCAAGTGGGGGTGCCAGTCCACGCTGTTTCTCGGTGACGACGAAGAGATGGTCAAATTGGCCGCGGAAAGCGGCTGCGTCTCCGTGTTCGTGGGCATGGAGTCGCTGGACGAGGATTGTCTGGAGGAAACCAACAAGCCGTTCAACCGCGTGCAGAAGTTCTCGCAAGAGATCAAGATGTTCCATGATCATGGGATCATGGTGAACCCCGGAATCGTCTTCGGGTTCGACAACGATGATGAATCGGTGTTCGAGCGCGCCGTGGAATTCCTGACGAAGAACCAGGTGGAACTGGCCTATTTCAACGTGCTGACGCCGCTCCCCGGCACCGCGCTCTTTGAACGCTACAACAGCGCCGGCCGCATTTTTGACCGCGATTGGGCCAAGTATGACGGCAAGCACGTCGTCTTCCATCCGAGCCGCATGACGCCGGAGCAGCTGCAAGAGGGCTTCCACTGGGCGAACCATCAGTTCTATTCCCTGCCGAATATCTGGCGCCGCCTGTCGGGGACGCAGCAGCGCTTCATCGCGCGGTGGGAGATGAATCGTGAATTCCGCAAGCTCGTGAAACGGGCCTGCCCCAAGGGCCGCCTGTCGCCGATGGCGAAAGTGCTGAAGAATTTGCAGGCGAAGCTCCCCACGTTCGATACGGAAAACCTCATTCCGAGCGCGCTGCATGCCATCAAACAGCGGCTGGACCATAAGCCGGCGCCGCAGAGTCTGGCGCTCAACATCAAGGCGAAACGCCATGACAAGTGCCCGGCCCTGTTCGTGGACCTGGAGGGGGCGCTCGACCGGATCAACGTCCAGGAACTGCTGCAACGCCTGCGCGACGCCTCGGACAAGGTGCGTATGGACGTCATCATCAATTTCGAGCACATCAAGCACGCCACGCCGGATGCCCTGCGGACGTTGATCGACTGCGAGGCGATCAAAGCCGCCATTCCGAACGTGAAAGTGCGCTACCGAAAATTCCGGGACGCCTTTGAAGCGTCCTTGCAGGGTTTGTCCTTGTCCGGTCTCGAATTCTTCAGCGAGGATTTGCAAGATGCATGATTTCCAGTATCGCGACGGAGAGCTCTATTGCGAGCAGGTGCCGGTGAGCCGGATCGCGAAAGAGCTGGGGACTCCCTGCTACATCTACAGCCATCACACGCTGGTGCGCCACATCCGGGCCTACGACGGGGCCTTCAAGAACATTCCCCACATCACGGCCTTCGCCATGAAAGCGAATTCGAACCTGGCCATCTTGCGGCTGATGGCCAGGGAAGGCAGCGGGGTCGATATCGTGTCCGGCGGTGAATTGTTCCGGGCGCTCAAGGCCGGAGTCCCTCCCTCGAAAATCGTCTTTGCCGGCGTGGGAAAGAACCCGGAGGAGATCCGGGACGCGTTGAAGGCCGACATCCTGATGTTCAACGTCGAATCGCCGGCGGAACTGCAGGCGATCAACGACGTCGCCGCGTCGGTGGGGAAAAAAGCACGGGTGGCGCTGCGGATCAATCCCGACATCGATCCCAAGACGCATCCGTATATTTCAACGGGCCTGAAGAAGAGCAAGTTCGGCATTGCGGCCGACAGGGCCCTGGAGGAGTTCAAGGCCGCGTCGACCATGAATCACATCGACATCGTCGGCGTGCACAAACACATCGGCTCGCAGCTGACCGAGGTGACGCCCTTCGTCGAGGCGTTGAACAAGATCCTTAAACTGGTGGAAGCCCTCAGGCGCGAGCGGATCAACATTCAGTACGTCAATATCGGAGGCGGCTTGGGGATTACGTACGCCGATGAAACTCCTCCCCATCCGCAAGACTTGGCGGACGCCATCTTCCCGCTCGTCCGCGACCTCGGCGTGACGTTGGTGATGGAGCCGGGTCGCGTCATCGTGGGCAATGCCGGGATCCTCGTCACCAAGGCGCTGTATCTGAAAGAGGGCGAGTCCAAGCGCTTCGTGATCGTGGACGCGGCGATGAACGACCTCATTCGTCCGAGTCTCTACGGCGCCTACCATGACATCCGGCCGGTCGTTGAAGCCGCGGGACATCGCGCCAAGCAGCAGGTGGACGTGGTCGGGCCGGTGTGCGAATCAGGGGACTTTTTGGCGAAGGACCGCGCGCTGCCCGAAGTCAAGCCGGGGGAACTACTGGCGGTGATGAGCGCGGGCGCGTATGGGTTCGTGATGTCCTCGAACTATAATTCCCGCCCGCGTGTGCCGGAGGCGCTTGTCAGGGACGGGGAGGTGCACGTCATCCGAGCGCGCGAGTCGTATGACGATCTGATACGGGGCGAAACGATTCCGGCATTCTTGTCTTAACGACACGGGAGCAGCGTATGTTTACCGGCTCATTGGTCGCCATCGTCACGCCCTTTCGCAAGGACAAGGTCGACGAGCGGGCGCTGGCGGACTTGATCGAATGGCAGATCGCCAAAGGGACGAACGGTATTGTCCCGTGCGGGACCACCGGCGAATCCGCTACGCTCTCGCACGAGGAGCACAATCGCGTCATCGAGTTGACCGTCGAGGTCGTTCGGCGCCGCGTGCCCGTCATCGCGGGGACGGGATCAAACAGCACCGACGAAGCGATCGCGCTCACCAAACATGCCAAGCAGGCGGGGGCCGACGCGGCGTTGCTCATTACCCCCTACTACAACAAGCCGACGCAGGAAGGGCTCTACCGCCATTACAAGGCGGTGGCCGACGCCGTGGATCTCCCGCTGGTGCTGTACAACATCCCGGGGCGTACGGGCGTCAACATGCTGCCCGCGACCATTGCCAGGCTGGCCGCCATCCCGACGATCGTCGGCGTGAAGGAGGGCAGCGGATCGGTCCAGCAAGCCTCCGACGTCGTTCAGATGTGCGGCGACCGGCTGACCGTGCTGGCGGGGGACGACGCCCTGACGCTACCCATGATGGCCGTGGGAGGCAAAGGGGTCATCACCGTCACGGCCAATCTCGTTCCGGCCGAAATGGCCGCCCTGGTCAACGCGTTTGCGCAAGACCGTATAGAGGAGGCACGGCGCATTCATTTCCAACTCTCGCCACTCTTTGCCGCACTGTTCTATGAAACGAATCCCATTCCGGTGAAAGAAGCGCTGGGCATGATGGGCAAGATCGATCCTGAACTTCGCTTACCGCTCTGTCCGATGGCCCCCGACAATCGGGACCGGTTGGTGCGCGTGCTGAAGGACGCCGGACTGATTTAACCTCACCTCACGGTCGGGAGAGCGCAGATGATCAAAGTCGTGGTGGCGGGGGCCGCGGGCCGCATGGGGTGCCGCCTAGTCGCATTGACTCGGGACTCGACGGCGTTGACCTTGACGGGAGCGTTGGAAAGCAGCGGGCACCACGCGATCGGCGACGACGCGGGGGAGATTGCCGGAGCGGGACGGGCCGGCATTCCGATCACCGACGACCTGGGCGTGCTGATGGAGCGGGGCGAAGTGGTCATCGATTTTACGGCGCCGGAAGCGACGCTCGAGCACCTGCGCGTGGTCGCCAAGCACCGCCGCGCCATGGTGATCGGCACCACGGGCTTTGCACCGGCCCAATTGGATGAAGTGAAGGCGCTCGCCCGGCAAGTGCCATGCGTGCTGTCGCCAAATATGAGCGTGGGCGTGAACCTGATTTGCAAAGTGATCGGCGAGATGGCAAAGACGTTGGGGGACGATTACGACATCGAGGTGATCGAAGCCCATCATCGCCTCAAAAAGGATGCGCCCAGTGGGACGGCGCTCAAAATTGCCGAGGTCTTGGCGAGAGCCGTGAATCGGGATTTGAATCAGGTGGGCGTGTATGCCCGCAAGGGGCTCATCGGCGAGCGGACGAAAGGGGAGATCGGCATTCAAACCATTCGCGCCGGCGATATCGTAGGGGACCATACCGTGCTGTTTGGCGGGATGGGGGAACGGATCGAAGTGACGCACCGGGCAAGCAGCCGCGACACGTTTGCCCGTGGCGCACTGCGAGCCGCGCGCTGGGTCGTCCGGCAACCTCCCGGCCTCTACGACATGATGGATGTGCTGGGTCTGCGCTGACCGCGACAGGTGCGGCAAGTTTCGCCGCGCCGCTGTGCTGTTGGCAAGTTCCTAGGGGGGCGCGCTAGACGGCTGCTTCGGCCCAGGATCCGGCCTGGCGCCGTGTCGGAGCGGCGCGGCGACGAGCCGACTCGTCTGCGGCACGGATGATGTAGGCCAGCTTGGCCGCCTCAGTCCATCCCGGATGAGCCGGTGTGTCGGAGAACACCCCCTGCGTAGGGGGCCGCTCTTCGTCCTCGGAAGAGATGGAAGCCGTCATCAATGTCGGGCCGTCAAAGGCCGTGGCTCCGCATCCGCCGCCTTGCGGCGACCACAGTTCAAGCACGCAAACACTGTGATGGCCAGGCCGGCGTCCAGATCCACTGCCCGCTCCGGTAACATTGTCCCGCGGCATTTATCGCATGTCTTCATGCTCGTCACTGTAACATCATGAGAAATGCCATCATATCCTTCTGAAGTACTGGATGGCGGGGGCAGAGTCCCCATGGGCGCATCGAGGCCTAGGCCTTTTGGACCGACACAACTCGTATTCTCTCAGAAGCCCCATGCCAGCTCTTATCTTGACAGGGAGGGTACCGTCTCATACGATTGTGGTCCTTCATCAATCGACCTACTATGTATAGATTCCTCCTCATCCTTGCGCTCTTTGTCATCCTCTACTTTCTGGTTCGTCGCGCCATCCGGGAATTCAAGCACCGTCACTTTCCCGATGCAGGCCAACTGGGAGACCCGGACCAGATGGTGCAGGATCCGGTGTGTCACACGTTCGTGCCCAGAAAAATTGCGTTCGTGGAGACGATCGGCGGGCAGACCTACTGCTTCTGCAGTCGCGATTGCGCGGCGGCGTTTCAGGAGCGGCTGGCGCGCTAGCAGCCGGAGTAACTGGAGTCGGACAGCTTATCGTCCTTGTCGAATTTCAACGTGATTTGACATTGATTGGGAGAGAAGTTGAAGAGAGGAAGACTCGACTTGCCTCCAGCGATTCGATAGTAGGTCCAGGTCTCCCCGCCAAAAAAGCGGGCGGCCTTCCCGTCCGGAGCGCCCCAGTTTTTTTCAAACCAGGCCTTGTCCTTTCCTTGCAGCTCGGCCGGCTTCAGCGACGCATCCAAGTACGGGTTGCCGCCTCCGCAGCCGGCGGCGGCAAGGCTCAGCACAAAGAGGGAAGCAAGTCGTCGCATGGAGCACTCCTTCCGTCGCACCGCACGCAGGTCCGGCCCGCGACGGAGGGGATTGTAGCTTCGGCTCCGAAACCTGTCAAACCAAGGCATCGCCAGCATTGCGGCCGGCCGGACTTCTTCTTAGAATGAGGAGACGCGCGCAGCAGACAACCGCCCACCTCACAAGCGAAAGGATTGCCCGATGAAATTCTATTTGGACACTGCCAGCGTGAAGGAAATACAGGAAGCCGCGAGTCTGGGCCTCCTGGACGGCGTGACGACGAATCCATCCTTGGTGGCCAAGGAAGGGCGCGTGTTCCGTGAAGTGCTCGTTGAGATTTGCAACATTGTGGACGGTCCCGTCAGTGCGGAGGTTGTGAGCGTTGAAGCGGACGCCATGGTGAAGGAAGGCCGAGAGCTCGCGAAGATCCACAAGAACATCGTGGTCAAAGTGCCGTTGATTCCGGAGGGCTTGAAGGCCACGAAACGATTGTCGAGCGAAGGCATCAAGGTCAATGTCACCCTGTGCTTTTCTCCGACCCAGGCCATCCTGGCGGCGAAGGCCGGCGCCTGGTGCGTGTCTCCCTTCATCGGACGGTTGGACGATATCAGCTCGGACGGGATGGCGCTCATCCGCCAGATCGTCACCATCTACAAGAATTACGACTTCAAGACGTATATTCTCGTCGCGAGCGTTCGGCATCCGCAGCACGTCGTGGAAGCCGCGCTGGCCGGCGGGCACATCTGCACCATGCCATTTGCGATCTTCCAGCAGATGGTCAAGCATCCCTTGACCGACATCGGGCTCAAGAAGTTCCTGGCCGACTGGGAAGCGCAGACAAGGAAGTAGCGCGCCTCCCCCCCCGCCTCCGCCCCAGTTCCTGCGCCGCCAGTTCGAAGACGGCGTGAAACATGGGGCGGGTGAGCTTCCCCGTAAAGGTGTTCTGCTGACTTGGATGATAGGAGCCGAGCAGCAGAATGCCGTCCGCCAATCGATAGGCCTTCCCATGGCCGAACTTCGGGGTCGGCCTGTCCAACCGCAGGCCGGCGAGTTGCCGCGCCTTCAGGTAGTGATCGAAAGCAATCTTCCCCAACGCGATCACGACCCGCACGCGGGGCAGGAGGCGAATTTCCTCCAGGAGGTACCGCCGGCACCGTTCGAACTCTTCCGGGAGCGGTTTATTGTCCGGCGGGGCGCAGCGTACTGTGGCGCCGACGTAACAGTCGGTGAGCGCCAAACCGTCGTCCCGGTGCACCGACGTCGGTTGGTTGGCGAATCCATACCGGTGCAGCGCGGCGTAGAGCCAATCGCCGCTGCGGTCTCCCGTGAAGATTCGACCGGTCCGGTTGCCTCCGTGCGCCGCGGGGGCCAATCCCTGCACGTACAGCCGCGCATGCGGATCGCCGAACCCGGGCACGGGCCGCCCCCAGTAATCCCAGTTCTTGAACTGCCGACGTTTGACGCGCGCGACCTCACGCCGGTGACGCACCAAGCGCGGGCAGGCGGTGCACTCGGTAATGGCGGCATTGAGGACGATCAGGTTGCGCATGGCCGTGAAGTCTAGCATGAATGAGAAGGCCATTCTGCTTGCCGCTCTGCGGGGTTGCTGGTAGCATGACGCCGCCGGTCAGGAGAGATGTCCCGTGAACCTCGAGGAATGAGAGCATGATCGCAACGCCGATGCCCTTGTCGCTTTCCATGGTCGTCCTCGGTACTCTTCTGATTCTCCCGGCGGGCCTTCCCGCCGCGGACCTTCCCGAGACCAAGGAGACGCGACCCGATGCCGAACGGGAGCTGATCCTGCCCGAGCCGCTGGAGAACCAGGGCGCCGAGCCGGAGGACCGGCTGGTCATCCTTCCGGAGATCAAACGGGAAGGGGAGCGGTTCTTCCTCAGCTCATTCAAACTGCCGGAGAAGCTGACGTTCGCGGGGCAGCCCGTGCCGCTAGACAATTGGCAGGTCCGGGAGCGCATCGAATACGAGTTCTATCAATTCCTGGAGGATCAGGGCGAGAGCATCATTCTCGCGAAGCGCACCGGCCGCTGCTTTCCCCCGGCGGAGAAACAGCTGGCGGAGGCGGGGCTGCCGGACGACCTCAAATATATGCTGCTGGTCGAAAGTAAATGCGTCGCCGCCGCCTATTCACGCGCCAAGGCCTCGGGGCCCTGGCAATTCATCGGGTCCACCGGAAGGCGTTACCAACTCAAGAGCGACGCCATCCGCGACGAGCGCCGAAACCTGGAGATGTCCACCGAGGCGGCGATCAAGTATCTGAAGTACCTCAAGGAGTTTCAGCATGGAGACTGGTTCCTCGCGATGGCGTCGTACAACGCCGGCGAAGACCGGGTGAGAAAACTGCTCAAGGAGCAGAAAATCTCGGATTACTGGAAGATGCATGGGCCGCGGGAGACCATGCGCTATGTGCCTCGCATCATTGCCGCCAAGGAAATTTATTCCCAGCCGGAAAAGTATTTGGGCCTGACCAAGAAGGACCTGTATATGCCCGTGGAGACCGAGACCGTGACGGTCACCATCAAGGAAGCGCAGCGTCACCTGACCTCCGTCGCCGAGGAGTACGGCACCTACTACTTGGAGCTGCGCATGCTGAACCCCGAGTTCAAGAAGGACATTCTTCCTCGGGGCACCTACCAAATCAAAGTTCCTCGCCAGTCCTGTCCCAACCGCTGTTTCAAGCAGGACAAAACGCCCTAGGCGCATGCGGCTGCGCCTGCCTCGGAGTCCCGTCACCCCGGTGCTGCGAAGGATGCTTGCGGCGGGGCTGAAGGCGGCCGATCCCTTTGAGGCGATCCAACGGACCGTGCGCCTGTCGGGTGACCGGCTTCGTGTCGGACGCCGGACCTTCGACCTGTCCCGTTATGATCGGATCGTCGTGGTGGGGGCCGGGAAGGCCTCGGCCCGCATGGCGCAAGCCCTCGAACCGCTGCTGAAGGACCGCATTCATGAGGGGCTGGTCGTCGTCAAGCGCGGCCATGTCCGGCCGACCAGATGGATTCGGATCGTGGAAGCGGGACACCCGGTTCCAGACCGTGATGGGCTGTGGGCGGCAGAGACAACTCTCCGCATGGCAGCGGCCCTGACGCACCGCGACCTGCTCATCGTGCTTCTGTCGGGCGGCGCCTCAAGTCTCTGGCCAGTGCCCGTCGCCACCGTGTCGCTTGAGGCCAAGCGACAGCTCACGAACCAGCTATTACGAAGCGGAGCCGCGATCGACGAGATCAACGCGGTACGCAAGCATCTCTCCCGCATCAAAGGCGGGAGCCTCGCGGCGTCCACATACGCCACCATCATCACCCTCATCCTGTCCGACGTCATCGGGGACGAGATGGGATCGATCGGCTCCGGTCCGACCGTGCCCGACCCGTCGACCTTTGCGGAGGCCATGGCAATCCTCCGGCGGTACAACCTGTGGGACCGGACGCCATCCACCGTACGCCGCCACTTAGTGGCAGGACGGCGCGGGCTGGTTCCAGAGACGCCCAAGCGCGGCTCACGACGGGCGTATCATACGATCGTCGGCAGCAATCGAAGCATGCTGGAAGCCGTGGCTCGAGCGGCTCGTGCGGCCGGATGCCATGTCGTAAGGTGGCCGCATGCGATCGTGGGCGAGGCGCGCGTCGCCGCCGCGTTGTTTGTGCAGTTCGCCCGCCGACAGACCGCACGATCGCCCAGGTTGCGCAAGCATCCCATTTGCGTGATCGCCGGAGGCGAGACGACCGTTGCCGTTACTGGGCGCGGGATCGGCGGGAGAGCACAGGAGTTCGCCGCTGCCGCCGCAGTGGGTATTGCGGGAGTGCCGCGTGTATGGATTGCCGCCGTCGGAAGCGATGGCACGGACGGGCCGACGGACGTAGCCGGTGCGCTGGTCAGCGGTGCCACTGTGAGCGAGGCGCGGCGCCGGGGGATCGATCTGCAGCAGGCGCTTGCGCAGCACGACACGTATCCCGCGTTGCAGCGGCTGGGGTGCCATATCGTGACGGGTCCGACCGGCACGAATGTGAACGACCTTTACCTCATGCTGTTGCTCTAGGTACGATCCGAGCGCCATGCAGCGACCGGTTGTCCTGCCTCTCTTCGAATGCGTCGACGCGCGTCTCGCCGGGGGGAAAGCCGCGGGGCTGGCCAAGCTGGCGGCCGCGGGCGTCCCTGTCCCGCCCGGCATCTGTCTCACCAGCACGGCCTACGAAGACTATGTCGGATCGGTGTGCCTCGGGGCGTACGTCTGGGAACAGATCAGTACCCGTCCTGAGGAAGAGCGTCCAGCTGTGCTGGAGGAATGCCGGCGGCGGATACGCGCCCTCACGCTTTCGGAGTTGGCTCGGCACTGGGAGGCCTCCTTGCAGCTCTTGTGCACTCGCCCGGAAGCCCGCTGGGCCGTCCGTTCTTCCGCCATCGGAGAAGATGCCGACACCGCCAGCTTTGCGGGGCTGTATCGAAGCCACCTCGGGTTGACCTCAGACGAGATCGAGCCGGCCGTGCTGGATTTGTGGGCGTCGGTCTGGTCCGAGCCGGTGATCCAATACTGGCTACGGCAGCGACCTCGTCCCGCTGCTCCCGCGATGGCGGTCGTGATTCAGTCGACCATGCGCGCCAGAGCGGCCGGCGTATGCTATTCGATTCATCCCGTCACCGGCCGGTCCACGCAGGTCACGGTGAACGCCGTTCTCGGTTTGGCCATTCCGCTCGTGGAGGGGCGCGCGGTGCCGGATCACTATGTCGTGGAGGTCGGCGCGGGCGGTGACCCGTCGTGCGTCCGGCGCAGAGTGGTGGCGGAGAAGCCGCAGCGGCTCATGATGACCGAACAGGGCCTTCATCAAGAATCGGTCGCCACAGAGGCCGTGTGCGCCGCAGCGTTGTCGGATGCAGAACTGTTCGAGGTGGCCGGTCTCGCCAAAAGAATCGAGCGCGCCTTTGGGCACCCCATCGACATGGAATGGCTCTACGATGAAGCGCAGTTGTGGGTGGTGCAGGCGCGGCCTGTCACGGCGGTGCGGCCTTCGAACGACCTGCATGATGACGAGTGCGAGTGGACCAGGGCCAACTTCAAGGAAACGCTCCCAGATCTTCCCAGCCCGCTGGGGCTCTCCTTCCTTCAGCGGTTCATGAAGATCTACATCATGAATTGGTATCGGCAGCTGGGCTGTCGCATCCCTCCCGGTGTGTCTGCCGTGCGGGTGTGGCAGGGCCGGCCGTATCTCAACGCGACGCTCTTTTATAGTCTGATCGCCCAGTTGGGCGGAGAGCCGTCCCTCAATCAGGAACAGATGGGAGGCCTGGAGCTGAAATTCCCGCCGGCGGTGGCTCCGCTCTCCTGGCCGTTACGGGCGCGTGCCGGTTGGCTGATGTGGCGCGAGATGCGCCGCTGCGAGCGGGAGGGGCCGGCGTACTTTGCCGAGATGAAACGGCAGGCCTTGGCGTATCGCGCCGAGGCCGTGAGCCGGCTGGGGTTCGACGAGGTGCAGCAGCACCTGGATCGGCTGGGTGCCTGGCTCGACCAGCACGAGATGACGTTTGGCATCGTGGCGGGGGTTGGACAATGCCTCCAGGCGTTTCACCGCTTCTTGCCCGTCTGGCTCGGTCCCGATTGGCGCGCGCTGTTCAACGCCGCGCTGCAGGGTCAGGGCACCGTCATCAGTGCGCAGCAGATTGTGCGTGTGGCCGAACTGGCCGAGCAGGCGGGCCGCGAGACGCTGGTTCATCACTGGTTTGAATCGGCTTCCTGGGTTCCCTCCAGCTATCGGCACGCCTTGGCCGGCACGCAGTTCCTCCAGGACTTCGAACGCTTCTTGGAAG
>JBDZVU010000046.1:0-24656 GCA_040255845.1 Nitrospiraceae bacterium | reverse complement strand
GGGCGCATCCTCCCCTAATCCTGCCTGTTCCGAAATCTGCTACACTCGACGGCAGTATCTCCGAAGCCGGAGCCACGATGGCGGCACAGAAAAAGGATTCAGTCGTCCTCTTGATCCACTGCAAGGATCGCAAAGGCATCGTGGCCCGCGTCGCGGGCTTCATCCACGATTTTGGCGGCAACATCCTCGATTCCGATCACCATACGGACGAAGAGACGAACGATTTTCTCATGCGCATGGAATTCGCCACCGAGGGATTGCAGATCCCCGTGGACGACATTCCGAACGCCTTCGCGCCCGTCGCCAAGGTGTTCGACATGCGGTATGAAGTGCGAGCCTTGAGCCGCCGCAGTCGGGTCGCCGTACTCGTCTCCAAGCAGGATCACTGTCTCGCCGACCTGCTCCAACGCCAGCGCCGTGGCGAGTTGCCGATCGACATTCCGCTGATCATTTCCAATCACGAGACCTGTGCGGGCTGGGCGGAGCTCTTCAAAATTCCCTTCATGGTCTGCCCTGTCAGCAAGGAGACCAAGCCGCAACAGGAACAACAAGTTGTGTCGCTGCTGCACGCGCATGACGTGGAGCTGGTCGTCATGGCGCGTTACATGCAGATCCTCAGCGCGGATTTTCTCGCCCGGGTGGGGTGCCCAGTCATCAACATTCATCACTCGTTCTTGCCGGCCTTCATCGGCGCCAATCCCTACCGTCAGGCCTACGACCGTGGGGTCAAGATCATCGGCGCCACGGCGCACTATGCGACCGAGGATTTGGACGAGGGCCCCATCATCGAGCAGGACGTCATTCGGGTAGGGCATCGGGACACGGTGGACGATCTAGTGCGGAAGGGACGCGATCTCGAGGAAATCGTTCTTGCCCGGGCAGTCCGCCGGCACATTGAACGTCGAGTGCTGGTGTACGGCCGCAAGACGGTGGTCTTTGATTAGGCGGTCTTGCGCGCCAGACGCGGGAAGCGGACGATGCCCCGCTTCCCGCGTGCTGACATTCGCCGGTTAGATCTTTGCCGACAAGAACAGGGAACTACCCCGCCGGTTGACGAGGATCAACACGTTCTCGCCCTTCTTGACGTCGGACGACAGTTTCTCGAAATCCTTCACCGATTTGACGGGCTTCCGGTTGATTTCCCGGATTACGTCGCCCGGCATCAATCCAGCTTTCTCGGCGCTGCTGTCGGGCTCGACGCTCGTCACGACGACGCCCTGCGGCTTCCCGGGGAGACCCAGCTCCTTGGCGGTGTCGGGATCAAGGTCCTGAACCGCAACGCCGGCAAAGGCATACTCGGCCGCTTCGCCGCTGTCCGCCTTGGCGATCTTCGTCGTATCCGGCTGCTCGCCGATCGTCACGGTGAGTTCTTGCTCGCGGCCGTCGCGGATCACCTTCAAGGGGACCTTGCTCCCAACGGCGGTCCGGGTCACCAGGCGCTGAAGCACGACCGCATCCTCCACGGGGAACCCCTGGTATTCCGTGATGACGTCGCCTTGCTTCAAGCCCGCCTTATCGGCCGGGCTGTCCTCCTTCACGTCGCTGACAAGCGCGCCCTTGGCGTCCTTGACGTGAAACGACTTCGCCAGATTCTGATTCAGATCCTGAATCCCGATGCCCAAATAGCCGCGGACGACTTTGCCGGTCTTGACCAGACTTTCGTAGATCGGCTTGCTCATCGTCGTGGAGATGGCAAATCCCACTCCTTGGTAGCCACCGCTCTGCGAGAAGATCGCGGTGTTGATGCCGACCAGTTCGCCCTTGGTATTGACCAAGGCGCCGCCGGAGTTCCCAGGGTTGATGGCGGCATCTGTCTGGATGAAGTCTTCATACTGGGTAATCCCCATGTGGCCTCGTCCCACCGCGCTCACGATGCCGAGGGTGACGGTGGAATTCAGTCCGAAGGGGTTCCCCACCGCCAGGACGTATTCACCCACCTGCAGTTTGGAGGCATCGCCCCATGTGACAGTGGGCAGGTTCTCCGCGTCGATCTTGACGACCGCCAGATCGCTCTTCGGGTCGGTCCCGATGATGCGGCCCTTGAACTCCCGCTTGTCCGGTAGCGTCACGGTCACTTCCCGTGCACCGTCGATGACGTGGTTGTTCGTGAGGATATACCCGTCCGGCGAGACGATCACGCCCGAGCCTTGCCCGCCCATCTTGGGTCCTCGCGGCTCACCGGGCATGTGGGGGCTTTTGCCGCGCGGGCCTCGCGGGCCGAAGGGCTTGCCGAAAAACTCTTCCATCCGGTCCCGGAGCTCGTCCGGAATAGACTGACTGTCTGAGATCTTCGTGCTCATCACTGTCGTGATGTTGACCACGGCCGGCGTGACGAGCTTGGCCACTTCCGTAAAGCCGTTCGCCGGAGCCGCCGGGACGGCGACGGTCTGCGGCGCCGCCTGGGCCGCAGCATTGGACGCATGGGAGATGGTCAACGACTGCCCGCCCCATGTGAGGAGCGCGCTCAGAAGACCGATCCCAATGACTGACAGGACCGTTCGATGCTGACATGGTGACATACTGCCTCCTTCTGATGAAGATGTTTGGGACACAGCCGTCATGGGTTGCGTGCCGCGGGACGCTCACCTACCTGAAACTACGAGAGAACGTAACAACCCGTGATGAGATGGGGATTAGTCGGGGATTAAAAGGCGTTAAGCCGCAGGCCGGGCCAGCGGAAGGACGACGGTGAAGGTCGAACCCTGCCCGACCTGGCTTTTGACTTCGACGCGGCCCTTGTGGGCTTCGGCGATCCACGCACAAATCGCGAGGCCGAGACCGGTCCCTTTTTTGGTATGCGCGCGGGCCACGTCGGTCCGGAAAAAGCGGTCAAAGATCCGCTGATGATCTTCCGGCGCGATGCCGATGCCGTGATCGGTGACGGACAGCCGCGCCTGGTGTCCATCGTTGATCAACGAGACCTCCACCTTGCCGCCGGGGTGCGAGTACTTGACCGCGTTTTCCACGAGGTTGAGCAACAGTTCCCGCAGCCGGAGTTCGTCTCCCTGGACCACGGCCGGCATGATCGTCCCCAGCACCACGTCGATGTTGCGGTCCTGACCCAGGAGCGTGGCCTGCCGGTGGATGTCCTCCACCAGGGATTCCAGCGAGACGGGCAGCGATTCCATTTTGACTTCGCCCATGTCGGCCCGCGACAGGAACAACAGTTCGTCCACGATGTGGGTCATGCGGTCGATCTCTTCCAAATTGCTTTCGAGCACCGTCTGGTAATCCTCGATGGGTCGAGGCCTGCGCAGGACCAACTCGGTTTCGCCCTTCATCACCGTCAGCGGGGTGCGCAGCTCGTGCGACGCGTCGCTGGTGAACTGGCGGATTTGCCGGAACGACGTGTCGAGGCGACCGATCATGGCGTTGAACGTGCCGACGAGGCGGCCAATCTCGTCGGGACCGGCTGACATGGTCAGGCGCTGGCTGAGATCTCCCGCGGCGATCCGCTGCGCGGCCAGCGTGATGGCATCCACCGGCCGCAGCGCCCGCCCGGCCAGGAACCAGCCTCCGGCCAGCGAGACGGCCAGCGCAATCGGAATCGCGACGGTCAGCAAGACCAGAAACCGTTGCAGCGTCTCATCGACCGATTCCATCGAGGCGCCGACTTGGACGATGTAGAGGAGGTTGCCGCGGTAGATGATGGGGACCGAGATCAGGCGCAACGGCGGCTCATTGGGGTACTTGGCGGATTCGAAAATCGTGTGGCCCTTGAAGGTCGCCTCCAAGGCGGCGCGGCTCAGTGGCACCTCGTGCTGTTTGATGTTGGGCGACCGGATCGTGATCGTGCCGGAGGGACTGAAGATTTGAAAGAACTTGTCGATGCGCGCCAGCTCGGGAAACTGCGACAACAGCTCTTCTTCGTCGATGAGCGGCAAAAAGCCCCGTTCTTCCAGCGAGCGCACCGCCGTGGTCGCGGTTTCCTCCAGCGATTGGTCCACCGCGTCGCGCAGGTTGCGCGCCGTGATGGCATAGATCGTGATGGAAAAAATGATGAGCACGACGGCGAGGGCGCTGCCGTACCATAGCGTGAGCCTGACGCGCAGAGGCATCAGGAGACTCCGGACGGGGGAACCCACGCGCCGGACGCGACCGGCGCGGCTCGTTCGATCGGCGCGAGAGTGACGCTGGGGGCCGGGGTCAACATTCGATCAGTCAGCCTTCAACATGTAGCCGCTCCCGCGAACGGTATGGATCAGCTTGCGGGGCCGCCCCCGATCGATCTTATTCCGCAGGTAGTTGACGTAGACGTCGATGACGTTGGTGAAGGTGTCGAAGTCATGGTTCCAGACGTGTTCGGAGATCATCGGTCTGGTCAGGACGCGCCCGGAGTGACGCATCAGATACTCCAAGAGGGCATATTCCTTCAGTGTCAGTTCGATGCGCTGCCCCCCCCGCGTGACCTCCCGGGTGGCGGGGTTCAGCACGAGATCATCGACCTGCAGAATGCCGGGACTCTCCGTCGCGCCCCGGCGCAGGAGCGCCCGGACCCGTGCCAGCAGTTCGTCGATGGCGAACGGCTTGGTGAGGTAGTCGTCGGCCCCCGCGTCCAGGCCCTTGACACGCTGGTCAATTTGCGATTGGGCGGACAAGATCAAAATCGGGGTCTGAACCCGCTCGCGCCGGATGTTCTTCACGATGTCGAGGCCCGACATGGAGGGCAGCATGAGATCCACGACCAACAGATCGTAGTTGGTGCCGAGCGCCATCTCGAGGCCTTTTGCTCCGTCTTCGCACAGATCGACGGCGTAACTTTCCTCTTCGAGCGCCCGCTTGATGAAACAGCCGACTTTTGTCTCGTCCTCGATGACTAACACGCGCATCGCAGATGCTCCGAGGTGGTTGATTATATCAAACCAGGGGGTTGCCTCCGCCAGATGCGGGCCGGACAATCCGGACGGCTCCGGCGCTCCAGGCACGCCGCCGAGGCGGCTGGCTGCGCCCCTCGACTCGGAAGCAATCTTGGAAAAAGCGGGCGAGCGTGGTACTCTTCCGCCTCCAACTGGCGCTTCTCACTCAGACCTTCACGCGATAAGATTCCTCTATGGATAACCGCCACATGCTGCAACCCACCGACGGTTTCGTGCACCGGCATTTGGGGCCGAGCGACGCGGACCTCCAAGAGATGTTGGCGACGCTTGGTTTGCCGTCCTTGCAGGCGCTGGCCGACGCCACCGTGCCGGCTGACATTCGGCTCAGGCAGCCCCTGAATCTGCCGCTCAACCGCGGCGAATCCGAGGTGCTGGCCGAACTCCGGGAATTGGCCTCCGCGAACCGCCTGTACCGCTCGCTCATCGGGATGGGCTACTACGACTGCATCACCCCCCCGGTCATCCAGCGCAACATCCTCGAAAATCCGGGCTGGTACACGCAGTACACCCCGTATCAAGCGGAAATCGCCCAAGGGCGGCTCGAGGCCTTGCTCAATTTCCAAACGATGGTCGCCGACTTGACCGGCCTTCCGTTGGCCAATGCCTCGCTGCTCGACGAAGCCACGGCGGCGGCGGAGGCGATGGCGATGTGCCACGCGATTGCTCGAGCGGCCGGCCAGGAGCGGCCAGAGTTCTTCGCCTCGCAGGACTGCCATCCGCAAACGTTGGCGGTGCTGCACACGCGGGCTGAGCCGCTCGGTCTGACGATACGGGTCGGCACG
The DNA here is from genome assembly GCA_040255845.1 of Nitrospiraceae bacterium. Taxonomy (GTDB): domain Bacteria; phylum Nitrospirota; class Nitrospiria; order Nitrospirales; family Nitrospiraceae; genus Nitrospira_D. Next base: position 18,997 of record JBDZVU010000046.1, on the reverse strand, counting down.
ACGCAGGCGGTAGACCTTCGGAGCGGCCGTCTGTGCGGGCTTCTCCTTCAATACCCCGCGACCGACGGGTACGTTGGAGATTACAGCCAGCTCGTCGAGGACGCCCACGAGGCGGGAGTGTTGGTCGTGGTGGCAACGGACCTGCTGGCGCTCACGCTGCTCCGCCCGCCCGGCGAATTCGGGGCCGATATTGCCGTGGGGTCCTCCCAGCGCTTCGGGGTCCCAGTCGGGTTCGGCGGTCCGCATGCCGCCTTCTTGGCGACGAAGGACGCCTACAAGCGCCAGATGCCGGGGCGGATCGTCGGCCTTTCGAAGGACGTGAGCGGTAAGCCGGCTGCGCGTTTGGCCCTCCAGACTCGCGAGCAGCATATCCGCCGCGAGCGAGCCACCAGCAACATTTGCACCGCCCAAGTGTTGTTGGCCGTCATGGCCGGCATGTATGCCGTCTATCATGGGCCGGAAGGTCTGCGCCGGATTGCACAGCGTGTGCGCGGGCTGACCCTGATGCTCGCCGAGGGGTTGCGGCGCGTGGGTTTCGACGTCGGGCCCAAGCAAGTGTTCGATACGATTCGCGTGCCGGTGACTCGCTCTCAAGCCGAGCACATCCTCGCGCGGGCGGAGCACCAACGCGTCAACCTGCGCCGGTATGAAGACGGAGCGTTGGGCGTCAGCCTTGACGAACGAAGCTCCGTGGAGGAAGTGCAGCGCCTGATCGGCATCTTCGTGGGGCAGGAGTCTCTCCCCTTCACGACGGCGGAACTGCTGGCGGCGGTCGATGTGCGGTATCCGGACTCCCTGGCGCGCACCAGCAAGTACCTGACCCATGAAGTCTTCAACCGCTACCATGCCGAGCACGAGATGCTCCGTTACATGCATCGTCTCCAGGCGAAAGATTTGTCCCTGGTGCATTCCATGATTCCCTTGGGATCCTGCACCATGAAGCTCAACGCGACGTCGGAGATGCTGCCGATTACGTGGCCTGAGTTCGCGTCGCTGCACCCGTTTGCTCCCTCCGCTCAGACCGAAGGCTATCAGCGGATGTGCCGCCAACTGGAGGAATGGTTGGCCGAGATCACGGGGTTTGCGGCGGTCTCGCTTCAGCCCAACGCTGGTTCGCAGGGGGAATACGCGGGCCTGATGGCCATTCGGGCGTACCACCGCGCGCAGGGAGCGCATCGGAGGGACGTCTGCCTGATTCCCGTATCAGCTCACGGGACCAATCCCGCCAGCGCCGCGATGGCCGGCATGACCGTGGTGCCGGTCGCGTGCGACCGGCAGGGTAATGTAGACCTGTCCGATCTCGAAGCAAAAGCCGCCCAGTATCGCGACCGGCTGTCGGCCTTGATGATCACCTACCCGTCCACCCATGGCGTGTTTGAACCGGGTGTCCGACGGATCTGTCAGATCGTGCACACGCACGGCGGTCAGGTGTACATGGACGGGGCCAACATGAACGCGCAAGTGGGGCTTTGCCGCCCCGGCGACATCGGCGCCGATGTCTGTCACCTGAATCTCCACAAGACCTTCTGTATCCCGCACGGCGGCGGCGGGCCGGGGATGGGACCGATTGGCGTGGCGCGCCATCTGGCGCCGTTCCTTCCGGGGCACCCCATCGTCCGAACGGGCGGCGCTGAGGCCATCGGGCCCGTATCCGCAGCACCGTACGGGAGCGCCAGCATTCTCCCGATTTCATGGGTCTATATCGCCATGATGGGGCGGGACGGCCTGACCAAAGCCACCCAGGTCGCTATCCTCAACGCCAATTACATGGCCAAACGGCTGGAGAAGTACTACACGGTCCTGTATACGGGCAGCACGGGGCTGGTGGCTCACGAGTTCATTCTTGATCTGCGGCCGTTTAAAGAGAGTGCCGGTGTGGAAGCCATGGACGTCGCCAAACGGCTGATGGATTACGGGTTTCATGCTCCCACGGTGTCGTTCCCGGTGGCCGGCACCCTCATGATCGAGCCGACGGAGAGCGAATCCAAGGCGGAGTTGGATCGGTTTTGCGAGGCACTGATCCAGATTCGCTCGGAGATCCAGGAGATCGCCGACGGGCGCCAGCCGCGCACCAACAATGTGCTGAAGAACGCTCCGCACACGGCGGCGGCCGTCACGGCGACGGAATGGAATCGCCCCTACAGCCGCGAACAAGCCGCATTCCCCGCTCCGTGGGTCCGGCAACACAAGTTCTGGCCGAGCGTCGGCCGAATCGACGAAGCGTACGGCGACCGCCATCTCGTGTGTAGCTGCCCACCGATGGAGAGCTACTGAAAGCCGCTTCTTAGCTCGGCCGCTTGGCATGCCTGTCCTACTGACACGGGCGCTTCCGCTGGTTGGCTGGCTGCTGGTTGCATCGATGGACGTGCGGGCGGCCTCGCCAGAGGAGCCGGTGGTCCAGTTGCAGCCGGACCGGCCGGTTCCATCCGGCAGCCGAGTGGCGGTCCCCAAAGGCCGCGCGTCGTTCCGTGTTCCTTCCGGCTGGACTGCTCAATTGCCGGAGGACTCGGAAGCCATTGTCCTCGTGTCCGAATCCGGTGCCGGATTCGTCATGGCGTTCATGGTCCTGAACGTCGGTGAAGAAGAGCTGATGCAACTCCTAAGCGAGCCACAGCCGATGACGCACGATCTCGTGTTTCAGCCGTCCGGGACCGTGACGAAGCGAGGGAACCGGATGCTGGCTCAGTACGAGGCCGGATCCCTGTCCGGCCGCGCCATGACCGTGATGGGACCGGATCGACAAGGGGTACTGTTTTTCCTGGGCCGGCCTCGTGCCAACACCTCTCCGGCTGACCGGGTGCTGGACGACCTGGCCAATTCCGTAGAGTTCTCCCCCGTTCCGTAGCGCCCTCCGCTCCTTGCCCTCGTGTCGATCCGGCAGTAGAGTAATCTACGGGAAGAGAGTCATCCTCCAGCGGAGCATCTCGTGCCCTCTTCGGTCGATCGTCGACGCTTTCTACTGCGCACCGGCATGTCCGTGGGAGCCGTCCTACTCGCCGGCCGGCTGCCGCAGATGGCCCTCGCCGTGCCAGGGCTGAGTGAAGACTGGCAGACCGTGCGAGCGCAGTTTTCGCTCGACCCGGAATTGATTCACCTGGCAGCCTTCTTCCTGGCGTCCCACCCGGCATCCGTCCGACAAGCCATCGAACGCCACCGCGCGGGGTTTGACGCGGATCCGATCGGCTATTGGTCCGAACACGAGCAGAAGCAGGAGGCCATCGTGCTGCGCGCGGCAGCGGACTACCTGGGCGCCGAGCCTGTCGAGATTGCTTTGACGGACAGCACCACGATGGGATTGGGACTCTTGTACGGCAGCCTGCAATTGCGCGTCGGACAGGAGATCCTGACGACCGTGCATGACCATTATTCCACCGACATGTCGCTGCGGTTGCGTGCCCAGCGTACAGGCGCCGCGGTGCGCCGCGTGGTGCTGTATGAAGACTCCAGCCGGGTCTCCCGCGATGAGCTGACCGAACGGCTCGTATCAGCGGTGAAGCCGAACACGCGGCTGGTGGCCGTGACGTGGGTGCATTCGAGCACGGGTGTGAAGTTGCCCGTGCCGGACATGGCGCGCCGTTTGGCGGAGATCAATCGAGGCCGGGACGAAGACCATCGCGTAATCTTCTGCGTGGACGGGGTGCATGCCCTCGGGGTGGAGGATTTCACGGTCGGGACGCTGGGCTGCGATTTTCTTATTGCCGGGACCCACAAGTGGATGTTCGGTCCCCGTGGCACGGGGTTGATCTGGGGACATCCGCGAGCATGGCCGCTGGCTCAAGCCATCATTCCAACCTTCAATACCGAGGCGTTCGACATGTGGACCGGGCACATTGCCTCCCGGCCGCTTCCCCAGTCCGTATACATGACGCCCGGGGGATTCCATAGTTTCGAACACCGATGGGCGCTAGATGCCGCCTTTGCCTTCCATCATTCCATCGGGAAATCGCGGGTGACCCAGCGGATCCATGCGCTGAACCGGCAGCTCAAGGAAGGGTTGGCCACGCTGAAACACGTCACGCTGCGGACGCCGCTGTCTGAAGACGTCTCGGCGGGGATCGTGTGCTTTGACGTGGCGGGGCTGACCCCGCGGCAGGTGGTCAGCCGCCTACGGGAACAGAAGATCGTCGCCAGCGTCACCCCGTATGCCACGGAATACGCGAGGTTGGCCCCGAGTCTCTTGAATTCGCCCGAGGAGATCGACCGGACACTGGCGGTTATTCGCAACCTGCGTTGAAGCGGAGCCCCGTTCAATTTTGTGAACGACGACCCCCTTCCTTTGGGGCATTGTCGAATGGTCGGTCATTCAGCGATAAGAAGGCCCCTGAGTCTTCTCGAGGGACGTGACGGATGGCCCAGATTCTCAACTTCAGTCAACACGCCAGTGACGATGAGGTCCAGTATCTCACCACGCTGCTCCTGTATCATTTGGTTGAACGGTGCGGCGGCCAGTTGCAGTTCAGCGCCCAAGACGTCCGCCATATCCGCGAAAGCTTGTCCACCAAGATGGTGCAGATCCAGCTTGGGGATGACGTGAAGCTTCGCATCATCGACCGCGTCCCGGAGCTGCGATAGGGCGCCGATCCGCCCGCGTGCCAGACGGATTCCATTCATGTTGGTGATCGCCCCCCACGTGGCCATCCCGGCTGCAGAGATTGAGATGCACGCCGTTCGCTCGCAAGGGGCCGGCGGGCAGCACGTCAACAAGGTCGCCACTGCCGTCCATCTTCGCTTCGATATTCGAGCCTCATCGTTGCCGCCCGCCTACCGGGACGCCCTCCTCCGGCTGCGCGACAAGCGCATTTCCGAGGACGGCATCGTCACCATCAAGGCGCAATCCCATCGTACGCAGGAACGGAATCGGGCGGAGGCACTCGACCGGCTGCGGGAGTTGATCTTGCGTGCGATGGCTCCCCGGAAGGTCCGCAGGCGTACCGCCCCCACGCGAGGTTCCCAGCGCAAAAGGCTGGAGGCGAAAAAGCGGCACGCGCGGCTGAAAGCGCTCCGGGGATCGGTCAAGGAGTAGCGGGGGAAGATGCGCGGCGTTATTCCACGGACGCCAGCGATCCCAAGATGTGGTAGCCGCCGTCCACGTAGATCACTTCGCCGGTAATTCCCCGTCCCAATGGACTGATCAAGAACAACGCGGCGTCTCCCACCTCGCTTTGCTCGGTCGCGCGCCGCAGGGGGGCGCACTCCTTGTGGTGATCCACCATCTTGCTGATCCCGGAGACGCCACGGGCGGCGAGGGTTTTGATCGGACCGGCGGAGATGGCATTGACCCGAATGTTGGACGGGCCGAGGTTGTGCGCCAGATACCGCACGGAGGCCTCGAGGGCCGCCTTGGCGACTCCCATGACGTTGTAATGCGGCACCACTCGCTCAGCGCCGAGGTAGGTCAAGGTCACGATCGAGCCGCCGTTCGTCATCAGCGGCACCGCCGCTTTCGTGAGCGCGACGAGCGAATAGGCGCTGACATCCAAGGCGGTTGCAAAACCTTGCCGCGTCGTGTTGACGAATTGCCCCGTGAGTTCTTCGCGCGGCGCGTATGCCACCGAGTGGACGAGGAAGTCCAGTTGATGGAATTCCTTCTGGACGTGGTGCATGAGGGTGGCGATGTCCACATCGTTGCCGACGTCGCAGGGAAACGCCTTGGCCCCCGGCATGGACGCGACCAACTCCTCGACGTTTTCGCGGAGGCGCTCGTTTTGATAGTTGAACAGCAGCTGCGCACCTTGACTGGCGACCGATTGGGCAATCGCCCAAGCGATGCTGTGCTTGTTGGCGACGCCGATGATGAGGCCTTTCTTGCCGTCCAGTAACATGGACATTCTCCCGGTAAATATCAGATCCAGCCCGGCGCCAAGCCGCGCGGATCCGCCCGTCTCGTTGGGATCCGTAAGGGCGCGCCGGGCGCTGAAGATAGCATGATTCGGCGGAGGGTGCTAGAAGCTCGAGGAGGTCAGTTCGCTTTGTTGCCAACGGCGCGAAGCTGGGCCACGACGTTGGTCGCTTCCGGAATAAAGTCGGTGCGCTTCAGCGCGACGGCGAGCGAAAGGGCCTCGGACGCCAACGTCACGGCGTCATGATGGCGCCCTCGCCCACAGTAACTCTTGGCGAGGCTGAGCCGGGCGTTCACGGCCTGCGGCTCCCGCTGGATCACCTGCTCCAAAATCTTCTCCCCCTTGTCCGGATCACCGCCCAGCACGAGCGGCAGCCGCACCAACAGCGTGCCTCTCGCCGACAGGGCATCGAGATGCTGCGGCGAGAGCTCAAGCGTCCGGTCGAGTTCCTTCATCATGCGGCGAAAGCCAAACACCGAAGACAGACTCACTTCGCCGTCGATGCGGAGGATTTCGCCGAGATTGCAGAAGAGGGCGAAGTGGGCGTCCGCGGAACGGTCGTCGAGGGCCACCGCCCGTTCCCCGAGGGCTTGTCCTTTCTCAAAGTGTCCTAGGCGCACCCCTCGGTCCTGCGCGATCCGCCCAAGGCGGCACTCTTCGAGTGACTCGGCAACAAGCGCCTGAGGCGACGATTGGGCCGCGACCGGGAGCGTCGGCAGCAGCACCGCAAGGACAAGCACCAGCGTGACAAGCAAACGTCTCATCGTTCGATGAAATCGATCGAGGGAGCTCAGCAAGGACGGTGCCAGTATCGACGCGTCGCGCAAGGCCCCAAAAAATCGAGCAATCGAGGCTCAACCCTTACCCAAGGGGAGGTATCTAGATGCCACAACGTGAGGAAAAAGTGCAACAGGCGTCGTGACGACCGGAAGCGAGTCGCCGGAGACCGCAAAATCCACGAAGCATCGCGGCATAGGTGTAGTGCGCGTTGCGCCCGCTGGGATTGGCGAGGAGATAGACCGGAATGCCGCCGAGCCTCACGCGGGTTTTCCCCAGTCGTGGCTGAGAAGCGAAAGGAAAGAACGCGCGGAAGATCGTCACACCCAACAAGACGACGAGCTTCGGCTTGAACCGCCGAATTTTCCGTTCCAAGGTTCTCAGGCCTTTTCGGTATTCGTGCGGCCGGAGCGCCTCCACTCCTCTGGTGCAGCGGCCGATGATATTGGTCAAACCCAGCTGCCATTCGGGTAACCGCCAATCGTCGGCATACGATAACGGCTGGGACACCAGTCCCGATTCGTACAAGAGCTTCCAAAACCGGTTGGAATAGCCGGCGAAGTGATGTCCCGTGGCGCCCGATCGAAGACCCGGATTGATGCCGACGAACAGAATGCGTACCCCGGGTTTAATGTGATCTGGCAGCCGATGGGTTCGCCGGGCCATGTGCTTGAGGCAGTTTAGTGAGGGGCACACCATTCCGCCACAGGAAGGCTAAAAGATCAACCAGGGTTTCAGAGAGGGGAAGGCGGCATAAATGCCGTAAATAAAGGGAGTTACGGCAGACGAGGGTTTCGGCACCAAGCTTGCTCAACCCAAGAGGCAACGTCGAATGGTCGGCGTGAATCTCTAACCTTACGGGAGGTGACCCATTATGAAGCGTATGTTGATGGCAATCATGGCAGTCGCGATCGCAGTGTCCTTCAGCGCGCCGGCGTTCGCCGGCGAGGACAAGAAGAAGGAAGAGAAGAAGGGCGGCCACGTCGTGGTCTATGGCGAGGACAAGAAGAAGGAAGAGAAGAAGGGCGGCCACGCGGACGAGACCTTCGGCGATCAGAAGAAGGAAGAGAAGAAGGGCGGCAAGTAAGTTCCGTCATCTGGCGAGGCGTAGCTGTCACCTAAGAGGCTCTCCGCGTCCTGCGGGGGGCCTCTTGGGCGTTGACCCTACCTACCTGCATCCGGCCCGAATATAGACCCCCTGCAGTCCGATGATCGTTTTGGCATCTCGAATCGTTCCCTTGAGGATGTGTTGGACCGCCTCGGCCAGGGGCATCTCAATCACCTCCAACACCTCATCCCGATCCAGCTGCTGCCGCCCTTTGGTCAGGCCGGTCGCCTGGTAAATGTGAATCACTTCGTCGGCAAAACCTGGGGCCGTGAAGATACTGCATAACAGTTCCAGCGTGGCCGCGCGGTACCCCACTTCCTCTTCGAGCTCGCGCGCGGCGCAGTCGAGCGGATCCTCCCCGGGATTGAGCTTCCCGGCCGGAATTTCATAAATGTACCCGCCCGTGGCGTGGCGGAACTGGCGGATGAGGACGACGGTGCCGTCCTCCTTGAGGGGGACGACGGCCGCCGCGCCTGGATGACGGATCGTTTCCAGGTCGATCGTGACGCCATTGGGCAGTTGCACCCGTTCGAGATTCAACGTGACCACTTTCCCGCTGTAAATGTTCCGGATCATCGGTCAGTTTTTCGGCTTCCGGTAGAAGGGCGGCTTGACGACCTTTGCGGGGAGAGTCTTTCCTCGAATGTCGATGAGCAGCTCGGTCCCGAGCTCGGCGTAGGCAGGAGGGACATAGGTCAGGCCGATGCCCTTTTGGAGGAGAGGCGATAAGTTGCCGCTCGTGACGGCGCCTAACGGCGTGGCGTCGCGAGCAGAGAGGACGGCGTAGCCGTGGCGGGGAACTGCTTTTTCCAGTAGCTCGAAGCCGATGAAGCGGCGCGAGAGGCCCTGTTGCTGCTGCTCTTGGAGGGCTTCGCGCCCGATAAAAGCGCCTTTCGACATACTGACGGTCCATTCCACGCCGGCTTCGAGGGGGCTGGTTTCCTCCGAGATGTCGTTTCCGTAGAGGAGGTACCCCATCTCCAGCCGAAGTAAGTCCCGGGCGCCCAACCCGGCCGGCTTGAGGCCATCCGCTCGTCCCCGTTCCAGCATCAGCCGCCAGAGCGCGCTCGCGTGATCGGCGGGCACGTATAGTTCAAATCCCAGCTCACCGGTGTATCCGGTTCGCGCGAGCACGACGGGGACGGAGCCCACGGTCACCTGGCAGGCATGATGGAGTTTCAGCGTGCCCGCCTCGGCAGCGCCCAGTGCGAGCAGGATGTCGCGGGAGCGCGGTCCCTGCAGGGCGACCTGGGCCAGGGACTCCGAACGATCCTCCAATGCGCATCCCACGCCGTCCTGATGGCGCTCCAGCCAGGCGACGATTTTGGCACGATTCGACGCATTGACGCAGAGCAGGTATTCTTCGGGCTTGATCCGATAGACAAAGATGTCGTCCTTGATGCCTCCGCGGTCGTTGCAGACCATCGAGTAGTGCGCCTGCCCGATAGCGAGTCGGCCGACATCGTTGGTCGTGGTCCGCTGCAGGAATGCTTCTGCCCCGGATCCGGAGACCACCACACGCCCCATGTGGCTGACGTCAAAGAGGCCAGCAGACGATCTGACGGCGTGGTACTCATCCAAGACACCGGTGTACTGGATGGGCATCTCCCATCCGGCGAAATCGATGAGTTTCGCGTTCGCTTTGCGATGTTCGTCGAGCAGCGGCGTGTGGCGCATGGGGGTCAGCGGACCGCCAGCAGCTCGACGTCGAAGACGAGCGTGGCATTGGGGGGAATCACGCCGCCCGCCCCGCGCGCGCCGTAACCCAGGTCGGGAGGAATCGTCAATTTCCGTTTGCCGCCGACTTTCATGCCTTGGACGCCTTCGTCCCATCCCTTGATCACTCGGCCGGCCCCCAGGGGAAACGAAAACGGCTGCCCCCGATCCACCGAGCTGTCGAATTTCTTTCCGTTCGTCAGCCAGCCGGTATAGTGCACGGTCGCGGTCTTCCCGGCCACGGCCACCTCGCCTGTGCCGACGACCACATCGCTATAGTGCAGCCCTGATGCGGTCGTGATGTCCTGAGCGCCCGCTGGAGTGTCGGCCACGGTGCCTCCTCTCGATAATCCCGGAATGATGATCAGTCCACACATGATGCCATATTGCAGGAGCCGGAACATCATGATCTCCTTTCGCAGAAGCCGCTACGCGCCCGTCCCGCTCGCCAAGCGTTCGGCGAAGACCGCGAGGCTGGCCGTATACCCATGGACATAATTGCGGGGGCCCACCGGGCCGATCTCGCCTTGAGCAAAGAATCCCGCGAGCGGGATGGACCCCAGCCGCCCGATCACCGCCTCGGCATCGTGATGCGGACGGCCGAACAATCCCCTTCCCCGTCCGCAGCAGCTGAACAGCAGCGCCCCCAGCGGGGGATTGCGCGGGTGCTGGCAACGATCGGCAGCGAGAAGCAGGTTCAAGTCTTCGGTGGCGGACTGACTGTCCCGCAGATGGAATTGGACGGTTTGCCCTTCCTGCACCACGTCTCCAATCGCAACGGCGCCGGTGCCTTGGTCCGCGCCGACCAGGTTGCGAACGAGAAAATCGCCGCGTTCAAATCGATTCCGCTGCTCATCGATCAGGATGCCGATGTGGAGCGCCCGGTGCGCCCGCCGGCGGTCCTCGGGGCTCAGTGATGCCACAATCCCCTGAAGGCGTTCCAACGCCGGTGTCCCGCTCAGTTCATGAATGACATTGTGCTCCGCCTTGGTGACGACGAAGCGTTCGCCGATGGGGCGGCATCCTTGCGAGATGATCGGACGAATTTCGACCGGTCCGGTCACATGAACTCCGACGAGTCCCTGGTCGTGCACTTCATCTTGGAGCACGAGGCGGTTTTCTCCCACTTCTTGACCGCCTCCAGCCAGCCCACCGACGGCCGCCGTCCCGGGGTACCGGTGATCGAGCATCGTGAGCACGTCCTGCATCGGCGTGCTAAAGGGATCCGCGAACAGGAGAAAGGAGCCGCCATGCGCGCCGGCGTCAGGCGAACGCGAGACGTTGAGCTGGTCGTGCGCCGGCGAGAAGGTCAACCGGAAGGGCTCCATTTGGACGCCCGGCAAAGACGCGGTCCAGAGCGCCATCGCCGGCCCCGTTTCGAGTTCTTCCCGCCCTCCAATGACCCCTTCGCCGCTACACCCGACGATCATCCTCGGTCCGAGTCGCCCGTTGAGCACGCCGGCCACTGTGCGGGCGTTGCCGCTGTGGTGAGAAGAAAAAAACAGGCAGGCGAGATCGACCGCCGAGCCTTCGAGCCGCGCTCTGATGAGGTCGGCGATCTCTTGAGCGGCGGCGTCGCTCTCGGCTTTCCGGGACAGTGCTGCGGCGAATTGAAAACGAGTGACCTGCTGGGGTGAGAGGGAAAGACTCGGCATGTCCGAACCAAATGACTAGACGCCCGGGTCCATCCGCTCGGGTCGAGCTTGGGCGAGTTTCTTATAATACCGCCATAAATACGAGTAGTAGTCGTCCAGCTGCGCGAGGAGATAATGGAGTTCCGTCGGATCTTCGGTTTCGAGGGCCCGCACCATGCGGGTCTTGAGGAAGTCGGCGAAGGCCTCGGTCTTTTCTACGGCCGTGAGAAGGCGCAAGCCGCCGCCGATTTGGTATTCATTCATGGCCCACTCTCCAGCGTTGGCTCACGCGGCAGCATAGCGAGGCCCGTGAGGAAAATGCAAGGCATGGCATCGTATCGTGCATACCATCACCGAGGAACGGCAAGAAGTTCTCGCAGACGGATTAGATCGATGGCCTCGGCACGATGCCCGTCGCGTCCTTCGACGGTCGTCGCCATGGTCAAGGCGTTCAAGACGGCCTCTTCCGTGGCTTCGACGGTTGCGGTAATGAGCGGATTCAAGTGTGTGTCCGCTATGTGCGTGAGGGGGTACGTCAGCGCGGCTGGATAATGCGGGATCACGTTGGCCGTTGAAAACGCCAGAATGAAATCGCCGCTGCCGTGGCGGGCCGTGGAGCCCGTTCGGGCGAGGCCCAGGGCGGCCCGCTTCGCCAACCGGGTGAGCTGGCGCCCGTCCAGCGGGGCATCCGTTGCCACGATGATGATAATCGATCCTTCGCTCATCCCGGGCTGGACACCCTCGCTCGCGTGGGGCGCCGCCATGTCGAAGCGTCGGCCGACGGGCACGCCGGCCACTATCAGCTCGGGCCGACGGCCATGGTTTGCGTTGACCAGCACGCCGACGGTATACCCGCCGTGTTCCTCTGCGATGCGGCGGGACGACGTGCCGATGCCCCCTTTGAACCCATAGGACACCATGCCGGTCCCTGCGCCCACCGAGCCTTCCTCGACGGGGCCCCCCGTCGCGCCGTCGAGGGCGGCGATCACGTCCTGCTCCCCGACATGCCGGCCCTGGATGTCGTTCAAGCGCCCGTCGTCGCACTCGGCGACCACGGGCGTCAGCGTGTCGTCGGAGATGCCGATTTCCGGGTAGCGGCGGATCATCCAGCTGATCACGCCGTCGGCGACGCGCGGTACGTTCAACGTGTTGGTCAGGGCGATGGGATATTCCAAAAACCCTGACTCCGCGATCCAGGACAATCCCGTCATCTCTCCCGTCCCGTTCAAGACGAAGCCTCCGGCGGCCACTTTATGGTGCCATACGTCCTCGCGCGGGATGACGACCGTCACGCCGGTTCTGACAGGGCCCTGGCCGGGGACCAATGTCCCCTCGCCCCGGATCAGCGTCGTGTGGCCGACCTTCACCCCGGCCACATCCGTAATGGCGTTGAGGGCTCCGGTTGGCAACTGCCCGATCACGATACCGAGCTCACGGGCCCGCTGACGCTGTTCATTGGCCTGAGGTTTCGCGAGTCCCACACCGTCGTAGGGCAGGACGATCAGGAGGCATGCGAGCGCCATGATGGCCGGCGCGTTCGAACCGTGTAGCCGCGCGGCGCCGCGTTCAGATCTCATGCGTGCTGCCCCGATGAGGAATGTGCACGTCCATCTGCGGGTGTTCCGCCCGGATGGCCGCTGCGAGAGACAGCGCCTGCTTTTCCTCTCCGTGGACGACGAAGACGGCGGAGGGCGGCGGATGGATGGCCCGCACGTACCCAAGCAGGTCGTTGCGGTCGGCATGGGCGGACAATCCGTTCAGCTTCACGACTTGCGCGCGCCTGGGCGTCGGCACTCCGAAGATGGGCACGACATCCCACCCTTCGACCAACTTCCGCCCCAAGGTGTGCTCCGCCTGAAAGCCGACGAATACGATCACGTTGGCCTCGTCCTGTATGGCATGTTTCAGGTGGTGCACGATGCGTCCGCCTTCGCACATGCCGGAGGAGGAGATGATGACGCAAGGCCCCCGCATCGTATTGAGCCGTTTGCTCTCTTCGACGGTGGAGACAAATCGGATGAACCGGGATGCGAAGGGATCATTGCCGCCGGCGAACGTCTTGTACGTGGCTTCATCGTAACACTCGGGATGCCGGCGAAACACGGCGGTCGCTCGGCTCGCCAACGGAGAATCGATGTAAATGGGAATCGGATCGATCCGGCTTTCGATCACCAGTTCCTTAATTCGCATGATGAGTTCCTGCGTACGACCGACCGCGAACGCCGGCACGATAATCTTGCTCTTGTGGTGTCTGGCATGCGTGAGCAGCGCCTCGGCTTGTTTTTTCGCTTCCTCGCGCGCCTGTTCATGCAGGCGATCGCCGTACGTCGATTCCAGGATCAGAATGTCGCAGGCGGGGGGCGGATCGGGGTCGCGGAGGATCGGCATGTTGGCGCGGCCCAGGTCGCCGCTGAACAGCACCGTCTTCGTCTGGCCGCGAGCCGTATACTTGACCCGGATCGCGGCCGATCCAAGAATATGGCCCGCGTCGTGGAACGTCACGGTGGTGCGGGAATCGACCTTGACTTTATCGAGATAGCGCGCTCCCACGAATCGGCGCGCAATACTCTCCACGTCCTCGCCGTCGAAAAATGGGCGAACGCATCCCTTTCCCCGCCGCCGTTCCTTCCGGTTGACATAGGCGCAATCGCTTTTTTGAATGCGGGCTGCGTCCTCCAGCATGATCCTGACGAGGTCGGCGGACGCCCTCGTCAAGTGCACCTTGCCTGAAAAGCCGTGCCGCGCCAGGACCGGCAGGGCACCGGAATGGTCGATATGAGCGTGTGAGAGCACCACCGCCGACAGGGCTTTGGGATCGAAGCCAAGGTGGTGATTCAGCCGTGCGGCCTCCTCGCGGCGTCCTTGAAACATGCCGCAGTCCAAGAGAAGGCGGGTCGAGGACGTTTCGATGAGATGGCGGCTTCCGGTCACCGACCGGGCGGCTCCGTGAAACGAGAGCTTCATACCAAGGGTCTCGGCTCATGATGGCGGAGGATCACGTCCCAGGCCTCCTGCGCCGTTTCGGCATAGTGGAACAAGTGAGTGTCGTCCGCATCGATCAGTCCAAACTCCAGGAGCAGGGGCCAATTGATGACGCGTTCCCAGAATGACTGTCCCACCAGGACGACGGTCAACCCGGTCGCCTTACCGGTCTGCAAGAGAGTCAGCGTCTCGAACAGCTCATCCATGGTTCCAAACCCGCCGGGAAAGGCGACCAGCGCCTTGGCGCGGATGAGGAAATGCATCTTCCGCAAGGCGAAGTAGCGAAACTGAAAGCAGAGGTCCGGGGTAATGTAGGGATTGGGGCGCTGCTCGTGCGGCAGCGTGATGTTCAGGCCGATGGATTTCGCGTGGGCATCCGCGGCCCCTCGGTTGGCGGCTTCCATGATGCCGGGGCCGCCGCCTGTGACGATCACGTAATCACACCGTCCCGCGGTTTGGCATGAGGAGGACACCAACCGGCCGAATTCGCGCGCCTCGTCATAGTACTTGGACAGCTCGAGTTGGCGACGGAGGAGCGCCACCTGGGCTGCCCGCCGTTGATCCTGTGGGTCGTCGGCGAGTGATGCTTCCGCCTGACGGAGCTTGCGTTCAGCCATCGACGGTTCGGCCAGCCGCGAGCTGCCGAACACGACGATGGTGGACTGGATGCCGTGCTCTTTCTGGATCAGTTCCGGCTTGAGGAGTTCGAGACTCAACCGCCAGGGGCGCAGTTCTTCGCGTTGAAGGAAATCCGTATCGTGGTCGGCGGGGATATAAGAAGGAGAGATGAGTCGGGCGTCGCTGACGATCCGGTCAGGGGCATCGGACATGGCGCGGCATTATACCGGGATGTCCAGAGACCGGCAATTCGCCGGGGTCCGCTACTGCTGCTGATCTTCGCCAAACGGCCACAACCTGAATTCCGACGAATTGGCATGCCACGCGAAGGCGTGGTCCTGCACGACCCACTGCGCGTCGCACGTCACCTGAAAGATATCCGTCCCGAAGCCCCCTCCTCCCATGACGAGGTCGGGTGAGGAGTAGGGGATGACAAAGCGCAACCCCCAACCGTAATCCGCCCGGAAGTAGCGTCCATCGGAGAAATGGTAGCGCGCGATGATCCATCGGCCCACGGACTGGATGTCGTCCGGAGATCCCAGACGGTCCAGGACTTCCGGCAACCGTGTGGTACCGTCCACGATGAAGGCGACATCACGCTCTGAAATCGGCTGGTTCAACGTGAACCGTTGCCATGCAAGGGGCCCTCGGACGCAACCGGACATGACAACGGCGAGAAGAAAGAAGGCGCAACCGACGCGGAGGACCATAAGTTCAGGAATCGAATGGCCAGTCGAACGGCCAAAATTGGAATTCGAGAGGCGGCTTCTTCCGGCCCACCAACACCTCCTCCACCAGCCCCGCCTGATCGAAGATGACGAACACATCCTCGCTTTTGACGTTGGTTCGGGAGAAGAACAAGATGTAGCCCGACTTCACGTCGAAGCGGTAATAATGGTGCACTTCGTGTCCATTCGCTTCGACGATGCGATCCGGCGCTCCCAGGATAGTCGCCACCTCGGTGCGGGTGGCGCCCTTTTTGATCGCCGCCACATCACCCTGATTCACTTCTTCGCCGTACGTCCCCCGTATAAACGCGCATCCGGGGGATAACGACAGCACGATCAGCAGCACGATCCAGAGCGGTTTCATCGCGACTCCTTGCAGAGTGTGTGGATTAAGCTTCGTCAGGCTGGTCCTGCAGCGCCGCGCGCGGAAGGAAATGGAAATCATGCTCGTAGACAGCGTACGCCGAGGGAGCCAGTCCAACACGCTTGTACGCCGTCTGTGCGACGTGGTTGTTCTGCTCGACGTACAAACGAACTCCGCACACGTCTGGATGGCTTTTGGCGAGGGCGAGGACGGAGTCGTGCATCCGCCGAAAAACGCCCTGCCGTCTCCACGCCGGATCCACATAGACGCTTTGGATCCACCAAAACACCCCGTTGCGCCAGTCGCTCCATTCATAGGTCACCATGAGTTGTGCGATAATTCGGCGTTCCGAGTGCCGGGGGGGTTCGGCGACCTGAAAAAACCCATAGGATGGAGCGTTCAGAAGAGCTAGAGTTCCTTGACGCAGACGGTCCTTGTCCAAACGGCGATGCTCCGTCTCCCACGCCATGGCGGCGCTGAAGGAGACGATCTCCTCCACATCTTCGGGACGAGCCGCGCGGATCAGAATCGAGTCGACAGATTGCACGTGGGTCTCAACGCGGTGGTTGCAGCCAGCCGGCTTTCGGCTTGTATAGCCCAGCTGAAAACTCAATTTTCATGGCGTCCTCCGGTAACAGATTGAGACTATGCACCTGATCTTCTGGAACGAGCGCCAAGTATCCGGTAAAAGGATGGATAGCCGTCGGGACGAACACCATCAACAGCCGATGGAGTGGTGCCACCTGCAGCGGAGCAGGGGCGGAGCCCATGACGAAGCCCAGGGCCCAGAGTCCGTTCCTTGGAAACGGAAACGCCACGACCGTACTCTTTCCAAAGCGGGATCGGAAATTAAACAAGTCGGTCATGCCTTTCAGTGTCAGATAGATGCTGTGCACCAACGGGATTCTCTCCAGTCGCGTCTCGAGGCGACCGATCAACCGCTCTCCAAGAACATGACTTGCAATGAGGCCAGACAGGAGCACCAGCAGCACCAATAGGAGGAGTCCTAGTCCGGGGACGGGGTTGGGGATATGGGCCCCCACCAAATTATCCAAGGTGCGAAATAGAGTGAGAAGGATGAGGAGGGTCGCCCAAGCGGGTACGAGGAGGAGCAGCCCGGTGAAAAAGATTTTCCAGGATGTGGCCACCATAATGTGAGCTGAGTCTAACAGAAATGGACGTCGGAAAGGAGACTGAGAAGGCGCATCGAAAGATGTCCGTAGCGTACACGTGGTTTGCACTGCGGCAAGACCGAGACATGATCCATGACGGAGGGGATGATGAGCCTTGATAAAGATCTATTGGCCATTCTGTGTTGCCCGGAAACCAAGCAGCCGGTGCGTCTTGCCGACTCCAGTTTGGTGGCGAAGGTGAACGACGCTGCCAAGCGGGGAGCGCTGAAAAATAAGGGGAAAAGACCGGTGACGGAATCGATCGACGGCGGCTTAGTCCGAGCCGATGAGCAAGTCCTGTATCCCGTCAGGGGAAATATCCCCGTGATGCTGATCGATGAAGGGATTCCCCTCGATCAGATACGCGAGGCTTGAAGGGTCCGTTGGCCGTTAGCCAAGCACCGGATTTTGAGGGCCGTCTGTCTTAGATCCCGTGGAGGTGCCACATTGCATACAGAGGTATTCATAGAGATTACCGGTAGGCAGGACGAGCAGGAGTCGTTCGCGTGTCGGCGTGGCCACGCGGCATCGGGGACAATAGAGTAGCGAGGCATTGAGCGATTCGAACTGATCTTCTTGTGGGGCCGGCACACGGCGCCTCGCTGGAGGCATGGATCCGGGAGGCCATGATGGCGGTTTGCGGGACGGTGAGCGCATGAGATATTTTATGCGCGTCCGGCCGACGGGGTCAATGGAGGACGGCGGTCCTAGGACCCCGAAGCATCAGAGTGCTGGGGTTTTAATGTGCGCCACAGCCACCTGGTGGCCTGAACGGTGGCATAGATCACGAGGCCGCTGAGCAATCCATAAAAGCCGGCTCGGCTCCATGGCAGATCAGGGGCGTGAAGCACAAACCCCAGAGCCATATGCCCGCCAGCTCCAAGGCACAACGCAAAAATGATCCACTCTCTCATCAACGCCATAGGATCGGGGGCGAAGGCGCAGGGAATGAGCGGTCAGAAACCCTACACGGACGTCTTGGCGGATTCGATCTCTGTCGCGGTGATGAGGCTGGACAGGTAATCGGCAACGAAATTCAGCGCTTCCTCACGTCCATCAGCCCGGCGGCCCTTCTCGCGCCGCTGCACTGATAACTCGTGATCGAGATCTGACTTAACCTCTCCCAATACGCGTTGTAGGGAAGAAGGTGTGAGGTTGGTGTCCATTTCCTCAAGTTCTTGGCAGCGATCGAGTACCCAATTCAGCCCTTCAATTCGTCCGGCATAGTGCTCCTGCTCTGCCGTATCGATTCTCGCCATGGCGGTTGCGAAGGTCTGGGCTTCGTACACCAGATTGTAAAAACTCGTTACGGCCCGCTGCAGGGATGGATTCATTGAGGCTCCTTGTCTCGTAAGTGAACCTCCCAATTATACATGAGTTTTCCAGCGCTACAAGGGGAATTTTCGAGAATCTTTACGTGAAGAGGAGCGAGTGAAACTCGTTCATGAAACCGTAGTAGAGCGGAGCAAAGTGTTTGAGGCTCTCCGGACTCGTCTCTTTAAGTTTCTTGAAGAAGAACACCTGGGCGCGTGGATCTAACTGCTCAAGTAGGTTGCTGAGTTGAGCCATCGTGTAACTACCGGCCGGCACACTAAGGACGTAGTGGACCAAGCGCTCGACGAATTGCTGAGCAATATATTCTGTTGGCAGATAGCCGTCGGGGAGCTTGCCTGAGGCGAGAAATTCATCGAACGGGATGGCAAGGGCTGCAAATGGCGGCTGCTGTGGGGTGGTCACCGCGTCCTCATGCTTGATCGCAGGCACACTCAGCAAGGACTGTACTGGAGGTCCCCAAGGGCGTCAAGTGCGCAAAAGGAGGAGGGTTCCCTGGGGCGAAAGACGGGAATGGTACCACCCCTTTCAGATGATGGTAGCGCCGCTCAGAGACAAAAGGAGAAAGGGCGGAGCCCTTGCGAGCCCCGCCCTTTCCTTGCGTCACTGAGCCACGAGACTGGGAGCCAAGCTTGGCCTGATTCCCAGATCGCTCACTCGGTGTAACCGCTTACAGCCAGGTCACGCGTTCGGCCGGTCTGATGTAGATCGGCTCCTCGACCTGGA
>JBDZVU010000132.1:0-5783 GCA_040255845.1 Nitrospiraceae bacterium | reverse complement strand
GTCGTTCGTTCCGCTGGTGCTGACCGAAGAAGAAGCCTGGCAAGTGCTGCTCTACGTGCGGTCGTTTGTTCCTGCCGTCCATGGTTCGGAAGTGCGCCAAGTAGAATAATCGCAATGCACCCGGTTCGCCCTTCGATCGCTACCTGCCCAATGTTTCATGCCCTTGCTCTCGGCTGCCTGCCGCGATCGGGCTCTTCTACGGGCTTGCTTCAAGACTGAGGATGTGGCCTAGGCTGATTTCCCCTCGGTCAATCCCCGTTGATAGGCCAGGATCAGGAGTTTCTGCCGATTCGACACCCCGAGTTTGTCGAAAATGCTCGTCAGGTGATGGCGAACCGTGGTTTCGGAGATGCATAAGCGCTCCGCAATATCGCGATTGGAGAGGCCTTGCCCCACCAGCGCCACGACGGCGCGCTCCCGGGTGGTCAATGCCTCGGTCTTGGGATGAAGCGCCGCCATCCCTTCCGGGTTGGCGCCATCCCGCTCGGGCGGCGGGAGACTGTGCGCTTGCGGGCGAGCTGCCCCATGGCGCTTTGCGACGCTGTCCACGATCGCCAGAAGGATGGACGCCGGCTGGCATTTCATCATGATGACGTCGGCTCCGACCTCCATGGCCTGCCTGCCGCGCTCCATGTCGGCCCATCCCGTGAGCAGGACAATGCGGGATCGAGGAGCCCACTGACGAAGCAAGCTGATCACGTCCACCTGATTCATGTCGAGCTCGAGATCGACCACGATTAGATCAGGCCGCTCTCGCTCCACCAGGTCGTGAGCCGACGGCCCCCACGGACATTCACCAACGACGTGCACGCCGGGATGTGTCTCGAAGGTCCGGCGTAAGCCAAGCCGAACAAATGTGTTACTGCTGACGATAGCCACTTTCGTCGCGATCGTGCTCATGTCTCCCATTGTCCATTCTGGTGCGGCAATTCCTGATCTGTGTCACACGCGTGCCCCCAGGGCTTCGATTGCGCTGCGCCCTGGTCGTCAGAATCCGGAGCCATGCTGAGGATAAGGAAGGCGCCCCCCTGACGTTCATCGGTTGAGCCGAGTGCAAGGAGCGTCATCCCCACACCTCGGCGCCGGAACCGCGCCTCACAAAGTGACCATACACAAGACGCCATACGGTAAGTGCCGCACCACAGAATGCCCACTGGACCAAGCCCTAGTTCGCGACCGCTGATTGCCGTGCAGCGTACAGATACCGCCTCCGCAGCGCGCTGGACGTCGCACGCGCGTTCGAACAGGCGGAGAGGACCGGCCGGCGGACACGTCAATGCCCCCTATTTGTATGTGCCGTGCCGCCCACACAAAGCGGTGATCGCTCCCTGTCGGGGGCTCCCCTGAAAAAAGGCATATTGCTCCGATGCAGTCAGCCGAACAACTTCTGTAGAAGGATGAGCGCGTCTGCGCGGACGGGAGTCACAGGGCGAAGCTATGTTTGACGCGAGGTCGACCGAATCAATTTCCGAACTCACTGAATGCTCCGTCACGGCTCAATGGTACGCCGTCAGCACGCGGTCACGGCACGAAAAACAGGTCCGTGATCGATTGGCGTCCATCGGGGTGGAACCGCTGCTGCCCCTCACCTCCAAGCTCAGCCAATGGTCCGATCGAAAAACCTGTATCCAGGTGCCGCTGTTTCCCGGCTATTGCTTCGCCCGCTTCGCGCTCGTGAACCGACTCGCAGTCCTTCAAACGCCCGGCGTCGTGCGCATCGTGGGGACGGTCCGTCCGGAAGCCATTCCCGAGGAAGAACTCGCTGCGATCAAGAGCACGGCGGCCAGCCGGCGGCCCACGGAATCCTGCGACTATTTCGTCGAGGGGGCGTGGGTGGAGGCGGTCCGAGGCCCGCTCGCCGGCGTGCGCGGCCAGCTGGTCCGGAAGGGACAGCAGGATTATCTCGTGATCAGAGTGCGCTTGATTCAGCAGGCCGCCCTGGTGCACATCGATCGGCGGGAAATCCGGTTTCTTCCCGCGCCCGACATCAGCGGCCCGTCCACCGCCGAGCTCCAATAGTCCAACAGGTCAGGCTGGTCGCGTTGCGGCGGCTCCCCGGGCGCATCCGTCCACCGGCTTTCACCGGGAGGTAAGAGCATGAGGATCCTCATTACCGGCGGCGCAGGATTTCTTGGCAGTCATCTGTGCGAGTATCTCGTGACCCAAGGGCATGACGTCTTATGCCTGGACAACCTGCTGACCGGCCGGGTGGAAAACATTGCAGATCTGCTGGGCGTCGAGCGGTTTCGTTTTGTGAAGTACGACGTCTGCGAATACGTACACGTCGATGGACCCTTGGATGCGATTCTACACTTCGCCTCGCCGGCCAGCCCTCAGGACTATCTGGAACACCCGATCGCCACGTTGAAGGTCGGCGCGCTCGGCACCCACAAAGCCCTGGGGCTCGCCAAAGCCAAAGGCGCCCGCTTCCTGTTGGCGAGTACGTCGGAAGTGTACGGCGATCCTCTGGTGAACCCGCAGCCTGAGGGGTACTGGGGCAATGTCAACCCCATCAGCCCGCGCGGCGTGTACGACGAAGCCAAACGGTTTGGCGAGGCCATGACGATGGCCTACCACCGGTATCACGGCGTCGATACCAGGATCGTGCGCATCTTCAATACCTATGGCCCCCGGATGCGGCCGAATGATGGGCGCGTCGTGTCAAACTTCGTCGTGCAGGCGTTGAGCGGACAGCCGCTCACGGTCTACGGTGACGGAAATCAGACCAGAAGCTTTTGCTACGTGGACGACCTGGTTCGGGGGATCGCGGCGGTGTTGACGACCGAGTCGAAGACCAACGCGGCGGAACGGACCGACCGCAGCTCGTTTCTGACCCGGCGTCCCGACTGCGCGGAGCTCAGCATCCACGAGCCGATCAATCTCGGCAACCCTCGTGAGATGACCGTGCGCGACATCGCCGAGCGGGTGATCTCGCTGGTCGGGTGCCGCCGTGACATTCGAGAGCAGCCCCTTCCGGTGGACGATCCGAAGGTGCGTCGCCCCGACATCGGCCGCGCTAAGGCCCTCCTTGGATGGGAGCCGAAAGTCCAGTTGGACGAAGGCCTCACGAAAACGATCAACTACTTCCGCGCCGCGCTGTCGCGCGCCGCCTAGTGACCGCAACGGGGCATGCGCAGCGCGCGCGTCACACGGGCGCCCTGCCGACGTGCCGAGGAGATGAGGGCATGATGGAGAAGATCAACGTCTTCACGAACACCGGAGTCGAACGGCGGAAGCCCGCCTCCCCTGGGGAGAGCGCAGCGCCTCCCTGGCAGGAATACCTCGAGGCCTGCCAGCAGCAGCGCTGGCTTGTCGTCGGGATTACCGCTGCCTTCGTGCTGGCCGCGGCGGTGTGGTCGTTCCTCCAAACGCCCAAGTATCAGTCCAGGGCGACGGTCGTCATCGAAAGTCCGGGGCCCGGCGGGCTGGAACGGGAGAAGAGCGCGCACCATTTGGACAACACGCCGGAATACTTCCAAACGCACTTCGAGCTGCTCAAGAGCCATCATGTGCTGCGGCAGACCGCACAGTTGCTCAAATTGTCGCAGCGTCCCGAATACCAACCGCGCGACACCTTGATGAGCCGCCTCACGGCATGGCTGCACGCGTTCTGGCCGGCCAAGCCCACGGAACCACCGCCCGGGGTAGACCCGGTGGAAGAGCGGCTGCTGGCGCAGTTCTCGGAAGACGTCGAGATCACGCCGATTCGAGGCGCGCGACTGGCTCATGTGACGGTCATGGCCACCGCTCCGGCCTTTGCGGCGCGGGCCGCCACCACCCTCGTGTCCGTCTATATCGAGCGCAATCAGGAGCTGAGTTCCACGTCCCGCGAGCAGGCGGCGCGGTGGTTTACCACTCACCTTGACGAGTTGCGGGCGAAGGTTCAGGCCTCCCAACAGGCGCTGTACCTGTATCGGGCCAAGCACGGCCTCCTGGCGGGAGAGGAGCGCAAGTCCCTGGCGGGCCAAACGCTCGCCGAGCTGAATTCCCAACTGGTCAAGGCCGAGATGGCGAAAGCGGAGGCCCAGTCGCGGTTGCAGCAGATCGGGTCCGTGTTGAACGCGGAAGGCCGCCAGGTCACCGCCGACTGGTCAGAGCTCGATTCATTGTCTCAGGTGTTGAACTCCCACTTGATTCAGATGCTGCGCGCGCAGGAAATCACGCTGTCGTCACAGGTGGCCGATCTGTCGGAGCGGTATGGGCCATTGCACCCCGATCGTGCGCAAAAGAACGTCGAGCTGCAGAATCTTCGCCAGCGCATCAAGCAAGAGGTGCAAAAAATCTACGACTCGCTCAAGCACGAGTACAACATGGCGGTGGCCCAAGAACGCGCCGTTCGGGCCGCCATCGGTCGGTATGGCACCGATAAGATTCGGCTGGAACAAAACGAGATCGAGCACGGCATGCTGGAGCGTGAGGCGGAGAGCAGCCTGCATATTTACAATCTCTTTCTCAAAGCCACCAAGGAAAGTGATCTGTCCGCCGGCATGAAAACGAACAACGTCTATCTTGCGGATCCGGCCACGCCCCGGTCGGTCCCGGCGAAACCGAGGACCAAGCGGAATGTCGCGTTGGCGCTGATGGCCGGCCTCATGACCGGCGTGGGATTGGCGATCGTCGTCGACACGCGACATAAAAAGCTCAAGGCACCCGCCGACGTGGAGCGCTACC
Organism: Nitrospiraceae bacterium; assembly: GCA_040255845.1. Lineage (GTDB taxonomy): Bacteria > Nitrospirota > Nitrospiria > Nitrospirales > Nitrospiraceae > Nitrospira_D. Next base: position 1,112 of record JBDZVU010000132.1, on the reverse strand, counting down.
TCCCGGACGTCTCTTTGTTGGGAGTCATGCCGCTGTTGCCCAAGACCGCGACCGGCACCCGGGGGGTGATCAATCCGGACGCCATCACGCCGGCCGCAGAGAGCATTCGAATCATCCGGACCAGTCTGCTGCTGTCACGCGCCGATCGGCTGCCGTCGCGCGTCCTTGTCACGAGCCCGGGAGACAACGAAGGAAAGACGACGCTCGCCATCAATCTGGCCACGGCGTTGGCGAAGCTGGAAATGCATCGCGTCGTGCTGGTGGACGTGGATTTTCGAAAGGACAAACCTCATCCGATCTACGATGTCGGCCTCGCGGGCGCCGCGCCGTCAGGTCTTGCGCAGCTGCTTAGAGGGGAAGCGAGCATCGCGGACGTCGTGCACGACAGCCTCGTCCCAAATCTTTCCGTCATTCCTCGCGGGAGCCGCCCCAGCAATGCGACCGAACTGCTGCACGCGAAAGCGCTTGATCAGCTCCTCGCATGGGGCCCGCTGAAGGGATGCCATATCATCTTGGATTGTCCTCCGGCGCTTCCGTTTGCCGACACGGCGGTCCTCGCATCGAAAGTGGACGGGGTGCTGTTGGTCGTCAGCGCCGGCGAGACCACCAGGGAAGCCTGCCGCCTCGCGATCCAACGGACCACGTCCGCCGGCGGTAAAGTGCTGGGCGTCGTGATGCAGAAGGCGCGCGTCGCGGATTCGCCCTACTACTGTGCGGCGTATCAGGACCGGTAGATGCTCGCGACGTTGCTCGCTCGCGTGGGCATCTCGCACGCCATGAGGCGCTCCGTGGGGGAGCTGTACACGGGATGGCGACGCCTGGCCGATGCCAGGGCCTCGAAAGGCCGGCGTGAAGCGGTCCAGCGGTGGCGGACCTGGTCGCAGCAGTCCTCCGGGCGGAGGATCGCCGCCGCCCTCGTCATCGTGGGAGGGTGGACGGTCCTCGTGAAGCTTGCGGCGTTCCTGAAGGACGCCCTCATCGCGTCGTACTTCGGCACCGGAGACGCGCTGGATGCGTTTCTCATCGCGATGGTCGTGCCGCAGTTTGCCGTCACGGTCGTCGGGGCGTCGCTGAACGTAGCGCTGATCCCCACCTATATCGAAGTGCGAGAA
>JBDZVU010000131.1:0-5799 GCA_040255845.1 Nitrospiraceae bacterium | reverse complement strand
CATGCAAACCTGCCCGTCCTGCCATCGTTCGCTGCCGGAGATCAATCGCTTCTGCACCTACTGCGGGCAACGGCTCGGTGACGTGTCAGCAGACCACAGCCTGCGGCGGCAGGATGGTCCACCGGAACAGCTCAATCTCAACGTGCTCTACGGCATGGTCGCGGTGCTGGTCCTTGCCGTCATCTTTCCTCCATGGGAAACACCCCCGACCGAAGCACCGGCCTTTCTCGGAATGCGGTTCATCCTGGATCCGCCGCAACCGGACGCGGTCGTCAGCCGGATGCTGCTCACGATCGAGCTGATCACGATCACGATCGCCGGTCTCTACGGGGCGTTTCTGTTCAGAAGAAAATAGACGGGACGACGGAGTCGCCTAGTCGAGGGCCAACGTCAGGCACTTGGCCGAGCCGCCGGATTTCATGAATTCGTCCAGCTCGACGGCGTGGGTCCGGTAGCCCATGGCGTGAAGGAACCGCTCGGTGGACGGGCAGCCGGCCGGCAACACGACGTCCTTGCCGACGCAGACGGCGTTGCAGGCAAACCGCAGCGCCTCCGCCTCCGGCACGGCGAAGCGGCGCTCCTCAGGGACTCGGTCCGCAATCGCCGTGCGCCCATAGGCGTCAAAGGCGGACGGCACGTAGAGCAAATCTCCCCCGGTGAGCGGGCAGAAGCAGGTATCCAAGTGGTAGAACCGGGAATCGACGAGCTCGAGCGGGATGATTTCTCGCCCGAATCGCTCGCTCAAGATGGGGAGGGCGCGAATGTCGGAGCGCTGGCGATAGCCGCCGAACCAGTAGTCGGGAAATCCCAGCAAGTCGCCAGCACCCTCGAAATACACGCCGGGATCCAGCGTCATCACCTCATAGCCGTGCGAGCGGAACCAGGCCTCGAAGTAGCGCTCCTCGGGCTGCCGTTCGGGGTACCGGAACCGGCTTACCACCGCGGTGTTGCCGACCACGACGCCCGCGTTGGCGGTGAAGACGAGATCCGGGAGGCCTGGAACAGGCGTCATCCGCTCCAGCACCACGTTGACGTCCTGCTCGAACACGCGCATCAATTCGTGCCATTGCCGGGCGGCCCTGGCACGGTCGACGCGGTTGCTCATGCGCATCCAGGGATTGATTTCATATTCGATGGCGAAGTAATCGGGCGGACACACCAACAGTCGACTCATGTGGTCCTCCCCAGCTGGCGCGCCAATTCGCCCAGGAACGAGGCGGCGTCCATCACGAGCCCCACCGCCTGAAAACTCCCGCGGTCGGCCAGTTTGGTCGGCACGGAGGGATTCACGTCCACGCAGACGGACGGCACCGTGGCCGGCAGCAGATTCCCCGTGGCGACGGAATGCAGCGTCGAGGCGACCAGCAAGGCCAGTCCGACCTCGGGAATGACCGCGCGCATAGCGGCCTGGGCCTGAACCGCATCCGTGATCACTCCGGGCAAGGGGCCGTCGTCGCGAATCGTGCCCGCCATCACGACCGGAATCCTCCGACGCACGCAGGCCGCCATGATGCCCTGCTTCACGACCCCCATCTCCACGGCCGCGGTAATGCTGCCGATGGCACGGATGCGGTTGATCGTCCGCAGGTGGTGCTCATGCCCATGGGGGACGACGCGGCCCGCGGTCAGCCCATATCCCAGCGAAGTGCCGTACAAATCGGCTTCCATGTCATGCGCCGCCAACGCGTTCCCGCAAAACAACACGTGGATGAATCCCTCGTCGATCAGCCACGTCAAGGCGTCCCGCCCGCCCGCATGGATGATGGCCGGTCCGCCCGCCAACAGCACCTTGGAGCCGGGCTCCCCTTGGGCAGCCTTGTCCCGCAACTGCTGCATCCTCGCCGCGATATCGGCGATGACATGCCCATGCGGGCGCTCGGCAGACACCTGCGATTCCATGAAGCCGAACACATCGCGCTCGGTCGGCCGCCGCAGCGGTCGGATGCGGACTCCGTCTCGGCCGATGACGATGCGGTCGCCTCGGCGCACGTCCCCCATCGGAACGGCGTGCGCCGCGCGCCCTTCCGCGTCAATCCTGATGGCCAAATCCATTTCGATGCCCCGGACCTCCAGCCACCGGCCGTTCACCCGCACCTCGGTGGGCAAATGCGTCGTGGCGTAGAATTCCTCGGGCAAGACCCCGTCGGCGGGAGCCGGTTCGGTGCGGCAGTCGGATTCCTTCTCGACCGACGCACCGTGCGGCTGTATCGCCTTCAAGATGTCGTCGAGCAGGGCGCGCGATGAGGCCCGCACGATGATGCGGGCGCGCGAAGGCTGCTCGCGGGTCTTGCCGATCTCCACGTCGGCGATGTCGAAGGTCCCCCCCATCATGAGAATGATGTCCAGGACCTTCGCAAGCAACAGGGAATCGATGATATGGCCGTGCAGGATGACGGTTTCTTGCTGTTCAACCATGGCCAGCTCTCGAACGCTTAGCCTGATTGTACCATCCGATCACGTCCAGCGGGGCTGGGGGATGCGGCTAGGGGGAGACCGGCGGGCTCTTGATGAGCTCTCGGACCACGCTGGTCGCATAGGCGCCGGGAGGGAGCCTGAACGAGAGGGTAAGGTCGCGGCCGTCGAGCGCCCATTGCAGCTCGGTGAGCCGGACTCGGAGCGGGCGGCGCTCACCACGGAACCCACAGACCTTCGCAGCCGCGACGAGCTGCTCCCGGCTGGCTCCGGTCTCGGCGACGACGGCCTCCTCAATGGCGCCGGGCTCACCGGCCGCCCACGAAACACGCGATCCGAAGAGGATCCCTGTCGGGCTGATCTCGAACCGGTCCGCGCGAGGCTGTTCCTGCTCCGCGTCCTCCACCGGGAAACAGGCGCCGTTCTCGAGCTTCATGGCCCAGTCGCCCACGAACAGCCGGTCGAGGGAGCCGATCCGCTTCGCGACGATGCGGTTGAACAGGTAGGATTGATAGCTGTTGAGGTACCAGATCCGCTGATGCCGACTCATTTGGGCGCGCCGCGACGCGTCAGTGAGCAGCGCGGCACCCGTCTCATAGTTCGTGCCCGTTCGCCCTTGACGCTGGGGCCCAAAGTAATTCGGGACTCCACGCCGGGTCAATTCCTCGAGCACCACCGGCACCGTCTTCGCCGCCGTCCCCGCCACCCCGCGAATCACCAGGCGGAAATGGTTGCCCGCGTGATGCCCGGTCCTCAACCGATTGCGGTGGCGGCCCAGCACCTCGATCTTCAGCAGCCGGTCATCGGTTGGGATCCGCTGGACCCGGTCGAGTGTGACCCCTTGCATGGAGAGCAGCTGCGTGGTGACGGCGCGCGCGTCCTTGAACCCGGCTACGCCGATCGCTTGGGCCTTGATCCCCAGCGCTGAGGACAGGCGGCGCACGAGATCCGGCGTGGACAACCCCCGTTTGGTGACCCGGCAATACAGGTGTTCGCCTTCACCAGCCGGCCAATACAAGGGCACTTCTTCGACCTGGAAATCCTCCGGCGCCACGCGGAGGTGCCCGCCGATGCCGGGAATAGCCCCTGTCAGATAGGGTTCGGATTCATCCGTCATGACGCGAACCGTCTGCGTCGAAAGCCATCAAGTCTAAACACAATCGATTGGGACGTTTTGACCATGGTATACTGCTATCACAGATTAGGGACCAGGGGGGTGTTATGTTGTGCGCGCTGCGGATTCTGCTCGTCTTGGTGCCCTTGATCGGGGCGTCCTGGAAGGCCGGAGCTCTAGCCTCCGAATCCAACGGCGTGTTCGATCGCTTCAGTCGCCATATTCAGCGCCAGGTCGAATTGGACAAGGTCGCATTCGTCAAGGCCAGCGGGTGCACCAACTGGTTCTACCAGCAGCAAAAGCACAAGCGCGCCCTCCCCGAGGCCCAGCCGATCGACTTCCGCATAGTCCTCTCGCCCCCCACCGAGGAGGACTGCTTGCGGGACTATCCGGGAGGCTTGGAGTCGGTGCGCCAGGACTTCCACAAGACCCAGACGTCCTTGTCAGTGAGCTTGACCTTCTACGAGTTCGCCCTCGTGGGAGACCGCGATGATGACGCCCGCTATAGCCGCGAAGAACTGGACGACCTCTTTCAATCACTCGCCCTGGCGTTTGATCCCGCCCATTCCGTCGCTAGCCACGCGTTGGCGCTGACCGATCGTTTCGACGCGTGGTACCAGTCCCGGAACCTCGAAAGCTTGATGAACGGCATGGGTCAGCTCTATGACAAGGGCTACCGGGTGACTTCTGCCGACCGCGTGGAACTGGACCGAGTCGCTCGATGATCCGACGGACCATGTCCTGGCCGGACCGGCTCCGGGCCCTGATCGGGCGGTGCTTGAGCGAACCCTTCTACCGTGCATTCAGCCTGGTGCCGGACCTGGAGTTCGGGCTGTCCTCACACGAAGTCTCGCGGCTGACCTTGTCCCATCCGGCCTTGGCCGGGCGCCGCGCGGTCCACCTGACGGATCTCCATCTGGACCGCTACCATCCCCGGCACGACCGCATCGTCGAAGCGGTGGATGACCTGAGCCCCGATTGGGTTTTCATTACCGGTGACCTACTCAACGTGCCGCAAGGTCTGCCGCATTTGTTTCGCTTTCTCGCACGACTCCGGGAGACCGCGCCGGTCTACATCACCTTGGGCAACCACGACCATTACAGCGGAGTCCCCGTTGCTCATTTTGCGGAACTGGCGGATCGTCACAAGATCACCCTGCTCGTGAACCAAACGGCCTTGGTCGACACGGGAGCCGGAGAACTGGCGGTGGTCGGCGTGGACGACCCGTCGCTCCACCGGGCCGACCTTCGCTGCGTCCCGCCTCGTATGGACCGGCGCTTCACGCTCCTGCTGGCGCACGCGCCGAACATTCTGGACCAGATGGAATCACATCACGCCGTGGATATGATTCTGTGCGGCCACAGTCACGGAGGCCAATGGCGGATCCCCTTCGTCCCCACCATTTGGCTGCCTCCGGGATGCGCGGGACGTATCGCCGGCCATCATGAAGCGCGCGGCCATCGCTTGTATGTGAATCGGGGCTTAGGCTGGTCGTTCGTGCCCTTCCGCCTGAACTGCCGGCCCGAGATCGTGGTCATCGAGTGGGGCCATGAGCAAGTCCACCGCCGAGCCGCCTGACTACGCCGGGCGCATGCGCTCGACCGCCTCCCTGGCTCGGCTCCGAACCGTTTGATCCCAATCCTCCTGCATGACCGTGACGAGACGCTCGCGCGCCTCCGTGGCCCGCAACCGGCCCAGACCTAGCGCGGCGCAGGAACGCACATAGGCGTGGTCGTCCTCGAGCGCCTTTATTAACAGCGGCACGACGCTGCGGTCCTGCAGGATGCCCAAATGGCTGGCCGCCATGCCGCGGATCCGGTGCTGCTTGTCGCCCAAGGCCCTTCGCAGCGTCCCGATCCACAGTTCCTTCAACTCCGGAACGACGGCTTCCAAGCCCTCCACCCGATACCCGCTAATCTCGGCCAAGGCAAAGGACAGCTCCAGCCGCTTATCGGACGCCGTCTCGCGCTGAAACTGCGCCAGCAGACGATCACGCTGGCGACGGGCTTCACACCGGCGCTTGAGCTTCTTGACGAGTGCCAGCACGACGGCCAGCAGGACGGCGGTCGCCGCGGCGATCGGCACGCCCTCGTCAATGACCAATTCCTGGGTCTCGGTCGGAAGCCGTTTCCAGATCCACACCGCGGCAATGATGGCGCCCACCAGGACCGCGATGGCCGTCAGATTGACTTGGCCGTTCTCGGGTTTCTTCGTCATGGGAGCAAAATCATACGGTCGGGCCGCCGAAGCCGTCAACGAATCGCCGCTAGGC
>JBDZVU010000045.1:0-24842 GCA_040255845.1 Nitrospiraceae bacterium | reverse complement strand
CCGTAGGTCAGCAGATATTTCGGCAGGTCGGACCACGATCCCCCGCGCAGCACTTTGAATTGGCCTTGCTCGGGGCCGGCGGGATTCCGCGGGGGACTCTGCTCGTAATAGGCCGCACCGTACCAGTCGGAGACCCACTCCCACACGTTTCCGGCCATGTGATAGAGGCCGAAGGGACTTTTTCCGCCCTCGAGGGACTGGACGGGCAAAAGCACCTGGTCGTAGCTGAACCGGGCCCCGAGGGCATGGTTGGCCAGCTTCGACGTCGGCCGGGCATTGCCCCAGGGATACAAGCGCCCATCGGTGCCGCGCGCCGCCTTCTCCCATTCTGCCTCGGTGGGAAGGCGCTTGCCCTTCCAGCGGCAGTACGCGTCGGCGTCCGCCCAATCCACGCCGATCACGGGACGGTCGCCGTGCTCGGAAAGCCGCACGGATTCCCATTGCCAGGGTGCGGGCCTGGGCTGCGCGGCAAGGAACGCGGCATACTGCGCCGTTGTCGTTTCATACTGGTCGATGGCATAGGCGTCGAGCCACACGCGGTGGGCGGGTCGCTCGTCTTCCAGCGCCTGCGTCCCGTCGAATCCCATCGTAAATTCCCCCGCCGGGATCTCGATCATCGGCGTCTCGGCCACGGCCGCAGTTTCGACCGTTCTGCTTTTCCGCAGCCGTTCCAGCTGAGCGTATGCCCCTAATGGAATGGCAGTGATGCACACCACGAGCAGCAGACTTAAAAAGGCCATCCGATAAGACAGCAAGTGCATTCTGTGTCCCCACAGGGCGGTCAAAACGGTCATCCAACAAGGCCGCAACCGACGGCCACACCGCAGGCGTACCCTCTGGGGTACGTTGAGGATGTGGCCGAGGTGAGAACGCCGTTGGGGGCCGTTTTCACCGTCCTGATTAATAGACGAGGCCGCCGACCACCCAATGCCGATCATCCGGCACGTCAATGAGGAGCCAGGTCAAATTCATCTGCGCCAGCTGCGCGCCGATCTCGTCTTCGGTGAAGGACGCCAGCAACGAGTTGTAGAAGTCACGCCGCAGCACCTCCGGTTCGTTCGCGGCATACTGATCCACGATGGCCTGCGCGGCTTCCGGCGATTCCGGCCGCAAGAGATCCATGACCAGCACTGGAGACCCCGGCTTCACCAATATCCTCAGCTTGTGCCAGAACTGCAACGGGTTCGGCACGTGATGAAGGAGGCTGTTCGAGACCGCCGCGTCCGCGACGTTCGCTCCGGGGATATCCTGGAACCGTTCGCGGCGGAACGAGAGGCGGTCGGGCATTCCTGCCTTGCGGACCGCATCCTCCGCCACACGGATCATGGGCTCGGACGCATCCACGCCGGTGATCCGGCATCCGGGGAATGCACGGGCCAGGCGCAGTGCAATATCGCCCGGCCCGCAACCCAAATCCCAAATATGGCCATTGGCGAAATCAGGGAAGTATTCCCGAAACCGGTCGACGAAGGCCTGGTTCACGTCGGCGAAGTCGGCCCCGGCATAGGCCAGGACCTGCGCCTCGTCGTCCATGACTTCGGGCTCTAACACGCGATCCATGTCAGGTTCCAACCCGCGTCCGGCTTATGCGCATAGCCAATGGCACAGAGACCACATCAGGCCGTTCGCTGCCGTACGCGATCAGCTCCGTATCATCTTCACTTCGTCTCCCGGGCGAACCAGCCCTTCCCGGAGCACCTTCGCATACACGCGGCTCCAGCCCGGATGCTTTTTGTGAGAAATCCGTGAATAGTCCTCGTCACGAAACCAACGGCCGTTCTGACTGCAGGGCGTGGTGTAGCTCGTCACTTCCAATTCGACCTCAGGACCGACGATCAGGCGGACGCCTGGTTTGACTAGCTCCCACTCCAACCCGGCCACCGTCAGGTTTTCTCCGGAAGAACCGGCGTCGATGGAGTGCCCTTCGTCTTGCAGCCGCTCGATCACCTCCAACGAAAACAGACAGACGGCGCGATCCGGCCCTCCGTGGATACGGCCGTTCCGCTGGCGATCGCCCTTCAGACCTCGTACGCCCGCCCAAGCTTCCAGGACCGGATGTTTCGGCACGCCCCCGTCGGAGACGTTGATTTGGTGGACATGCGGATAGGTTGGACGCATTCAACCGGTTCCCTCGCACGATTCCGGCATGATGAGCTCCAACGCGACCCATCCTTCCCGCTCGTTCCGGCCTGCCCGGGCAAGGCCACGCTCCGCATACCGATCCAAGACTTCGGCCTCTTGCTCGAGGAGCAGCCCTGAGAGGAGCAGCCGCGCGCCGTGAGCGGCATACCGCGCCAGATCCGCGCTCGCTGCCAGGAGCGTCGCCCGGTCGAGATTGGCCAGCACGAGCGCGCCTGGCGACAGCGGCCGGTCGCGCACATCCTCCAAGGTTCCACAGTGCAGCTGGATCCGGCTTTCCAATCCGTTCATCCGGACATAGTCCTGCGCGCACTCCACCGCCACGGGGTCGCACTCGACGCCGAGGGCCGAGCCCGCCCCCAGCTTGATCGCCGCCATGGCCAAGATGGCGCTGCCTGCGCCAACGTCGAGCACCTGCTCCCCGCCATGAACGAGGTCCTGCAGTCGCTCGAGCAGCATCCGAGTGGTGGCATGGTGGCCGGTGCCGAAGGCCTGCTTGGGATCAAGAATAATCTCGACATCGCCGGCGCCCAGCGTCACGCACTCCCAGCTCGGCCGAATGACCACCCTGCCGATCCGCAGGGGCTTGACGGAGCGCGCCCATTGCTCGTTCCAATTTTTGGCCGGCAGCCGATTCACCGACAGCATTGGCTTGCCGGCCGACGGTGTGACCGCCGCGACGGCCTGCTCCAGCGCCGCCAACCGGTCGCCGTTCCATTGCCCCTCCGGCCAATAGAGATGCGCGACGCCGTCCTGCTCCCAGGCGCCTTGGGCCGCCGGATCGCCAAGCCGGCTCAGCACCTCACCGGCATCCACGCCCGCGATGCAGACATCGACCCAGCCTTCAGCCAGGTGCCCGTGGTTATTCATCGAGACACGTCGCTCTCATTTGACCTCGGCGCCAGTTCCCAGTAAGGTCCGCTCGGCATGGCGCGATCTCCGTCGTCACAACTCACCAGGCTGATCCGGCGCACCGAACGCCGCATCGCACAAGGCACTGCGGCCAGCGCCAAGCTTACAAGGTGGCGCCTCGTCATCTTCCTCTCCGGTCTCATCAGTACGGTGTCGCTCTACAAGCTGGGCTGGTACCACAGCGGCAACGTGACCTTCGCCGCCTTCCTTCTCTTGTTCCTCGCCGTGGCGGCGTATCATAACAGGGTGGAGGGCCGGATTCACCGGCTGCGCGAGTGGCGGGGAATCAAACACACCCACCTCGCCCGCATCGCGTTGAACTGGACCGCCATTCCCGTCAGGGCGGGAGAACCCCCCGCCGCCCATCCGTATGCGCGCGACCTGGACTTGTTCGGCCCGCATTCCTTGACCCACTTGCTCGACACCACCGTCTCGGACCAAGGCCGTGAATGCCTCCACGCGTGGCTGCTCGAGCAGCCCCCGGCGCCGGCGGCCTGGGAGAATCGACAGCACCTGGTGCGCGAACTCGCCGCGCGTTCACTCTTTCGCGACCGGCTGGCCCTCGAAGCGCGGCTCACCGGAGAGCAGGAAATCAATGGGCGCCGCTTGGCTGCGATGCTGAATCACCCCGTCGGCTGGCCTCGCCTCGGCCGAGTGCTCGCGATCCAGAGCGCGTTGGCCCTGACTACGATCGTGCTGGCAATCGGGGCCTTGTTGGACTGGCTGCCCAGCTATTGGATGTTGTCCTTCGCGGTGTATGCGGTGAATTATCTGCGGACGGACCAGGGAGAGGAACTCCTGGAGCATGCGGTCGGCCTGCATCATGAAATGGAGCGGCTGGGGGTGGTGCTTGGATACCTGGAACGGCACGCCGCAACACCCACTGCACTCGGCGCCGCCTGTGCTTCGCTGGCCGGCGGCGCCAGCCCGTCGGTCCACCTGCGAAGGGCGGCGCGCGCGCTCCATGCCATCAGCGTGAAAGCGCATCCGTTGGTGCACCTGGCGCTTAATGCAGCGGGGCCATGGGACCTGTGGTGGACGAAGCGGCTTCAGGGCGTGCAGGCGGATGTCGGCCGCGTGCTGCCGCAGTGGCTGGCCGCGTTGGCGGAGGTCGAAGCGGCGGCGGCATTGGGCACGTTCGCGTACCTGCATCCCGCCTATGCTTGGCCGCACGCCCTCTCGATACGCGGCACGGGCGACGGCGGCGGACCGGCGCTCCGCGCGGCGGCGCTGGGCCACCCGCTGATATCGTCCGCGACGCGCGTCTCCAACGACTATGCGCTCAGCGGCAGAGGCGCGATCACGCTGGTCACCGGCTCCAACATGTCCGGGAAGAGTACGTTCCTGCGCACCGTCGGCATCAATCTATGCCTGGCGCAGGCCGGCGCACCGGTCTGTGCTACGCGATTCGAGTGGACCTGGAGCCGGCTGGCCTGCTGCATCCGCATCGACGATTCGCTCGACGCAGGTCTGTCCTTCTTCTACGCGGAGGTGAAGCGGCTCAAGGGTATTCTCGACGCGGTTCGCGACGACCTCCAGCCCCCCGTGCTGTTCCTAATCGACGAAATCTTCAAGGGAACCAACAACCGCGAGCGGCTCATCGGCAGCCGCGCCTATATCACCGCGCTCTCCAACGGGAACGGTTTCGGATTGGTCAGCACCCATGATTTGGAGCTGGCAGAACTGGAGAGGACGATCCGCTCGGTGAGCAACGCCCACTTCCAGGAAACGGTCTCCAACGGCGCGCTGAAGTTCGACTACCGACTCCGACCCGGCCCCTGCCCCACGACGAACGCGCTGCGGATCATGGAATTGGAAGGCTTGCCGATTCGTGAAGAGTGGTAGCCGCCTCCTCGCCTGTCGCGAACCAGCTCTCTTCCTTAGGTTTGGCTCTTTAAGAATCTCATCTACTAGGGTCCACGCCAGTTGAGAGCACCGTCTCAATGATCTACAGCTCTGAGCGCTCATGCCTGGGTCTGTCGGGAGGTTGCCGTGAGAATCGCATCCCATCGCCGTCATGTCCGGTGGATGCCGTTCGCAATATTGCTCGCTGCTCCCTGCGGCCTCAGTTCATGCAGTGGAGGCGACGATGGCGGCGGAGGGTCCTCACCACCCGCCGGAGGCAGTTCTCAGTTCGCGTACGTCACGAACGATGACTCCAACAACGTGTCGATGTTCAAGGTCGATGCCAATGGCGCCTTGGCCCCCAACGGCACCGTGCCGGCAGGCCAGCACCCTCACACCATCAATCTGGAACCGCTGGAGAGGTTTGTGTACGTTGCAAACCACGACTCGGACTTCTTATCCGGTTACGCCATCGACAGGAATACGGGAGCCCTTGTTCCTGTGCCTGTGACGCTGACGGTAGGGCCGGGAGTCCTTGCGTCTGTCTGCGACAGCCAAGCACGTTTCCTATATGCCATCAATGGCACGGGCCCCAGCACCATTCATTCCTATACCGTGCATCACGATGGCACATTGTCGCCCATCGGCAGTCCTTTACCGGCCGGCGTCCACGCCCACAATCCGACGGTGGATCCCTCTGATAGGAATGTCTATGTCACGAGCGAAGTTTCCAACGAGATCTGGACCTATGAAATCCAAGCCGACGGCTCGCTCATTCAGGTTTCGTCCACCGCGGGAAGCGGCGGCCCCAATGCGGTCGTCGTCGTCTCAGGACATACCTACGTGGCCAATCGCGGCGGGATGGTTCAACACTTTGATGTGGATACTTCCAACGGTCACCATGATCACGGATCGGATATGCATCATGGGGAGTTGATGCCGCACGGCACGCAGCACAGCATTCATGCAGGGGGGTATCCCGCACTCGATGGCCACGGACCGGAATCACCGGTTCCTCTATGTCGGCAATCTTGATTCCTCCGATATCTCCGCCTACGCCATCGACCCAACAACCGGCGTCTTGGCTCCCCTCCCCGGTTCGCCGTTTCCGAGCGGCGGGACTCGCCCCGAGGGCATGCACGTGTCGGAGCGATTTGTATACACCGCCGATTTCGGCTCCAACACGATTACCCGTCACGACATGAATCCAACTACAGGACATTTGGGGAACCACCACTCGTTCCCACTCCCCCGGGTACAGCGAGCCCCAGTGACATCCGCTTGACGCATTTCTAAAGCCTTCGCCCCAGTCCCTCACGATGGCACATGCCGCGCTCCCACCGGTGGACACCCTGCAGGCGCGACGACGCCGTCACTTCCAGTCCTCCTTTCCTTTGACCTTTCCGCCGTCTTCCTCCATATTTATGCGACGTTCCAAGACACCTGACGCTGCATGACACCGCCAGCTCGACATCCCCTTCGCGGCCTCCTCGTCACCCAGTTCTGCGACGCCTTTAACGACAACGCCTGGAAGCTGATGGTCGCCCTGCTGGCCATCCATCAGGCGACCCTCCACCTGGGGGCGGACGCCGACGCCGAACGGGTCGCACAGACCCAGACGGCGATCACCTTCGTCCTGTTCACGCTGCCCCTCGTGCTCCTCTCCCTCGTCGGGGGCACCCTCGCCGACCGGTTCAGCAAGCGGACGGTCATCATCGTGCTGAAGATCATCGAACTGGCCTTGATGATGGCGGCGACGCTGACGCTCTGGCTGAACCCAGGCGGGAGTCTCTTGCTGCTGGTCATCCTGTTTGCCAACGGTGCGCAAAGCGCGCTGTTCAGCCCGTCCAAGTACGGGATCCTGCCCGAATTGGTTCCTCACGAAGGGCTGACCGCCGCCAACGGGCTCATGGAAATGTGGACGTTCGCCGCCATTCTTACGGGCACGGCCGCCGGCGGCCTCCTGCTGGACGCCGCTGGTGCGCAGCTGTGGGTGGCGCCGTTGACGCTCGCGATGCTGTCCGCCATCGCCACCACCGCCGCGTTCGAAATTCCTTCCGTCCCCGCCGCGCGCCGGAGCGGCGGCGTTGCCGGCACCGTCCGGAGCGCCTTGAGCACCATCCGGGCCGAACGGCTCCTGCGTCTGGCGATCGCCGGCGAGATCTTCTTTTGGACCATTGCCAGCCTCTTCGGGCAAAACGTGCTCGTCTACGCGAAGGCCGTCCTGCACCTGTCCGACTCCCTGTCCGGAGTGCCCATGACGGTGCTGTCCGTCGGCATCGGCCTGGGCGCGATGCTCGTCGGGCGGCTCTCGCAGCATCGCGTCGAGTACGGTTTGATTCCGCTGGGTGCCATTGGCGTACTGGTGTCGCTGGCGCTGATCGGCCTGCTGACGCCGCAACTGCTCGGCACCTGCGCCCTCATGGCGCTGCTCGGGGTTGCGAGTTCCTTCATCTTCGTGCCGTTGAACGCGATCCTCCAATGGAAGTCGCCCGCCGACCGCCGAGGCGCCGTCATTTCGTTCTCCAACACCTGCGTGTTTACCGGCATCCTCTGCGGCTCTTTGGCGGGTGGCTCCCTCGCCAATGCCGGGCTGTCCACCAGCAGCATCTTTCTGGCAACGGCAGGCGCGACGCTCGGCGGCACGCTGGCGGCGTTGCGCCTCCTGCCCGACGCCTTCGTGCGGCTGGTCTTTGTGGTGTTGACGAACACCGTGTATCGCGTCCGAATCCTCGGCGCGGACCATGTACCGACATCGGGCGGGGGACTGTTGGTGCCGAATCACATGTCGTTCGTGGACGGCTTCCTCCTCATGGCGTCCGTCGACCGGCGCATCCGGTTCGTCGTGGATGCGCGCTACGCCGAGCACCCGCTCTTGCGGTGGGTGATGCGCGCCATGCGCGTGATTCCGATTTCGGCGTCGGGAGGGCCGCGGCTGATCCTCCGGGCGCTGCGCGAAGCCGGACAGGCCCTGGATAACGGCGAGCTGGTCTGCATTTTTCCCGAAGGACAGATCACCCGCACCGGGACCCTGTTGCCGTTCCGCCGCGGCTTCGAGCGGATCGTGAAAGGCCGGACGGTCCCCGTCCTGCCCGTGCACCTCGATCGGGTGTGGGGCAGCATCTTCAGCTTCCGCAACGGGCGCTTCGTGAGCAAGTGGCCGGAGCGGATTCCCTATCCCGTCACCGTGTCGTTCGGCGAACCCCAACCGCCGACCATCCCGGCCTACGAACTGCGCCGCCTGGTGCGCGAGCTGGGCGAAACCGCCTGGGCGTTGCGGAAGAGCGATCAGGAGCCGCTGCATCGCCCCGTGCTGCGGACTTGGCGCCGGCGGCCGCTGGCCTTCGCCATGGCCGACGCCACTCGGCCCCGCGTCACGGGCTTTCAGGCCCTGGTCGGCACGATCGTGCTGGGCCGGGCACTTAAGAGCCATTGGCAGGGGCAGCAGCACGTGGGAATGCTGCTGCCGCCCAGCGTAGCCGGCGCATTGCTCAACATCGGCGCATCCCTGGCTGGAAAGACGAGCGTGAATCTCAACTACACCGTGGGCCGGAGCGGCCTCGAATCCGCCATCGCGCAGGCCTCGTTGAAGACCGTGGTCACGAGCCGCCGATTCGTCGAGAAGGCCAAGCTCGAGCTGCCGGCCGGCGTGACGTGGCTCTGGCTGGAAGACATCGCCGCCGCGATCGGGACCGGCGACAAGATCCGGGCCGCCCTGCTCGCCCTGCTCGCACCCGCACGGCTATTAGAGCGCGCCTGCGGGGCGGATCACGAGATACAGATGGATGACTTGGCGACGATTATTTTCAGCAGCGGCAGCACGGGCGAGCCCAAAGGCGTCATGTTGTCCCACTTCAGCATCAATTCCAACGTCGAAGCCGCCGCCCAAGTGATCCACATCGACCGGGCGGATCGGGCGCTCGGCATCCTGCCCTTCTTCCATTCCTTCGGCTACATGCTGCTCTGGTTCTACGCGAGGCACCACACCGGCATCGTCTTCCACCCCTCACCGCTGGATGTCACGGCGATCGGCGAGTTGGTCGAACGGTACCGCCTGACGCTACTCGTCGTGACGCCGACGTTTCTCCAGTTGTACATGCGGCGCTGCACGCCGGAACAGTTCAGCTCCCTGCGGGTGGTGCTGACCGGCGCGGAAAAGCTGCCCAACCGGGTGGCCGAGGCGTTCCAGCAGAAATTCGGCATTGCGCCGGTGGAAGGCTACGGCGTAACGGAATGCGCGCCCGTGATCGCGGCGAATTGTCCGGACTACCGGGCTTCGGGGTTCTACCAAGTGGCGTCCCGCCGGGGGACGGTGGGGCAACCGCTTCCCGGCGTCTCCGTGCGGATCGTGGACCCGGACACCTGGCAACTCCTCGGGCCGAACCAAGCGGGCATGCTGCTCGTCAAGGGTCCCAACGTCATGAACGGCTACCTCGGCCGGCCGGATCTGACCGCCGCGGCCATGCGGGACGGCTGGTACATTACCGGCGACATCGCGGCGTTGGACGAGGACGGCTTCCTGACCATCACGGACCGGCTGTCTCGGTTTTCGAAAATCGGCGGCGAGATGGTCCCGCATGGAAGAGTGGAAGAAGCGCTCCAGCAGGCCGCCGGAGCGGACCAACAGGCGTTCGCCGTCACGGGGATTCCAGACGAGAGAAAAGGGGAGCGGCTGGCCGTCCTCCACACGCTGGAGGAAGCCCGCATCCCGGAGATTTTGGAGCGCCTGGCCGCGCAGGGCCTGCCGAATCTGTTCATCCCGGCGCGCGCCGACTTCGTGAAGGTTGGCGCGCTGCCGGTCCTGGGCACGGGCAAGCTCGATCTTCGCGGCCTCAAGCGCATCGCAATGGAGCGGCTCAAGAGGGAATGAGGCAGGAGTGTCGTGTTGCGGGCTTGGGGAGAAACCTCCGGTCTTAGGGGCGTACAATAGTTCTTGGGCTGAGACAGTGTCGGTTCTCCGGCTTGAAAGTCGAAATGCTCAACACGAAACACTCTTATGGCCTCATCCGATAAGTCCCTCATCGATTGCCACGTCCACTTGGCCGCCCTGCCGGACGGAGACAACGGGTGCTACATCTCTCCGAAGATGTTGAAGAGCCCCCTGTTCCGCTTTCTCCTCTGGAAGCACGGCCTCGACCCGGAGCGGCCTGGTGACGCAAACACGAAATACCTCGGCGATTTGCTGACCGAGCTTCGGGCCTCCCGGGATGTCGGCCAAGCCGTGCTGCTCGGCATGGACGGCGTGTACGACCGCCAGGGCCGCTTGGATCCGGCGCAGACGCACTTTCTCATCTCCAATGACTATGTGTTGCGCACGGCACGGGCCCATCCAAACGACTGTCTCGCGGGCGTGTCGATCAATCCCCAGCGCCGAGATGCGGTGGAGGAAGTCCATCGCTGCGCCGACGCGGGGGCGGCTCTCGTCAAGGTGCTGCCCAACGCGCAGCAGTTCAACCCGGCGGATCCAAAATACAAGCCGTTCTACCGGGCGCTCGCGGAGCGGAACTTGCCGTTTCTGAGCCACGTGGGCTACGAATTCAGTTTGATCGGCAAGGATCAGTCCGTCGGCGATCCGGACCGGCTTGAGCTCGCCTTGGAGGAAGGGGCGACCGTCATTGCCGCGCACGCCTGCAGCTATGGTCTGATGGTCTATGAGCGGTTCATCCCCACGCTCCACAACCTGATCCGGCGCTATCCGCATTTTTATACCGAGATCTCGGCCCTGACGTTACCGAACCGATTCCGCATGCTGCTCCACCTGCGCCGGCACCCGGAACTCCATCAGCGCCTCCTGTTCGGCACCGATTATCCGCTCTCCGTCACGCACATCCCCGCGTGGGGTCGCATGGGATTGCGTGCACTGACCGGCCTGATTCGGACGAGGAACCGGTTCGACCGGCAGGTCGCCGTGTGCCGGGGCCTGAAGCTCGATTTTCGCTCCTTCGGTGAACTGTTGCATCGCCCCGGTCCCTCATGATGGAGCGGGACCAGGTCCTGGCCGCGCTCCGCGAAAGGATCCTCGCCTTCGCGACATCCCGTGTATCGAGGGACATGGCTGAGGACTTGACGCAGGACGTGCTGGCCGTCCTGCACGACAAGTACCCGCATGTCACCGCACTGACCGAGCTCGTGCCGCTCGCCTTTCAGGTCCTCCGCTTCAAAATGCTGGATGCCCATCGCAGGGCCCTGCGGCGCGGCGAGTATAATCAGGCCTCCGTCGACGAGTTGCCGCTGGCCGATCCCCGCGGCGACCCGGCTCGTCAGCTGGAACGCAAGCAAGCCGCCGATCGCCTGCTGGCGGGGGTGAGCCGGCTCGGAGCGCGCTGCCGTGAATTGTTCAAGTGGAAGCTGGAGGGCAAGAGCTTTCCTGAAATTCAGCGGCTGATGGGGCAGCGGTCGATCAATACGATCTACACGTGGGATTCGCGGTGCCGGCAGCAGCTGCTGGCGTCGATGGGCGGGAGCTGGGATTGAGAACGGTGTAAGCGACGGCCGCGATGTCTGAGCACGAACTGGAAAAGCTGTTGGGCGGCTTCGCGGCGGATACGCTGACGGAGGAGGAGCGCCAGCGGCTCTATCGAGCCGCCCTCGACGATCAACGGCTGTTCGATGCGCTGGCGGATGAGCAGGCGCTGAAGGATCTCCTCGCCGATCCGGCGGTCAGGAGCCGGCTGCTTAAGGCGCTGCGCGGAGCACCGGATTCCGCGGATGGCCGACGATTGCCTTGGCGCGAGTGGTTTCGCCGTCCCATGAATCTCGCGCTCGCGGGAGGACTGGCCTCTGCGGCGGTCGCGGTCGTGCTGGGAACCACGATTTATCGCGACAGTCTCATGCGGGCGGCGCGCGAGTCCCCGGCCCCGCGAGAAGAAGGGATCGTCCAACAGCCTGCGGCGAAGGCACCTTCCTCCCAGGTCGAACGACAGGCGGCATCTCAGGAGAAGGACATTCCGATTGAGCCGGCTCGTCCCGACGCCGGGAGAACGGACAGAAGGAGCCGCGATCGAACTGCGGACCCCAAGCACCCGCCCACGCAGCCCTCCCTTTCACTCCGCGCGGATACGTCGCCGGCCGACAAACCCGTCGGACAAGATCAATTCGGAGAGACCCATCCGGCAAGCCCTCCAGTAGAATCCGCCCCTCCATCACTGGATGTCACCCCCGCCGCCCCGGCTGCCGGGCAGGCGGCACGGGTTCTCAGCGCACGCTCGCTGTTCCATCGGAGCTCTGAGCCGCAGGGCATCATGTCCGATCGACCCACATCAGGGCATGGCGAAGGAGAGGCGACCGAATTGAGGCAGCCCGAGAAGAAGCGGTTGCAGCCGATTCCGAACACACTCGGGAAAGCGGAGGCCACGGCCAGAGGACCGCTCGGCATTCGCTACAGTCTGATGATCACAGGACCAGGCGGGCTTGACCTGGAAATAGACCCGGCTACGGCCGTGGGGCAGGACGATAGGCCCCGGGTAACGGTTCAAACGACCGAACCCGGCTATCTCAGTATCCGTGCGATCCATGGCGACCAGGCGGCTATCTTGCTGCCTGCCGGACCGGTCGCCGCGCGGACGCCCGTCACGATTGCGTTGTCTCCGGTCTTCGCGGAGCTTCGAGGGGTAGCGCAGGTACGGCTCGCGGTGCTGCTTACGCGAACGATGCACGACGCCGGCAAGGCTCCTCCCCAGGAAGCGACAGCCGGTCTGATGATCGAGCAGGTCTCGCCGGAATCGCCCGGCGCGCGGGCGGAACAAGCCGTGTACGCCGTGGATCCTCGTTCCGAACGCTCACGCCTGCTGGTCGAGATGCCGCTCCATCTTCGGCCCAATTGACGGCTGGCCTCCGCCGCTGCCATCGCGCCAACGCGGCGTTTACGCACCCGCCTCGGACAGGGCCCGGCCGTGCATTCTGGCGAACAATTCCCAGTCGAATTGTTTGGGCGCAACCGCGTGCAAGGGGATGGCGTCCACGAGAGATCGCTCCCGATAGGCCAGCATGCAGCCGACCACCTTGTCAGGCCGTTCGACGAGCCGGCAGACGGCCTCGTAGGCCAGATGTTGCGCGATCGCCTTGTCTTCGGGCGTCGGCAACGCGCCGCGCAGGGTATGGCCCAAAATGGTCGCCTTGGTCGCTTGGGTCAACGGATACAGTCCCGGACGCGCCAGCCGCTGCGGCCACTGCGCCGTCGCTGCGGCCACGTACTGCACGAGGCCATGCACACCGCCATCGGGATGATGCCGGTGCGGCGTGCGCTCGGCAACGATGAACAAGTGACTCTTGTTCGGCACGCCCAACGTCCGTTTCAGCGTCCCGAGGATCACGTCGTCGATGTAGGCGTCGGGATCCGGATGCTCATTGACCAGCAGCCCTTCGGCACGGGCCTGATACGCGCAGGCCAGCGCCAGATGCCCCGACCCAGCCCCCATCACTTCCACGAAGAACACCGATCCCATCGCCGCGCTCGTCGCCTTGAGCGACTCGATCGATTGATTCGCCAGCGCAATGGCGGAATGGTACCCGAGCGACGTGGTGCCTTCGATGTTGTTGTCGATGGTGCCCGGAATGCCGACGACCTGCACGCCGAACCCCTCGTAGACCGCCCGCGCGCCGCGGAGGCTGCCATCCCCGCCCAGCACGACCAACGCGCCGTCATTGAGATACGGCTCCAGATGCCGCATGGCCGCCTGCTGCACGGTTTCATCTTTGAAATCCTCGAAGCGGCTGCTGCCGATCGGACTGCTCGCCACGCTGCTCATCCCCCGGGTGTCGGCCTCCGTGACCGCTTGAATCCAATTGTTGGCAAGGCCGAGGAACCCGTGCCGGACGAAATACACGTCGAGGCCGAGCCGCTGGCCGGTCACCCGCAATTCCTTCAAGGCCGCGCCGGCCCCCGCAAAATCGCCACCGGACACTAGAGCCACGAGGCGCTTGATGCGGCGCGGGGCCAACGTCACGCGGTCTTTCCGCACGCGCTCCACGGCGATCCACCGTTCGCGCGCCGTCTTTTCACGCTCGGAGAGGCCGACCGCCGTCGAATACCCGGACAACCGGCCCTTTTCAAACGTCAGCAGCACGACGTTGTCCTGGCTTTCTTTGTAATCGCTGAACTCGGTGAAGGCCTCGTGAAACGGGCGGGGGTCCAGATAGATCATGAGGGCCCGCAGCGTCGAGCTATGCGTGTACAGGCAAGCCACCGTACCGTGATGCGCGTGGCCCAACCGGTGCAGCCCATCGATCACGTCGACATAGAGGTCGAAAAACGAATTGCCGCCTGGATAGCAGTACAGCGGATCCTTGATCAGCCGCTTGGCGGCGGACGCCTCCACACCCAGGGCCTCGGCCAACGCTTCGACTTCGGCCGTCTTCTCCATGCCGGTGACCCATCCGAAATCCGACGATTCGAGGCACTCGGCATACGACGGCGCATCGAACGGGGCGCCGTCTTGCGCCAGGGCGGCAGCGACGCGCTCGTACAGCTGCCGGGTATTGGGACTGCGGCTGATGAAGTGGCGGAACCGGCGCGGATCGAGATAATTCGACAGATTCAAGAAGCCGAGCTGCTGCCCCACCACGCCCACCATCCGCGCGAGCGCCGCGCCCACCGCGTCGGCGCGCGGCACGCCCCGCGTCCCGTCGAGCTCGTTGGCCAGGCGGCGTCCGACGCGATGGGTCTTGCTTTCGACGCGCGACACGCCATGGCGCATCGTGAAGAAGAGCGTACGGTCCGCGAGATCGCGAGGCAGCAGCCAGAAGCGGTCGTCGCCCAGATCAAGGACGATCCGCCCCTCGGCCAATTGCGGGGTCAACTGAGCCCGCGGGACGATGGCGACGGGACGCCGGTGCGCCGGCTTCAAGACCGAGCCGATGGGCGCGCGCAGCAGCGGCTGCAACAGGCCTTCGGCCAGCGACCGGTTCCAGGCGGCGAAGAACGCCACCGGATCGCCCGCGCAGGCCTGATCGACGATGTCCTGCCTGGCGGCCCGGTACGCCTGCGCATCCGGCAACCCCTGGGAAGCCTTCGTCACGAGCGCCGCAATCGCCTCCATCGCGGCTGCGGCGCGGCCCAACTGGGCGGGCGACGCCGCGGGCGCCGCGCGCGGCCAGTCGACAGACTCACCAGCAGAACGCTGCGCGAGCCGGTTCCCGTAGGTCAACAGACCTTCAAGCGAGACGAAATCGAGCGGCGATGCATTGGACATGACTTCCTCGACAGAGCGGTGATCAGACCTCTTGGGAGTTCCTCATACATCATTGAACCTGCGGACCGGCTTGTCCAGATCCGGGAGGAAAAATATGTGTAAAATCTGGCGCCCCGCACCAGTGGCGCGTCCCACACTCATGCGCACTGTGCTATACCTCAGCGCGCTCCGGCTATGAATCTGCCGCGAGGACGAGACATGCGCAAAGCCAAGATTGTCTGCACGATCGGGCCGGCCAGTTGCACGCCCTCCGTGCTGGAGCGGCTCATCAACGGCGGCATGGATGCCGCGCGGCTCAATTTTTCCCACGGCACACACGAGGACCACGCGGCCGCCATCCGCGCCATCCGGCAGGCCGCGGAGCAATGCCGGTCGCCTGTTGCGGTCATTCAGGATCTCCAAGGTCCTCGTATCCGGGTGGGCGACGTCGCGAATGGCTCTATCACCGTCGCGGCCGGAGAGACGGTCTGGTTGGTCCCGGCTCCAGAGGAGCCTGCTGCCGATGACCAGTGTCCGCGGATTCCCATCACCTACCGGGATGCCGCCCGGGAGTGGCATCCTGGAAGCCGGATTCTCATCGACGACGGCCTCATCGAACTGAAAGTCACCGCCATCGCCGCGCCCTGCGTCGCCTGCGCCGTGGTGACGGGAGGCGTCATTGCGTCTCATAAAGGGATCAACGTGCCCGGCACGCCGCTCGGCACGCCAAGCGTGACCGACAAGGACGAGGCCGACGTCCGATTTGGGATCACGCAGGACATCGACTATCTCGCCCTGTCGTTCGTCCGCGGTCGCGAGGACGTCGCGGCGGCAAAACGGCTCGTGGCCGAGTGCGGAGGCGACGTGCCGATCATCGCCAAGATCGAGCGCGCCGACGCCGTCGCGCATCTCGAAGAAATCCTCGACGAAGCCGCGGGCGTCATGATCGCACGGGGGGATTTGGGCGTCGAAATGGGGCCCGAAGCCGTGCCGCTGCTTCAAAAACGGATCATTGCTCAAGCGAACCGCCGGCGCCGCCTCGTCATCACTGCGACCCAGATGCTCGAGTCGATGACCCACCAGCGCCGGCCGACGCGCGCAGAAGCCTCGGACGTCGCCAACGCCGTCTTCGACGGCACCGATGCCGTCATGCTGTCGGCGGAAACAGCTGTGGGCCGGCATCCGGTGGAAACCGTGGAGGTGATGGACCGGATCATCCGGGCCGCGGAGGACGGCTCGCAGCGGGGTGTGGTGGAACGCCGGCAGGTCGACGGCGGCGACCTCTCGCTGCCCGAGGCGATCTGCACGGCCGCCTCGTCCGCGGCGACGGCCATCCGCGCCACGGCCATCGTCGCCTTCAGCGAACTAGGCCGGACGGCGCTCCTCATCTCCAAGCAGCGTCCCCCGGCGCCGATCATCGCCTTTACGCCGTTCGAGACGGTCCGCCGCCGCATGGCGCTGTATTGGGGGGTCCGCCCTCAGACCATGCAGCAGATCGCGCAGACCGACGAACGGATCGACGAAGCGGAGCGCCGGCTCAAGACCGATGGCTTCGTCAAACCGGGTGAACGCATCGTCATTCTGTCCGGCACGCGAATCGGGCAGCCGGGCGGCACCAACCTCGTAAAACTCCAGGAAATCCGCTAGCACGCGCCGTCCCAGCTGGTTCCCGCCACACGTCTCAGCCTGCCCTACCCCGTCCCCCACTCGGCAACATTCCCTGAAAGGATCGGGCCGGTGGCGCCATACCGTGAGCAGGACCGCTCACGAGGTGCCCCATGACCGGGAACGCCACACCCAGCCGCAGTCTCTGCCAGGACCCCCGCCTGTATCAGATCGCCAGTCTCGGGACGCTGTTGGGGCTGGGCCTTCTCTGGCGTCGTTTCGACATCTCTCCGCCGCAAATCATACTGACCTTCGCCGCAGCGCTGACGACGCAGTACGCCGCCATGCGGTGGTGCGGCATGCCGAAGTTCGATCCGCTCAGCGCGCTCGTCTCCGCCCTCGGACTGTGCCTGTTTCTTCGCACCAACGACCTCACGGTCGCCGTCCTGGCCGCGGTGCTCGCGATCGCGAGCAAGTTCGTGATCCGTTGGAACCACAAACACGTCTTCAATCCGACGAATTTCGCCTTGACCGCCGTGCTCGGCTGCGACCTCGCGTGGATCTCCCCGGGGCAGTGGGGGCCGGTCGCCTGGTTGGCCCTGCTCATTGCAGGTTTGGGCAGTCTGGTCGTCACCCGCGCCGCGCGGGCGGATGTCACGGTCGCATTTCTCGGCAGTTACCTCGGCCTCCTGCTCGCACGGGCCTGGTGGCTGGGCGACCCGCTCGCGATCCCGCTGCATCAGGTGCAGACCGGCACTCTGCTCATTTTTTCGTTCTTTATGATCACGGATCCCAAAACGACCCCGGATTCCCGCTTCGGGCGGGTGCTGTTCGCGGCGCTCGTGGCGCTGGCGGCGCTCTATGTCCAGTTCGGCCTATTCCGGCCGAACGGGCCGCTCTGGGGCCTGCTTGCCTGCTCTCCGCTCGTGCCGGTCATCGACCGCCTGCTGCCCGGTGCGCGCTACGACTGGTCACGGCCCACGACGGGCCGATCGGCCGACGCCGGCGCGGCGGTCGGTTGTGCTCTGGTCCAAGCCCGCGCCGTTCGTCAAAGGAGGTTCCCATGATTCGCGCGCTTCTCATCGCATGCTCGTTCTTTGCCGCCCTGGTTTCGTGGACGTCACCGGCCTCGGCCTTCTGCGGGTTCTACGTGGGGAAGGCGGACACCAAGCTGTTCAATCGGGCGTCGGAAGTCGCCATCGCGCGCCACGAGGACAAGACCGTCCTCACGATGGCCAATGACTTCAAAGGCGACGCGAAGGAATTCGCGCTCGTCGTGCCGGTGCCGACGGTCTTGGAGAAGGACCAGATTCACGTCGGCGACGCCGCCGTGCTGCGCCACCTGGCCAATTACAGCGCGCCGCGGTTGGTGGAGTATTTCGATCAGAATCCCTGCTACCGTGCCGAGCTGATGGAGCAGAAGATGGGGGCGTCGAGGGACCGCCTGCCGGCTTCCGCGCCCGGTGACCGGGCTCGCGCCCTCGGCGTGACGGTCGAAGCGGAGTACACGGTCGGCGAATACGACATCCTCCTCCTCTCCGCCAAGGAAAGCGCGGGGCTCGAAACCTGGCTCACGGAACACGGGTATCGGATTCCGCCCGGCGCATCGCCGGTGCTGCACAGTTACCTGAAACAAGGCATGAAGTTTTTCGTCGCGAAGGTCAATCTCGGCGAGCAGGCGAAACTCGGGCTCACGCATCTGCGGCCGCTGCAGATTGCGTTCGAGTCACCCCGATTCATGCTGCCGATCCGGCTCGGCACGGTCAATGCCGACGGTCCGCAGGAGTTGTTCGTCTACTTCCTCACCAAGCGGGGGCGCGTCGAAACGACCAACTACCGGACGGTGCGCCTGCCGGAGGGACAGGACGTTCCCGTCTACGTGAAAGACCGCTTCGGGGACTTCTACCGCGATCTCTTCACCCGGCAGGTCATCGCGGAAGACCGGCGCGGCGTCTTCCTCGAGTATGCGTGGGACATGAGCTGGTGCGACCCCTGCGCCGCGAATCCCTTGTCCGCGGAAGAGCTCCGCAGCCTCGGCGTCTTCTGGCAGGAGCCGGCCCGGCGGAGCGGAAAGGGCGCCGCACAGAACGTCTTCCTGACCCGCCTGCACGTGCACTACGATGCCGCGCACTTCCCCGAAGACCTGCAGTTTCACGAGACCTCCGATCGATCCAATTTCCAGGCGCGCTACGTCCTGCGTCATCCCTGGACTGGCCCGGATGACTGTCCAGCCGCGGCGACCTACCGCCAGCAATTGCGGGATCGGTACGAACGAGAAGCCCAGACGCTGGCCACGCTGACGGGATGGCACATCGGCGAGATTCGAAAGGCGATGAACATCGAATCCCTGCCGTCCGGGGATGGACGGAAATGGTATCAGCGGTTGTGGAGCAACTAGCGTGACGGATGACGGCGGCCGGAGGCGGGAGCGCTTCCGGCCGCCAGCGTCCCTTCCATTCAACCATACGCCCACCGGACACTGCCTGACTGGCGCCGCTTCAGTCTTACTGCAAAATTTGCAGCCGCGCTCCACGCAACGCGGCTAGCCGCCCTCCGAAACGCGCAGCCGCTCATTCTTCGCACGGCGAATTCTTGAAAAATCAAATGAATCGACGCGCGTGCCCGCTGTTTCGATGCGAGGCATTGACGTTGCTTTGGCGTTTCGCGCACACACGATAGTTCCACACTTTTCGAACGGAGGTACCTCATGCAGGGGGCTTGTCCCCGCCCTGTCCAACGAGAATCGTCCACCGTCCTGTACTGCGATCGGTGTGCTCGCCGGTCACCGGCGTTGTTCAGTGACGATATGACGCGCCAGGAGCTGTGCCAGGACTGCTCGGACCAATTGCGCCGCCGGCGTCAGACAGCCCCCGGCTTGAAGCTGCGGACGGAACGCTCGCCCGCCTAGCGCAGCGTGGGCCGGACGGCGCCGACGGCCGTCCGGATCCACGCCGGCATCCGCGGAACGCGCCCCTATGGCGATGACGCACAGCACATGGGCCGATCTGGCCCGGCTCTGGTATCTGATCCAACTCGAGCGCCGCATCGTGGCGATTCTCCTCTCCTACGCCGCGGCCATCGGCCTGTTTTCGTTGATTGTGCCGCTGACGGTTCAGGAGCTCACGAATACCTTCGCCTACGCCATCGAACCGATCATGATCGTCACTTTCGCGGCGGTCATGCTCATCGGCCTGCTCTTCATCGGGTTTTTTCGCGTGTTGCAGACGAGCGCCACGGAGACGCTCTTTCACCGTCTGTACACCCGGATTGCGCTCGCCATGACGGACCACTTGCCGCGCATCCGTCAGGAAGCGTTCCTGCCGCAGCAGGCCTCCCGGTTCATGGAGGCCGAACTCTTGGCGCGGGCCGTCATCGTCGTGCTGGTGGACCTCGTCAACGTGGTGATGTCCGGGGTGACCGGGATGACGATCTTGGTGTTCTACCACCCCAATTTCCTCATCTATAACGTGCTGCTGCTGGGCGGATTTCTGCTCATCGCCGTCGTCTCGGGCCAAGGCGGCGTCCAAGCCACGAAGACGGTGTCGGCTCTCAATTATGAGGTCATGACGTGGATCCAGGACATCGCCAACAACCGCCTGCACTTCAAAGCCAGCCGCAGCGCTCCATTTCTGATCAGCAAAACAGACCGGCTCGTGGGCGACTATCTCGCGGCCCGGCGCGCGCGCTCCAACATTTTGACCTGGAGTCAGTACCGCAGCATCATCGTCTGGGAGGCCATCTGCCACAGCGGGATGATCGCGTTGGGAGGCTGGCTGCTCTCCCAGGGGCAGATTACCTTGGGCCAGTTCGTCGCCGCGGAGGTGATCGTCGGCACGCTGCTCCTGAATCTCGACACCGTGACCCGCCGCATTTACGCCATGACCTACATCGTCACCTCGCTGGATGAACTGCGGCATTTCTTCGCGCTCCCGAAGCATGAGGCGTTTGAAGCCGCCGCGACCATGCACCTGCCGGATCCGTCGCTCTGCGGAGTCCGTATCTCGTGCCGGAACCTGACCTTCGCCTATCCCAACGCTCCGCCGTTGTTCAGCGGGGTGAACCTCGACGTGGCGCCCGGAGAGAAACTTTCCCTTCTGGTCCGATCCAGCACGGAGAAAACGGCGCTGGCCCTCGTGCTGGCGGGGCTGTATCGTCCGACCGACGGCGTCGTCCGCTACAACCACGTGGATCTTCGGGAGGTCAGTATGGATTACGTGAACGGCGCCCGGGGGCTGGTCCTTGACTCACAACCCACGCTGTTCGCGGGCACGCTCGAGGAGAACATCTCGCTGGGACGGAGCGCCGTCTCCTTTCAGGACCTGCGCTGGGCCATCCGCTTCGTCGAGCTGGAAGACGACATCGATCGCCTTCCGCGCGGCTTGGAGACGCCGGTGGAGGCGGGCGGCATCCACTACACCAAAAGCCAGATCCTCCGCCTCTTGGTGGCTCGGGCGATCGTCACGCGGCCGCCGCTGCTCATCTTCGACGGCACGCTGCACAACCTGGAGCCGGATCTGCGGCACACGCTGCTGCGAAGACTGTGCTCGAAGGATGAGTTCTGGACAGCGCTGTTCGTCACCAACGATCCCGCCGTCGAGGTCTTCGTCGACCGGCGGGTGCTCGTGGGGGCGGGAGAGTCGTGACGGGCCGGCAGTCCGCATGGTAGCATCACGCCGATCCCGTAAGCAGGACCGCCATGTTCCGGCCTTCTCCTGAAACCGTCCTATTCCAGACCATCCCGCTGCGGCTGATCGCAGCGGTCCTGTTGATCCTCGCCCTCGTCGTCGCCGTGTTCCTGCTCTTCAGCCTTCAACACGAGCAGCTGCTCGTCCAGGGCCTGGCGGAAGGCAAGGATTTGACGGGGCTGTTCGGCGGACTCTGGCACGCCAGCCACGATCTCGTCGTCATATCGGTGCTGCTGTTCCTCTTGAGCGCCATCGGCATTACGGCGGTCATTACGTTCCAGCACGACACGACCACGCGGCGCACGCTGGAAGCCGTCAAGGGCCTGGCGCGGAACATCCTGGAAAGCATCCCGACCGGCATTCTGACGGTAAACCGCGCCGGGGAAGTCACGGCCGTCAATCCCTCCGCCGCCGCCACGCTGCAGCGCTCCTCCGACGAACTCCTGGGCCGCCGGTACGACGAGGTCTTTGCCGCCGACACGATGATGCGCATCGTGCTCGACGCCGCGCTGCGCGACCACCAGCACCTGGAGCATCACGACATGCCCTACCGGTCTGGGGATGGACCCGCGCGCACGGTGCGCATCGCCACGGCAGATCTTACCGGCGATGACGGCCGGCCGGCCGGCGTGCTGGTGGTGCTCAAAGACGTCACCGCCCTGCTCGACTTGGAGCGCCGCGTGCGCGTGGCGGACAAACTCGCGGGACTCCACACCTTGTCCGCCGGCGTCGCGCATGAACTGCGCAATCCGCTCAGCGCGATCGACCTGAATTTGCACCTGCTGGACGAGGAACTGCGCGCCGATCGGCCTCTGACCCCGGCCCAAGACACCTATCTGCGCGTGCTGGACGCCGAGACCCGCCGGCTGTCCTCGATCCTGGACAACTTCATGAAATTCGCGCGCCCCCGCTCGGCGGCTCCGCTGGAGTCCATCGACACGCACAAGCTCATTTCGCATATCGTCTCGCTGCTTCAGTATGACGCCCAAGACCGCCGCATCCGGCTCCTGACCAGCGAGCAGAGCCCACTGCCGCCCTTGCTGGGCGACGAAACGGAATTGAGCCAGGTGCTCGTCAACGTGCTTGTCAATGCCTTTCAAGCCATGCCGGACGGCGGCGTCTGCCGGGTCGGCGTGCGCGCCTTCGAAGCGGACGGTCAGCTCTGGGTCGAGATCGCGGTGCAGGACGACGGCGTCGGCATTCGGGATGAAGATTTGCCGCGCCTGTTCGAGCCGTTTTACTCGACCAAGAAGGATGGCAGCGGGTTGGGCCTGGCCATCGCCTACCGCATCGTCCAGGACCACCACGGAACCATCACCGTGACCAGCCGGCCCGGAGCCGGCACCACCGTCGTGCTGCGGCTGCCGGCCGCCGGCTCGCCGGCTTCAGTGGCGGCCGCGCCATGACGGCTCCGGCCCGCATCCTCCTCGTCGAAGACGAGACGAACATCCGATCGGCGCTCGCCACCATGCTCGAGAAGCAGGGGCACACCGTCCGCGCCGCAGGGACCGGCGAGGAAGCGCTGGCTCTCCTCGACGAATCGCCGGCCGACCTGGTAATCACCGATCTCCGCATGCCGGGGCAGGGCGGCATGGAGTTCCTGAGGCGCATGAAGGAGCGGTG
Organism: Nitrospiraceae bacterium; assembly: GCA_040255845.1. GTDB lineage: Bacteria > Nitrospirota > Nitrospiria > Nitrospirales > Nitrospiraceae > Nitrospira_D. Next base: position 1,864 of record JBDZVU010000045.1, on the reverse strand, counting down.
GCCCGAGACGGAAGCCGTCGTCATGACCGCCTTCGGCTCCATCGACACGGCGGTCGAAGCGATGCGCTTGGGCGCCTACGACTATCTCACCAAGCCGATCGATCGCGAGCGCTTTCCCATCGTCATCGCCAAAGCACTGGAGCGGCATGCGTTGGCGGCCGAAAACCGCCGCTTGAGGGACCGGCTCGCCGTCCGCGCGAAATTCCAGCAAATGGTCGGCGAGAGCGAGCCGATGCAGCGGCTGTATCACCTCGTCGAGATGGTAGCCGGGACGGACGTCACCGTCCTGCTCACGGGCGAGAGCGGAACCGGCAAGGAAGTGGCGGCCCGGGCGATCCACGACAAGAGCGCCCGAGCCAACGGACCGTTCATCACGCTGAACTGCGGCGCCCTGCCGGAGAACCTGTTCGAAAGCGAGCTCTTCGGCTATGAAAAAGGCGCGTTTACCGGCGCCCTCGCCACCAAGCCCGGACGCTTCGAACTGGCGCACGGCGGCACGCTGTTGCTCGACGAGGTGGGCGAACTGTCGATGAAGTCCCAGGTGGATTTCCTCCGCGTGCTGGAAACCAAGGAATTCCGCCGGCTGGGCGGGACGAAAGTCGTGAAGATCGACGCCCGGATCGTGGCGGCCACGAACCGCAACCTGGAGGAAGCGGTCAAGCAAGGCCTGTTTCGGGAAGACTTGTATTACCGGCTCAACGTCGTCCCCATTAAGCTGCCGCCGCTGCGTGAGCGGAGCGACGATATCCCGTTGTTGGTCGACACGTTCCTGCGCGAGTTCTGCGAGCAGCATCAGCGGGAGGTGAAGGAGGTCTGCCGCGAGACGATGCGCCTCCTGCGGCTGTATGCCTGGCCCGGCAACATCCGGCAACTGCGCAACCTGATGGAGCGCCTGGTCGTGACGGTCCCGGACCGCACGATCCAGCCGGAACACCTGCCGGAAGACATTCAGGCAAGCACCGAGGACGCGCGTACGATGGTCGTGACCCTGGGGACGTCGCTGGAAGCGATCGAGCGGGAGGCGATCCGCCGCACGCTGGCCGAAGTCACGAACCATCGGGAAAAAGCCGCCAAGCTTCTCGGCATCAGCCTGCGAGCCCTCCAGTACAAGATCAAGCAATACGGCATCCGAGAGTAGGACGCCGGCGCACCGTCTGGATCGCCGCGTGCAAGATTTGCGTCCTCCGGGCTCCCTCGCGCGGCGAATCGCGCAAAAGTTGCAGCTCTCCCCTGCCGCTTCCTCCAGATTTCCTGCCGAGCCGATTCCACATGCGAAATGAACTGAGGATTCGGCACTTTCGCTCCAGGCATCATCCATGCAGAAGTGCCGGCTGAATCTAGGTCTGCGGAGAAAGACCCACTAATGTCCACTGAATGGATCAACAGGCTGGCCGAGTTGCAGAAACGTCTCGCCGCTTGTCCGGCTGACATCCAAACGCGGCATGAGCTCGCGTCGTTGCTGGAGGATTTGGGGCAGCACGAAGAAGCGCTTGATCATTGGAACGCCGTGCTGCGCACGGATCCCAACAACCTCAAGGCACGGGAAGGGGTGGCCCGCTGCCGGCAACGCAGCGGCCGGCCGCTTCAGTCGAGGCTCTAGCCATGCGCATCCCCGACTGGCCGTCCCGATGCTGACTTCCCTCTGGCTGCTCCTCGCCGGGTACGCAACAGGCGTCGTCCTGCCGTTCTGCTTGCCGCGCAAGCCGCACGCGCAGCGGCTCGCCGCCTGCATTCCCGCGCTGGTCGCCGCCGGGGCGGGCCTCGTCCTCGGCGTGGGAGGACTCGGTGGCTCGGCGCCATGGACATGGTCCGTCCCGTCGGCGGTGCCGCTCCTCACCGTTGCGCTCCGCCTCGATCCGTTGGC